>DATLXP010000001.1:0-8898 GCA_035575695.1 Vicinamibacterales bacterium
CCGCTATCGCAATGTCGTCGGGATCTTCATGAACCAGATCCTGCAGGGCCGCCCGATGACCATCTTCGGCGACGGAACCCAGACGCGCGCCTTCACCCACATCCAGGACGTGGCTCCGCTCATCGCTGAATCGATCGGCAACCCGCGCGCCTGGAACCAGGTGTTCAACGTCGGCGCGGACGAGCCGCTGGCCCTCACCGACCTCGCGGTTGCCGTGGCACAGGCGATGGGTACCGAACCCCAGGTCACCCACCTCCCCGCCCGGGCGGAGGTTCAGCATGCCCATTCGTCCCATGCGAAGGTCCTCGCCATCTTCGGAGAGCGGACACACGTGTCGCTCCCCGAGGGCCTTCGCGAAATGGCTGTCTGGGTGCGGCGCCACGGCGCCAGGGAAACTCCCGCCTTCGGGGCCATCGAGATCACGAAACACCTGCCCTCGGCCTGGCGCGACCAGTAACGGGCAGCCCCTTCTATGTACGGCTCCAAGAGCGTCACAGTCATCCTGCCGGCCTACAACGAAGAGCCGAACATCCGCCGGGCGGTTGAGGAATTCTTCGCCACGGGGATCGTCGACGAAGTCATCGTCGTCGACAACAATTCGCGCGATCGAACACGGGAAGAAGCGCAGCTGACGAGGGCGCGTATCGTTCAGGAAACCAGACAGGGTTACGGCCACGCCCTGCGTCGAGGGCTTCGGGAAGCGACCGGCGATCTGGTGATCATGTGCGAGCCGGACGGCACGTTCGTGGCGCGGGACATCCTGAAGCTGCTCGCCTACTCAGAAGATTTCGAAATGGTGTGCGGCACGAGGACGACGCAGGAGCTCATTTGGGAGCAGGCCAACATGGGCTGGTTTCTGCGGCTCGGAAACTGGGCAGTCGCCAAGATGGTTCAGGTGCTCTACGACGGTCCGTCGCTCAGCGATTGCGGGTGTACGTTCCGCCTGACGCGCAAGGACGCGCTCGAGCGCATCATTCAGCACATGACGGTCGGGGCCTCGCATTTCCTGCCGGAAATGGTGATCCTGGCGTTGAAACACGACCTCAAGATCATCGAGGTGCCGGTGAACTATCGCGGACGGATCGGCGAATCCAAGATCACGGGTAGTTTCAAGGGGACACTGTCTACCGGATTTCGCATGATCGGCATCATCCTCAAGTACAAGCTTTCCTGAGCATGCCGCCCATCAGGAAAGTCTGGCTCGTCGTCGCGGTGGTACTCGCGGCGTGCGTGCCGTATCTCTCGTCGATCCGGGATTATTTCGCGCAGGACGATTTCGGGACCGTCATGATCCTGGCGAAACGGTCCTGGACGACCTTTCCTCGCTGGTTCGTGATGCCGTGGATGGAATACATCTGGGGCTACACGCCGGATGAGATTCGTCCGTTCGTGGCGTTCACCTACCAGCTGACTGGAAAGTGGGCGCCGCATCGTCCTGAACTGCATCACATCGTCAACATCGCCATGCACGCGGGTAACGCCCTGCTGGTCATGGCGATCGGCCGCGCGGCCGTCGGTCTGTCGCCGGTCGCCGCCGCGTTCGCGGCCATCGTGTTTGCGGTCCTCCCGTCCCAGCCCGAAAGCGTCGCGTGGATCACCGGCCGGGTCGATTCGATGCCCGCGTTTTTCTATCTGGCGACGTTTCTCGCGTACGTGCACTTCCGTCGGTCCCCCGCGCAACAGTCCTTCGACCTGACGCTGCTTGGTGCCGGCCGGCACGCGACGATCTTCCACCCGCCGGCGGCGTACCTCGCGGCACTCGCACTCTTCTTCATCACGCTGTTCAGCAAGCAGAACGCGATCACGATGGTGGCGACGCTCGCCGCCTACGATCTACTCGTGCTCGGCCGCGAGCGCCGCGGCTCGCTGTGGTGGACTGTCGCCGCATGGACGCCGTTCATCCTGATGACAGCGGGATACCTTGCTCTGCGGCGCGCCGTGTTCGGGCATACGGTTCGCGGTGGCATCGACAGCGTCCACGACATCGAGGCCTTCTTCGGCATGGTCGAACGACACTTACTCCGGGTGACCGTCGGGCATCTCTCCCCGATACTGAGCTGGGAAGTGTGGGCGGCCGTCTTTCTGCTCGCGCTGGTCACATTCGCGATGTGGCGCGAGCCGCGCTTCACCAGGCGGGTCCTGTGCTTCTCTGTCGCGTGGTGGGCCATCGGTGTCGCGCCGATCCTGGTCGCGGGCTATGAATCTCCGCGCCACGTATACCTGGCCTCAGTCGCCTGGGCGTTTCTCCTCGCGCTGGTTGCCGACGCGGTTGTCCCCCGCCTCCAGCGACCGTGGCTCAGGATCATGGCGGCGACAATCGGACTCGCCGTCGTCGCCGTCTACGTCGTCCAACTCCGGGCAACGCTCGAAGACTGGCATGCGCTGGCCCGTATTTCCCGGAACGCAGTCGAACGCGTCCGCGAGGAAGCTCTCTCGGCTCCTGAAGGCACGCTGTTGTTGGTCGGTGTGCCACGGAGCAGTTGGGAGTGGGGCGTCCCGTTCGTGATGCAGCCGCCGTACCAGCCAACGGATTTGACGGCGCGCGTTCGCCTGGTCACACCCTGGAGGCTCTATTGTTGCGGGGCGGAGCAATGGGACGTCTACGCCCGCCGGCACCTGCAGGCCTGGCTGGACGCGCCGAACCGTCCTCCCCTGGTCGCCTTGCATTTTGCGCCGGACACCGGGCACGTGTCGCGCCTCACCGAAGCTGAGAGTCCCGAGCTTCGAGAGCTGATCCCCGTGCTCTTGCAGACCGACACGCCCGAGACGCTGGACGGTGCCATCGTCCACCTGCTGGAGCGTGTCGTCAAGAAGTGACGCCCGAACGCCGAGCGTGCTACTTGCGGCCGATCGCGTAGAGGAACTTCTCGGTCCGGAGGAAGAGCTGCCCTTTTGAGACCGCGATGGTGCTGAGCGTGAACTCTTCCGAGGCATTCTCCGCGAGAATTTCGAACTTGGGACCCGCGGCAAATACAGACGTCGTCCCCTCCTCGTTCGTGACGTAGATCTTGCCATCGGCCAGGGTGGGTGAGGCGCTGTAGATGGCGGTCTTGAGCCGTTCGGGCCCGTACACCACCGCGCCCGTCAGCGCGTCGAGCGCATGTACGATCCCGCGATCGTCCACGCTGTAGAGCAGCTTGCCGTCCGTGACCGGGGTCGGCACGTCCGGGCCCCGGTCGAACGTCCATGCGGTGTGCGTCGTCGTCACGTCACCGCGGCCGCCCGGTCTGATCGCCACCATCGGGCGAATACGCGTCGGCGCGATCAGCAGACCGGCGGCGACAATCGGTGACGCTACGATGCGGTAGTTACGGGCTTTGCCTGGATTGAGTCCGTGGGCACGCCACACCTCCCGGCCCGTCAGGAGGTCATGGCCGGTGATGACGTCGGCGCCCGTCACCACCACTTCTTTCGCCGAGCCGTTCGTGAAGAGCACCGGCGTCGTGTAGGCATCGGGCGATTCCACGACGGCATCGGTCGGACGGTCGACCTTCCACTGCGTCTTTCCGGTCTTGCCGTCGATCTTCATGACGTAGGACGGATCGTCGGTTTTGTACCCGTGCACCACGGGGACGTACAGCATGCCGTCATGGAGGAGTGGTGACGCGGCATAGCCCCAGCTGAGGCCGAACGCGCCGTAATCCTTCTGGATGTCGCGCATCCAAAGCTCTTTGCCTTTGAAGTCGAAGGCCTTGAGGATCCCGAGGCCGGTCAGCACCCACACCGCTTTGCCGTCGGTCACGGGCGATGGCGACGACATGTTCTGCTTGTTGATCTTGAAGTTGCCGGCAGCGACCGGACGCTTCCAGGCGAGCGTGCCGTTGGTCCTGCTGATCGACCACAGTTCGAGCTCGCCCGAATCGCCCGCGGTCGCGACGTTCAGGAAGATCGTGTCCTTCCAGATGATCGGCGTCGCACCGCTGCGGCTCGGCAGCGCAAGCTTCCAGGCGATGTTCTCGCCTGTCGCGGTGGACCACGTGAGGGGCAGCCCCGTCTCGCTGCTGGTGCCGTTCAAGTGCGGTCCGCGCCACTGAGGCCAGTTGTCGGCTGACAGCGTCGCCACCGCCCCGCAGAGCACAGCCGATGCCAGAATCAGTTTCTTCATGCGCGTCCTCCCGGATGTCGTTCCTGCGCTGTCAGCAGCCCTGAAGGACTGCGCTACGACCAGCAGCCCCGGGCTGCGCTACAGCCGCACGTCATTTCCGCCCCAGGTCCAGTGCCATCATTGTCGCCCGGTCGCGGACGTACAGCCTGGTGCCGACGAGCGTCGGAACGCTCCAGGCCTTGTTTGTGAGTATGGACGCTTTTGCCTGGACGTTGAGACCCTGCCGGTCGGGTGTTGCCAGGCCGAGATTGCCGTCCTCGTCGAGGATGATGAGCTTTCCATCTGCGTGGATGAACGTCGAGCGTGCGAACTCCCGGTTCTGCCACAGCACCTGGCCGGTCTTCACGTCAACCGCCACGGTAGGACACGGGCCGAAGTCGCCGCTCGACCCCACCACAAAATCTCCAAGCCTGATCGTGGTGCCGATATGAACCCGCATCCTGTTTTGAAACCACTGTTCCTGCACGCTGGTCTTGCCCCCTGCCTGCGCGAGCTTCAAAAGGCGCGAGCCGTTGTTGTACGCCGCCGACACGAAGAGTGTGTTGTCAGGCCCCCACACGGGCGTGCTGATATTGAGGCCGTAGTCCGTCTTGTGGGGATGCCGCCAGAGCACGGCGCCGTTCGACGGGTTCACGCCGAGCATGGCATCGGCGCCGGATACCACGAGCTGTTCCTGGCCGTCCACGCCGATGAGCACGGGCGATGCCGCGCCTGTCGAGAAATCGCCGGCCTTCCAGGCCACTGCCCCGGTGCGCTGGTCGAATGCGATCACTGCCGCTCCCGGTGCGCCCGCGGCGATGACAACGGTGTCACGGTACGCGATCGGGCTGGGCGAATGCCCGCGGCCATCCTGCCGCGCGGAGAACTCCTTGATCACATCGTGCTGCCAGAGGACCGTGCCGCTGTTCTTGTCGAGCGCGAAGAGCTCCATCCGGCTGCCGATCGCGAACAGCGTGTTGCCGACGATGAGCGGCGTCGAGTGCGGGCCGGCGCCGTACTGGAGGTCGAGGCCGCTCGTCGAGGAGTCGTACGTGTGCTCCCACAAGGCCTTGCCAGTTGCCGCGTCGAACGCCGCGATCGTTTCGGTCTGCGTTCGGCGGATCACCGACAGCATGCCGGCCGCGCGATACATCGTATAGAGGCGGTTGCCCTCAGCGAGGATGGCGGAGTGCCCCTCACCGAGCGCGCGCTCCCACATTTTGCGCGGCCCTGCCGCGGGCCACGACGAGGCGAGTGGAGGGGCCTCGACCATGAAGTTGCGGCGCCCGCCACCCCACTGCAGCCACGAGGTGTCGGGAGCCGTCGCGAGGGCAGCCTCCTGCACAAGGAGCGCCGAGGCAACAGCAGCGGCTAATACCGGCAGTGTTCTCATGAATTGTCCTCAAGCAGCCCTGAAGGGCTGCGCTACGACCGTCCCTCGCCGTACGAGCACGTCGCACGTAAGCACGTCGCCCGGACGCACGTCGCACGTACGCACGTGGCACATCCGCACATCGCACATCGCACATCGCACATCGCACGTCGCACGTGCTCATTCCGCCCTCAGCCCGCTCAGCACGTCCCCGCTGAGCGCCGCCCGGGCTGCGACGACCGATGATAAGACACCGGCGGCGACAACGCCGCCCAGCAGAACCAGCAGACCGGCGCCCGGGTGCGTGCCCGCGCGCCCCATCCAGGCGGGACCGACCGCGAGCGCTGCGCTTACGACGCCGGCGCCCAGACCCGCGCCGAGCACCATGAGCGCCTCGGCCACGATCATCTGTGTCACCCGGCCGCGGTCGTAGCCGACCGCGCGTAACAGCGCCAGCTCCCGGCGGCGTTCGAGCACGTTGCGGAACATGATCGCCGCGAGGCCGATGGTGCCGAGCAGCAGGCCCAGTCCGCCAAGTGACTGGAACGTCGACAGGTACGTGTTCTCGACGCGATGAAACGCTTCGAGCCGCTCGGCCGCCGCGACGGCGTCGAATCCAAAACTCGCGAGCTCGCGCTCCAGGGTGCCGGCGAGCTGCGCAGCACCATCGCGCGTCGTCACGCCAGCCGCATCGATGAGAAAAAAACGATACCCCTGCTGTGACGGGAACAGCCGGACGAAGTTCTCCTCGGACATCACCAGCTGTCCCTGCAGCACGCTGTCGGCGAGCGCGGCCACGAACTGCAGCCGCAGGGGCTCTGCCGCGCCAATATCCATCGAGAACGTGTCGCCCAGCTTCGCATGGAGCACGTACTGGAGCGACGTCGCATCGGCCACGACAGGCACGGGGCCGTCCCCAGGGGGCCGCGTCAGGAGCAGCCACGGATTTGCCCGCTCCGCATCGGATGCCGCAAGCGATTGCGCGAAGGTGAAGCGGCCGGCGTCGATGAACCCGGCCTCCGGCGCGACGATAGCTGGACTAGTCGGTCGATACAGATTCAAACAGCTCGCGTCATCTCCAGGACGCAGGCGGAACCTGGTGAACCGCACACGGTCGAACGCACTCGCCTGGACGATCAGCGCCTCGCGGCCGGCCGCCTCATTCGGGTTGTAGAGCAGGGGCAGTTCAGAGTCCGCGATGAGCGCGAAGCCGCCCGTCCCGGACCGACGGTCACCGCCCACCTCGCTGCTGCCTTTGCGGAAGCCGTCCACGGACACGATGATGAAGGCTGCCGACGCGATGAGCGAGGCCGACAGCACGGTGCGCCCGGGCCTGAACGCGGCGCTTCGGAACCCGAGGCGCAGCACCGCCCCTGTGCCCCGGCCGGCAATCACGCGCGCAGGGCGCGAACGCAGCCAGAACGACAGCAAGTACAGCAGCCCGATGAGCGACGCGGCCCCGGCGCCGAAGAACGCACCGGCCTGCGCCCCCGGCAGCACGACGCCGGCGGCAATCGACACGATGCAGAGAAGGCCGAACACGATCGCGATGCGGCGGTTCCGGCGGGCGATTCGCTCGACGCTCGAGGGATCCTGTCCGATCGATTGCGCCGTGAGGAGCGCTCGGGGTGTCTGCTTCGCCACGGCCCGGAGGGAGACGAAGACGCACAGCGCAGAGGCGATGATGCCACCGAGCGCACCGGCCGCGAGCGAGGCCGGGTTGATGTGCAAGGCGAGCTCTGTCGTGCCGACGGCGCCGATCCACCACGTCCGCAGCCCGTAGACGATCAGGCGCCCATATCCCACCGCAGCGACGGCGCCGATGACGCTTCCGATCACCGCGATGGCCATCCCTTCGATGAGCAGCAGCGAACGCACGTGTGCGATCGAGAAACCTGACGCGCGCAGCACCCCGATCTGCCGCAGCCGCTGTTCCACGCCCAGACGGAAGAACAGCACGGCCAACGTCAGGGCCGACACGACGATGAAAAAGCTGAAGTACGTGAAGTACTGGCCGAAATCGGTCGCGCCCGCGGAGGCGTCGAGCGCCTGCCGGCGTACGGGTTGCGAGGCGATGCCGTGTGCGGCCGGCTTCAACGAGCTGCGCAACGTGTCTCTGACGCGTGTCACGAGCGCCGCGGCGTTCGTTCCGTCGGGCACAGCCAGTCGAAGGGAGGTCGCAGCGCCGTAGCGGGTGCTCCACAGGTCGCGGCCCCGCTCGTACTCGATGAACGCCTTGGACGTCGTGCGGAAATCGTCCCAGTACTTTTCGTCCTGGGGACGAACCTTCGAGAGGTCGAGCGGGAACGGCGGGTCCCAGTCCCCCACGCTTTCTGCGCCAGTGAGGCCAGGGTACTCGGGGGCCAGCTCGCGGTCGGCGGCGAGGCCGGCAATGGGAAGGATGCCAGCGACCCGGAACGTCTCCGTTCGCGTCGTCAGACCCGCGTTCGCGTCCCACAGGTAATAGTCGACCGCCGCTTCGTCGCCTGGGCGCGCGTTGAGCTCCTGCGCCGCCCAGGAGTTCAGATAGATGCCATCCGGCGTGCGAGGTGCGGCGGGCGAACCTGCGACCTGCTCGAGCGGCAGCGCCGTGATCAGGGAATAGGGAACCTCGCGATCGCCGATGCGCAGTGTGTTCGCGAGATACGTGAACACCGGGATGGGGCTGAGACCGAGCGATCGGGCGGTGGCGCGGATGGATGTTTCGACGGGCTCACTCAGGATTCCGCTCGACGAATCGACGATGACGCTCGTGCCGTCCGCCGAGGCCCTGACGTTGATGCCAAGGTCGTCGAGCGAGAACACGCGTTCGGTGGCGGACGCGATCACCTTCTCGTCCCCCGCGCCTGATACGAGGATGGTGTTGACCTGGCCCTCCACGTCGAGATCACGCTGGATCCGACGAAGGGGGGCGAAGACGGCGCGGAGCTCCGACTGCCGCTGACTCAGGGAGAACTCGCCAAGCCCCTCGCGCGGCAACACGGTCGACAGCGTCAGCCGCACCGTGCGACCGACGTCTTCCTTGCGGCCGAACAGCGATTCGATCGGGATCTCCGTGGGCCGCTGGAGTCGAACGAGCAGCACGTCGCCAGGGTTCGCGCCGAGCTCGGCGGCCAGGGCCGGAGACACGGCCGGCCCCTCGGGCGGCGTCACCTCATGAAACGACCAGAATCGCTCGTCCACGCCGTAGACGACGACGGTGCCTGCGCGCCGGCCCGACGGTTCGTGCGTGACGAAGCTCGTACCGATCAGGAGTGGCGCAGTCGAGGTGCCTGGCGCCGCCGCGCGGAGGTCGTCGGCCGCGGCCTCTCGAAAGAAGGCGGCGGACGACACGGCGACGTCCACCTTACCGAGTCGGGCAAGCGCGAGATCGCGCAGGCTGCCGCGGACCGAGTCCCCGACGAGCAGCGCGCCCCCGAGCACCGATACCGCGGCCGCGACG
>DATLXP010000002.1:0-26999 GCA_035575695.1 Vicinamibacterales bacterium
CAGGTTCGACGCGCCGGATCCTGCTGTCGGACACGCTCCTGGCCGAGTATACCGACGACGAGATCGAAGTCATCCTGGCGCACGAAATGGCGCATCACGTCCACCACGACATCGCCAAGGGTATCGCGTTCGAGACAGCACGGGTGTTGTGCGGATGCTGCGCGGCAGCCTTCGCCTTGCGCGTGTTCTGGCAGCCGTTGGGCCTGTCGGCGCCGTCCGACGTCGGAGGACTTCCGCTGCTGCTGCTGGTGGGCGGATCCGTGGCGCTGGCCGCATCGCCCGTGGCCCACGCCTTCTCACGGTTCAACGAGCGGCGCGCCGACCGCTTTGCGCTGGAGCTGACGGATCTGCGCACGGCGTTCATCACCGCGATGCGCCGGCTGGCCGCGCAGAACCTGGCGGAAGAGAGCCCCTCGCGCGCGACAGTCGTGCTGTTCCACACCCACCCGCCGATCGAAGAACGGATCGCGTCAGCGCGGTGAGCTGGCGGTGGGCGGCCCGAGTATCTGACGCAGGTCGCGGATCGGCACTCCCCCTACCTGACGATCATCTCCCCGTGCATCTGCCTGCAGCGGTCGTCCTGGGTGAGGTTGCAGAAGAACGGGAAGGTCCCCGTCTTGTCCGCGCGGAATTCGAAGGTGACGGTCTGGCCGGCGGCCGCGCGCTTGGAGATGCGGTAACCGTCGATCGTGACGCTGTGTGGCATGTCGACGGCCGTGAACGTGACCTTGACGATGTCGTCCTTCTGCAGGTCGATGCGTCCGGGGGAGAACGCGAACTGGTCAGCGCGAACGGTGATCTCCCGCGCGGACCCCTGGGCCTGCGTGGAAGGCGCACAGACGGAAAAGGCAGCCACGGCGCACGCGAGCCAGACGATCCCGAGGATACGACCGCTGTTCTTTCGTGTTGCCATGGCTGCCTTCATTTCAACCCCCAGGGGCTGACCTACGTTTCGGCTCGAACGGAGTCGAACTACATAAGAAAAGACGCCGTTACCGCCCGTTTGGTTGGCTGAGCTATTCGGCTTTGGACGGTTCCTTCGCCTTGCCCTCGACTTTGCCTTCGTCAGGGCTCAACAGGACTTTACGGCTGAGTCGAATCTTGCCGGAAGGATCGATGTTGATCACCTTGACCATCACCTGTTCCCCTTCCTTCAGTTCGTCGCGGACGTCCTTGACCCGGTGATGGGCGATTTCGGAGACGTGGAGCAGCCCGTCGAGCCCTGGCATGATCTCCACAAAGGCTCCGAAATCGGTGATCCGCTGGACCTTGCCGACGTAGGTCTTGTTCAGCTCCGGCGTCGCGGTCAGCTCCTGGATGATGCTGATCGCCTTCTGTGCCGAGGCCTCGTCCGCCGACGCCACGTTGACGCGGCCGTCATCTTCGACGTCGATCTTCACGCCCGTGCGCTCGATGATGCTGCGGATCATCTTCCCGCCCGGTCCGATGACGTCGCGGATCTTGTCCACCGGGATGCGGATCGTGACAATCCTCGGGGCATACGACGACACATCGTTGCGCGACTGCGACAGCGTGTCCTGCATCTTGCCGAGGATGTGCATGCGGCCCTGGCGCGCCTGTTCGAGCGCCTTGCGCATGATCTCGGTCGTGATCCCCGAGACCTTGATGTCCATCTGGAGTGCGGTGATCCCGGTCGACGTTCCGGTGACCTTGAAGTCCATGTCTCCGTAGTGGTCTTCGGCGCCGGCGATGTCCGACAGGATGGCATGCTTGCCGGTCTCTTCGTCCATCACGAGGCCCATCGCCACGCCGGCCACCGGCGCCTTGAGCGGCACCCCGGCGTCCATCATCGCGAGCGAGCCGCCGCACACCGACGCCATCGACGAGGACCCGTTGGATTCGAGGATCTCGGAGACGACCCGGACGGTGTAGGGGAACGTTTCTTCGGTCGGCATCATCGGTGAGAGCGAGCGTTCGGCGAGCGCACCGTGACCGATCTCGCGACGTCCAGGCCCGCGCAGGAACTTGACTTCCCCGACCGAGAAGGGGGGAAAGTTGTAGTGGAGCATGAAGCGCTTCCACGTTTCTCCGTCGACCGTCTCGACCTTCTGCTGGTCGTCGGCCGTACCAAGTGTCGCCGTGACGAGTGCCTGGGTCTCGCCGCGTGTGAACAGGCAGGAGCCGTGCGTACGCGGGAGGACGCCCACTTCGATGGTGATGTTGCGGATCTCGTCGAACTTCCGTCCGTCCAGCCGGGTCCCCTTCTCGAGGATCTCGTCGCGCAGGATCTTTTCTTTCAGGCCCTTCGCGATCGACTTCGACTCGGCCTTCCGCACGGCGTCATCGTCGGAGAGCCCGGCGACGAACTCGTTCACGACCTTGTCGACCGTCGCGTAGTTCTCCAGCTTGTCCTTGATCCGCATGGCGTCGCTGAGCGGGCCCCGGAGCTTGCCCTCGACTTCCTTGACGAGATCGGCCGAGACTTCCTTCTTGGCGGCGGGCACTCGCTTGGTCTTTCCGGCCTGCGCCGCGAGGGCGTCGATGCCAGCCACGATGTCCTTGATCGCGGCGTGGGCGCGCTCGAGGGCCTCGACCATCTGCTCTTCGGGCACTTCTTTGGCGCCCGCCTCGACCATGACGATGCCGTCCTTGCTGCCGGCGACGATCAGGTCGAGCGTGCTGCGCTTCCGCTGCTCGAAGCTCGGGTTGATGATGAAGTCGCCGTCCGCATGACCGACGCGCACGCCGGCGATCGTCCGCTTCTGCGGAATGCTCGACAGCGCGAGCGCCGCCGAGGCGCCGGTGATGGCGAGCACATCCGAGTCATTCTCGGAATCGGCAGAGATCACCAGTGCGATGACCTGCGACTCGTTGCGCCACCCGTTGGGGAACAGCGGGCGGATCGGACGATCGATCAGGCGGCTCGTGAGCACCTCCTTCTCGGGCGGCTTCCCTTCGCGCTTGAAGAACCCGCCGGGGATCCGCCCCGACGCGTAGGCGTTCTCCTTGTAGTCGCATGTCAGCGGCATGAAATCGACGCCTTCGCGCGGGTTGGCGTCCGCGCAGGCCGTGACGAGGACCATCGTGTCCCCGAGTCGAACGATGACGGCGCCGTCGGCCTGTTTGGCCAGGCGTCCGGTTTCGATCGAGAGTTTCTTGCCGCCGATGGAGATTTCGCGTGTGTGCATATGTGTCTCTGTTCTTGTCTGAATAGCTGCGCCAGCTTCTGTTGTGTGGGTGCGCTGTTGTACGGCGTAGGCCCGACCTTGAGGTCGGGCGTGACGAACCGGCCGGTTGCCGACTCGTTGCACGCCCGACCTGAAGGTCGGGCCTACGCTTACCGTGTTATTTCCGAATCCCCAGACGCTTGATCAACTCGGCGTAGCGCTTCACGTCCTTGCCCTTGACGTAATCGAGCAGACGGCGGCGCTGGCCGACGAGCTTGAGCAGCCCGCGGCGCGAGTGATGATCCTTTGCGTGGGTCTTGAAGTGTTCTGTCAGGTACGTGATGCGCTCGCTGAGGAGGGCGACCTGAACTTCCGGAGAACCTGTGTCGCTGTCGTGGGTCTTGTAGCTGCCGATGACTTCGGTCTTGCGATCCTTGCTGAATGCCACGCTTTTCCACCTCCACGTACGGCCCAGAGATCAGCGCGGAATGCGCTGCACCAGCCCGCCGTCTTACAAAGGGGCCAAGCCCCTTATTCCAATAGAGTCAACATCTTACACCAGAACTATGGTGGGGCGCAAAACCCATCCGGGGGCTGGTGACGCGATCCCGAGGAGGGTGCCTGATGCCGACGTGAGCCTCACGTGGGGCGTCCCGATCGCCATGGCAACCCCCTGATCGGGGCTCTCGAAGTCCTCCAGAGCCACGGCGTTGCCGTGGGACGCCCGTCGCGAGCCGCGCTCGTTGAGTCGGACCGCCGGAAGGTGGGGCAGGAGTGCGTCGAGCGGGATCAACCTGCGTTCGGCCCCCGTGCCTTCGGCTTCCACGATCTCCAGCGGAACAGCCTCTTCCAGCGTGAAGGGACCCGCACGCGTCCGCCGCAGCGCCTCGAGGTGCGCGCCGCAGCCCAGCCGGGCGCCAAGGTCGTGTGCAAGGGACCGAACGTAGAACCCGGCGGTCGCGGTGACGCGAAGGCGTGCCAGACCATCCTCGAGGCCGAGTAGCGCGAGGTCCAGCACGGTGACGGTCACCGGTACGGGCTGCACCGGTGTGTTTTGCCTGGCCAAACGGTGCGCGGCGATGCCCCCGATTTTTTTCGCGGAATAGGGGGGGGGCGCCTGCAGGTAGGTGCCTCTGAACGCCTCCAGAACCTCCTCGATGTCCGCCCGGCTCACGTCCGGTGGCGGTGGGGGAGGCTCCCCGGCGGCCAGCCGTTCGGCCGCGTCGTAGCTCGCGGTTGCGGATCCGAGCCGCACCAGCCCTTCGTACCCTTTGTCGCCCGATGACAGGAAGGATGCGAGCCGCGTGGCGCGACCGATCACCAGCGGGAGGACGCCGGTCGCCAGCGGGTCCAGCGTGCCGGTGTGCCCGATGCGTGTCTCTCTCAGCGCCCGGCGCGCGCGGGCGACCACATCGTGGGAGGTTGGGCCTGTGGGCTTGTCGATGATGAGGACGCCGTCCATGCGCGTTCGCGACCGGCCCCTACGACGACGGTCTGGATTGCAGTCCGTCCGCGATCGCGGCGATGAGCAGGTCGACGATCCCCTGCCGTGCGGACCCGAGCTCGCTCGTGACGCTGAATCCCGCGGCGTTCTTGTGACCGCCGCCGCCGAACTGGTTGGCCACGTGCCGCACATCGACGTCGTACTTGGATCGCATGCTGACGCGCAGCTCGCCGGTGGACGTCACCTTGAAGAAGACCACCGCCTGGATCTCGCGCGCCGTCAACGGCAGATTGATCAGGCCCTCCGTGTCGTTGTTCGTGCTGCCCGTCGCCGCGAGCATCTGGTCGTCGAGATAGAGGATGGCCAGCCGGCCGTTGTCGACCAGTTCCATCTTGTCCAGCATCGCGCCGATCAGCTTGAGCTTGCCGAAGCTGTTGCTGTCGAACACGCGGCGCGCCATGACCGCCGGATTGACGCCCGCTTCCACGCACTGGCGGCAGATATCAAAGGTGCGCGGGGTGATGTTCGAGTGATGAAACGAACCCGTATCGGTGAGGATGGCCAGGTAGATGTGCGTCGCGATCTCGGGCGCGAACGGGACGCCGAGGCCGCCGATCAGGTCGAATACCATCTCGCCGCATGCGGCCGCCGACACGTCGTGCCAGTTGATCGCGCCGTACATCCGGTTGCCGGCGTGATGGTCGATGTTGATGAGGAACCCAGTGTCGAGACCCGCGACGCCCGTGCGCGAGAGATCGCTGCATTCCATCACGATCACGGCGTCCACGTCGGGATGCTCGACGCGCTCGGCGATCTCGATGCGGTCCATGCCGGGGAAGTCCTGATAATGCTCGGGCGCCGCGTCGGCGTTGACGATCCGGACGCTCTTCCCGAGCGCGTCGAGCGCGAAGGCCATGGCGAGCTGCGAGCCGATCGAGTCCCCGTCCGGTCTGGCGTGGGACGTGATCAGAAACCGCTGCCGACGGGTGATCTCCTCGCGAATCCTCTCGATCGGGCCCGGGCCGTGGTCATCGCTGTGTGTCGTCTGGATCATCGTCTCCGGCCACGAGGTCGTTCAGGTGTGGGTGCTCGGCGCGCTCGCTCTGGATGTCGAGCATGATCTTTTCGATCCGGTCCTGGCGCTCGATGCTTTCGTCGTAGAAAAATTCGAGGACGGGGACGTTCTTGAGCCGTACGCGGCCGCCGATCTGTCGCCGCAGGAACGGCATCGCGCGCCCCAGCGCTTTCGCGGTCTCCTTCCGGGCCTTCTCGTCGCCGATGGTCGTGTAGTACACGCGGGCCTGCTGGAGGTCGGGCGTGACTTTGACGCGCGTGATCGTGAGAAAACCGATCCCCGGATCGTGCACCTGGCGCGCAAGGAGCACCGACAGCTCCTCGCGGATCTGATCACCGACGCGGTCTGGACGGGAGCCTTGGGGCATCTTCTGAACGTCGAACCCCGAACGGGGAACCGTGAACCGTGAACCCTGAACCGTGAACCCTGAACCGTGAACCGTGAACCGCTACGCTGTCGGCGTCAAGACCCTCTCGTTGACGAACACTTCGATCATGTCGCCCACCTTCAGGTCGTTGTACTTGTCGAAGCCGATGCCGCACTCGAAGCCATTCTTGACCTCGGACACGTCGTCCTTGAAGCGGCGGAGCGACCCGATCTTGCCTTCGTAGACCATCTGGCCGTCACGCAGGAGGCGGGCCTGTGAGTCGCCCGACCGGATGATACGGCCTTCCGTGACCACGCAGCCGGCGATGGTGCCGAACTTCGGCGTCTTGAAGGTCTCCCGGACCTGGGCGGCGCCGACGCGCACCTCCTTGAACGTCGGATCGAGCAGGCCCGTCATGGCCTTCTTCATCTCGTCGACGACGTTGTAGATGATCGAGTGCAGGCGGATGTCCACCTTTTCCCGGTCGGCCACATCGGCGGCATTGCGGTCGGGCCGCACGTTGAAGCCGATGATGATCGCGTTCGAGGCGGTCGCCAGCAGGACGTCCGATTCGTTGATCGCGCCGACGCCGCTGTGAATGATCCGGACCTTCACCTTCTCGTCGCTCAGCTTCGCCAGCGTGTCGCCGAGCACCTCGGACGAGCCCTGCACGTCCGCCTTGACGATGAGCGGCAGCTCTTTCATGCCGCCCTCCGCCAGTTGCGCCTGGAGCGATTCGAGCGTGAGGCGGCTGCCCCGGCTCCCGTGCGCTTTTTCCTTCGCCTGCGACTGGCGGAAGTGCGCGATCTGCCGCGCCTTTGCGGCGTCGGTCAGGGCCTGGAACGGATCGCCAGGGGCCGGCAGGCCGCCGAGACCGAGGACCTCGACTGGCGTCGCCGGACCGGCAGCCTTGATCGGCTTACCCCGGTCGTCGATCAGCGCACGGACCTTGCCGACGATCGTGCCGGCGATGAGGGTATCGCCGACGCGCAGGGTTCCGTCCTGCACGAGGACGGTGGCCACCGGTCCGCGGCCCTTGTCCAGCTTCGCTTCGAGCACGGTGCCCATGGCGTTGCGCTTCGGGTTCGCCTTGAGATCGCTGATCTCGGTCACCAGCAGTATCATCTCGAGCAGGAGCTCGAGGTTCTCCTTCTTCTTGGCCGACACTTCCACCATGACCGTCTGGCCGCCCCACGCTTCAGGCGTGAGCCCGAGATCTGCCAGTTCTTTCTTCACGAGTTCCGGGTTGGCGTTGGGCTTGTCGATCTTGTTGATCGCGACGAGGATCGGCACGCCCGCCGCCTTGGCGTGGTCGATCGCTTCCCGCGTCTGCGGCATGACTCCGTCGTCAGCCGCGACGACCAGGATCACGACGTCCGTGACCCGGGCGCCGCGGGCTCGCATCATCGTGAACGCTTCGTGACCCGGCGTATCCAGGAAGACCACGTTGCGGTCGTTGACGTTCACGGCGTACGCACCGATGTGCTGCGTGATGCCGCCCGCTTCGCGCTCGGCGACGCGCGCCGAACGGATGGCGTCGAGGAGGGTGGTCTTGCCGTGGTCGACGTGGCCCATGACCGTCACGACGGGCGCGCGGGTGACCCTGTCGGACTCGTTGACGTCCTCGGCCTCGACCTGCAGCATCTCCTCTTCGAACGACTGCATCTTCACGTCCGCGCCGAACTCGCGCGCGACGATCGCGGCCGTCTCATTGTCGAGGGTGCTGTTGATCGTCACCATCATGCGGCGATCCATCAGCTTCCGCATGACGTCTTTGGCCTTGACGTCCAGTTTCGCCGCAAGATCGGCGACCGTCATGCCTTCAGCCAGCGTGATCGTGCGGGTCACCGGCGGCGGCGCCGATGGCTGCTGTTGCAGCATGGGCGGGCGCGGGCCCTCCCGGCGTGCGCCGGACCGCTGCACGGGCCGCGGCGGCGGTGGACGGTAGCCAGGCGCCATGCCGGGACGCCCGGGCTGGGACGGCCGAACGGGTTGAGACGGCAACGGCCGCGGACCACCCATCGGTCCGGGACGCGGCGGCAGGCCTGGCGACGGACGCAGTGGCGGACGTGGACCCGTTCCCGGCGGGCCTGGTCGTGTGCCGGCCGGGCGGATCAGGTTTCCCGTCGGCGCCTGGGGCGCCTGTAGGGGCGCGACCGGAGGCCGGACGAGCATCGGCCTGCGCGGTGGAGCCGGCGGCGCCTGCCCGGTTTTCGGGTCCTCGACCCTCAGCCGGAGGGTTGGCGGCACGAGGCGTCCTGTGGGTGCCGCCGGGCGAGGCGGCGCTGGTGCGGGAGCCACGGGACTCATCGCGGCGATCGGCGCCGCCGGTCTGGCGCCCGCAGTGGGCGGTGCGGCCACCGGCTCGGCATCTTGTGCCTCGATCGCGGGTTCGTCGATGGGCGCTGCGGGCGCCTCACTGTGCTCGACGGCCGCGGGTGCGACGGGCTCCTCGACGACTGGTTCCGGTTCGGGCTCCTCGTAGTAGATCTCCTCGCCCGGCTCGTCCTGCACTGACTCAGCAGCGGTCAGCGGGTCGAAGGCCGGAGCCGCCGGCTTGGCTGTCTTGACCAGGCGCGGTGGGGGCAGTGCGGCTGCGGCCGGCTTCACCGGCTCGGCGGGCCTGCCGGAGCCCTGCTTCTTGCCTTTGACCGCCGCGGGCGTGTCTGCAAACGACGCGTTGGACGGGACGTTGAGGCCGCGCTGACGCGCGAGACGTGAGACGAACTCGCGCGCCACCACTTCCTCGATGGTGCTCGACGCGCTCTTCACCTCGATGCCGTGATCGCGCTTGAGCAGCGCAACGACTTCCTGGCTCGTGGTGTTGAGGAGCTCAGCGACTTTGTAAATCCGAACTGTTGCCATTAAGTAATCAGGGTCCTCAGAACCTTACGTATTCGACGGCTCTTTCGCTGGGGCGACCGCGTCGTCCTGCTCGGCCGTCTCGCTGCTCCCGGCGGCGTCCGCGTTCACCGTGTCTCCGGGGGTCTCGGCGCCTGCGTCGTCTGACGGTTCAGTGGCGGCGATCTCGACGGGGTCGGCCCCGTCACCATCTGCTGCCGGCTCGGTTCCCTCGAGCTCGCCGAACTGCGCTTCGACCTCGCGGCGTTTCTCTTCCTCGCTCTTGATGTCGATCTTCCACCCCGTCAGCTTCGCCGCCAGGCGGACGTTCTGCCCCTTCTTGCCGATGGCGAGCGACAGCTGCTTGTCTTCGACCATGACTTCCATGATCCGCTCAGCCTCGTCGACGATCGAGACGCGTTGCGTTTTCGCCGGGCTCAGCGCACTCATGACGAACTGGACCGGATCGTCGGAGTACTCGACGATGTCGATTTTCTCCCCGCGGAGCTCGCGGATGATCGACTGCACGCGCGTGCCTTTCATGCCGACGCAGGCGCCCACGGGATCGACGTCGCGCTCGCGCGAGTACACGGCGACCTTCGCACGGTCTCCGGCTTCGCGCACCGCACCGCGGATGATCACGGTCCCGTCGTAGATCTCCGGAACTTCCTGTTCGAACAGCTTGATGAGGAGGGCGGGATCGGTGCGCGACAATACGATCTGCGGACCCTTGGCGCTGCGGTTGACGCCGCGAATGACGGCGCGCAGCCGGTCACCGACGTTGTAGTTTTCCGCGCGCGACTGTTCCTTCCGCGGCAGCTGGCACTCGACGCGCCCGAGCTCGATGATGATGTCGCCGTTCTCGAAGCGCTTGACCGTGCCGCTGACGACTTCTCCGACCCGCTGGCTGTACTCGGCGTGGACGTTGTCGCGCTCGGCTTCCCGTACCTTCTGGAAGATCACCTGCTTGGCGGTCTGCGCGGCGATGCGGCCGAGGTCCTCGGTCGGACGGGGAAACTCGATCTCCATCTCGACTTCGGCTTCGTCCCCGTACAGCTGCTGGGCCTCGGCGAGGGAGATCTGGGTGGCCTCGTCGGTGACCTCCTCGACGATCCGCTTCACGGCGTAAAGCTCCAGCTGCCCGCTTTCCTGGTTGAACCGGGCGCGGAGCGCCTCGTTCTTATAGCGCTTGCGCGCGGCCGCCTCCAGGGCGTCCTGCACGGCGCTGATGATGATTTCCGGCTCGACCCCCTTTTCCTTGGCGATCGCGTCGATCTGCTGCAACAACGGGTTGACTGTAGCCAAATGTCTCTTTCTAAAACTCGACCACGAGCTGCCCGCGCTTGATCAGCGCGACCGGCACGCGATGCGTTCGTCGTCCTTCTTCGAGGACCACCCGTCCGTCCTCGACGCCGCGAAGCCGCCCCGAGAACGCCGACTGCTTCTCGACCGGCTCGATCGTCACCAGTTTGGCGAGCCGCCCGGCAAACCGCCGGTAGTCCGCTTCGTGCCGCAGCGGGCGATCGAGGCCCGGCGACGACACCTCCAGCGTGTAGTGCTGCCCGAGCGACGCCTCGCCGAGCTCTTCTTCCTCCACGTCCAGCAGCGCGCTCAAGTCGTGGCTGACGCGCTGGCATTCCACGATGCCGACCGCGTCGTCCGGCGTCTCGACCCGGCCCGCGTCAGGCCGGTCGATGATGACCCGCAGGACGGTTCCGATCGATTCCCGGCGCAACTGGACCTCGAAGATCTCGAGGCTCAAACTGCCAGCCACCCGCTCAGCGGCCGCACGAATCCGTTCCGTGTTGTGGCTGCGCGGCGTAAAACGTCCCCTAAAAAGAAAAAGTGGGCCAAGGCCCACTCTCGGGTTTTCCTCGAAGCGTTCCACCCATCAATATATCAGATTGGGGCCGCGATGACGTCGTAACCCCGCGCGCCGACGATTCGCGCCCGGATCAGGTCGCCCGCCGCATGGGCCGTCGGGTCGCAGTCGGTCAGGATGACGAGCGGGTCGATTTCCGGCGCCTGCCCCCGCAGGCGGCCCTGGAGCACGAGGTCGTGCTCGGGCGAAGGCCCGTCGATCAGCACCTGTACCTCCTGCCCGATCCTGGCCTTTTGCGCCCGCGCGACGATCTTCTTCTGCCGCGCCATCAGCGCGTTGCGACGGCTGCGCTTGGTCGCGGCCGGAACGTCATCCGCGACCGCGAACGCGCGCGTCCCTTCCTCATGGGAGTAGGTGAACACCCCGACGTGATCGAACTCGACGTCGGAGACGAACTGTTCGAGCTCGCCAAACTCTGCCGCGGTCTCGCCTGGAAAGCCCACGATGAAGGTGGTCCGGAGCGTGACGTCCGGCACCGTTCGGCGGATCCGCTCGAGGAGCTTGTCGTAGGTCCGCCGGTCGCCGGGGCGGCGCATACGCTTCAGCACGGCCGCAGAGGCATGTTGCAGCGGCAGGTCCACGTACCGGCACACTTTTTCGCAATCCGCCATCGCGGCGAGAACGTCGTCGGTGATGGTGGTCGGGTAGAGATACAGCAGGCGGATCCACTCCAGGCCGTCGATGCCGTTCAGCTCCCGGAGCAACCGCGCCAGCGCGCCGCGCTCCCCGCGATCGATGCCGTAGAAGGTCGTATCCTGGGAGATGAGCAGCAACTCCTTCACGCCGCGTTCGGCGAGCCCCCTGGCTTCGCGGACCACCGACTGTGCCTCGCGGCTCCGAAACTTCCCGCGCAGGGTGGGGATGATGCAGAAGGCGCACGTGTAGTCGCAGCCTTCCGCCACCTTCACATACGCGAAGTGCCCGGGTGTGGTCAGCACGCGAGGTGTCTCGGCGTCGTAGAGGTATGTCGGCAGGTCTCGTGGCTCGAGGCTCGCGGTTCGTACACCCGACGCACGCCGGTGAAAGTTCAGGGGCACAGACCCGTCGCCCTGGCTGGGCTCGAATCCCGCGCCCCCGGTTCCGAGTGCGGACAGGATGTGATCCACCTCACCGGTGCCCAGAACCGCGTCGATCTCCGGGATCTCCCTGGTGAGTTCGTCCCGGTAGCGCTCCGCGAGGCAGCCGGTGACGACCAGCCGCGTGCAGTGGCCGTCCTTCTTGTGCTGGGCCATCTCGAGGATGGCGTCAATCGATTCCTGCTTCGCGTTGTCGATGAAGGCGCAGGTATTCACGACGAGCACGTCGGCGGTTGCGGGATCGTTCGTGAGCTGGTGCCCGGCATCGCGGGCGATGCCGAGCATGACCTCGCCATCGACGAGGTTCTTCGGGCATCCGAGCGACAGGAAACCGATTTTCACGGGTACATCCTGTGGATCATGCGCGGATACGGGATCGCCTCGCGCAGGTGGTCGATGCCGCAGATCCAGGTGACGACGCGTTCGATGCCCATGCCGAAGCCGCCGTGGGGCACGCTGCCGTAGCGACGCAGGTCGAGGTACCACTCGAAGGCTTCCTGCGGGAGGTTGTGCTCCTTGATCCTCTGCAACAGCAGGTCGAGATCGTCGAGGCGCTGACCTCCGCCGATGATCTCGCCGTACCCCTCGGGCGCCAGCATGTCGACGCACAGCGCAAGCTCGGGACGCTCCGGATCCGGCTTCATGTAGAAAGCCTTCACGGCCGACGGGTACCGGTGGACGAAGATCGGCCGGTCGAACTCCTCGGAGAGCGCCGTCTCGTCGGGCGCGCCGAAGTCTCCACCCCACTCGAAGGGGAGCCCTTTCTTCTTCAGAATCCCGACCGCATCGTCGTACGACACCCGGGGAAACGGACCCTTCACGCGTTCGAGCTTCGCCGTGTCGCGTTCGAGGACCTTCAACTCGTGGCGGCGCTTGTCGAGGACGCGCTCGAGGACCGACACCACCAGTCCCTCGGCGAGGTGCATGACGTCTTCCAGGTTGGCGTACGCGACTTCAGGCTCCACCATCCAGAATTCCGTCAGGTGCCGGCGTGTCTTCGATTTCTCGGCGCGGAAGGTCGGCCCGAAACAGTACACACGCCCGAGCGCCATCGCGTTGGCTTCGTTGTAGAGCTGTCCGCTCTGCGTGAGGAATGCGGTCGTGTCCTCGAAATACTGAACGGGAAACAGCGTCGTCGTACCCTCGCACGCCGCCGGCGTGAAGATCGGCGTGTCGGCGAGGACGAAGTGCCGGCTGTTGAAGTAGTCACGGACCGCGTTGATGACTTCGTGGCGGATGCGGAGGATGGCCTGTTGCCGCGGCGCGCGAATCCACAGATGCCGCCGGTCCATCAGGAAGTCGACGCCATGTTCCTTCGGCGTGATGGGGTAGTCCCGGGCTTCCGACACCACGTCGAGGCCCGTCACGTCGATCTCGTAGCCGCCTGGCGCCCGCGCATCGGCGCGCACGCTGCCGTGCACGACGATCGCGCTTTCCTGCGCCAGGTGATCGGCGCGCGTGAACATGTCCTCGCCGACGACCTGCTTCGACATCACGCACTGGATGAAGCCGCTGCCGTCGCGCACCTGCAGAAAATGGATCTTTCCGCTCGAGCGCCGATTGTGCAGCCACCCGCGGATGGTGACGGCCTGGCCTTCCACGCTGGCGATGTCTTCGATATACGCGATCATCAATCCGCGCGCGCGCGCTCCATTCTCTGTCGCGCGCGCCGCGCCTCCTCAAGGACGGCCGACGGAGTGCCGGTGTTGGCGACCTCCATCAGGTACGTGCCGTCGTAACCAATCTTCCTCATCGTGACGAGCGCCGCCGGCCAGTCGATCGTGCCCGCATACGGGACCAGGTGGTCATCGTCCCGGCGCCGGTTGTCGTGCACGTGCGTCGTGATGAGATGCTCGGCCGCCGTCTCGATGGCGTCGGGCAGGTCTCCCATCAGGTGCGCGTGCCCGAAATCCAGACAAATGCCGGCGCCCGTGCCTTCGAAATCGCGGTCGAGCATCGTCACGAGCGTCGCCGCGGACGACAGGTCGTTCGGGATCACTTCCACCGCGACCCGCACCTTCAGCGGCTCCGCAAGGGTGACGATCTCGGCGACGCTTCGTATCGCCGCGGCGCGGCTGTTGTCGCCGGGTGCCGCGTTCTCCGATGGCACACCGACATGCACGACAAGCAAGTCGCACGGGATCTCGCGAGCGATGGCGAGTGCCGCGGCGGCCTCCCGGACCGCCTGCTGCCGCCTGGCGTTGTCGCTCGAGGCGAGCGAGAACGTCGACCCCCACTGTCCGCCGATCAGGCTCTCGGAGATCGGCGCGTGAATCCCGTGCAGCGTCATGCCGACATCCTCGACCCACCGGGCCAGCGCCGTGATGGCCGCGGGGTCGTGATAGTCGAAATGGCTCCGCGTCGCAAACAGTTCGAGCGAGTCGAAGCCGTAAGAGGCGACTTCCGCCAGATGGTCCCGGCTCAGCTGCTGGTCGTGATACAGGTGCGTCGAGATACCGAAGCGCATGGTGGTAACCGTGGAGAATCGTTGATTATAGCAGGCGCGCCGCGTCTGTCCTATTTGAACTCGTCCACGTGCCCCGCGAGCAGCTCCCTGAGCTTGCCGAACTGGGGCAGCAGGTCGAGATTGGTGCGCACGTAGCGCAGCGTTCTGGGAATGTACTGGATGTAGACGGGGTTCCGGCGGGCGGTGGTCTGATACCCGAAGGTGCCCAGGGCCTTGAGATTTCGCTGCAACGCCATCAGGTCGAACCGGTGGCGGAATTCCTCGTCGGTCCCGCTGCCGCCCTTCAGCGCCAGGAAATACGCGAGCAGCTCATCGACCGTCTGTTCCGGAAGGTCCACGTAGGAATCGCGCAACAGCGAGACCAGGTCGTAGGTGTCGGGGCCCATGCGCGCATCCTGAAAGTCGATGATGTAGAGCCGTCCATCGTGCAGCATCAGGTTGCGGCTGTGATAGTCCCGGTGGCAGAGCACACGCGGCTCGGCGGCGAGCGCTTCGACCATGCCCGCCAGCTCGCGTCGGAGCGCCTCCCTGGCTTCGTCGGCCAGCAGCACGCCGCGATAGGCCTCGAGGAAGTGCTTGATGAAGAAATCCATCTCCCAGGTGAGCTTCTCCACGTCGAACGCGACCCCGTAAGGCAGATAGTCGGGCGACGACAACTCCGCCCCTCGCCGCTGGAGCGTGGCGATGAGCGCCACCGACTGCCGGTAGAGCGCCGCATGTTCGGCTGGCGTGGCCGCTCCCAGGTGCGCCTGCAGCGTGACGTCGCCGAGGTCTTCGAGCGCGAGCACGCCCAGGTCGTCCGCGTGTCCGATGACGCGGGGAATAGGCACCGGCATCGCCTCGAGCAGGCGCGCCACGTTGACAAAGGGCAGCGACTCGAATTCGAACGGCGCCGAGTGCAGCGACACGACGATCGACGGCGCGTCGGCGAACAGGAGCCGGAAGTAGCGGCGGTCCGACGCATCACCGGTCAGAGGCACCACGCGCGGGGACCGTGACGCCAGGCCGCTTCGGGTGAGATAGCCGTCTATGCGGGCGCGGGTCTCGGCCCCCTCGGGCTGTCGCTTGTTCATCGTCGTCGCTCGACTCGTCAGAGTGGGTGAACCAGGAGGCCGTCGGTATCGCGAACGATCGCGCTGCGCTCGAACACGGCACCCTCCGGTATCGTGACGCCGTCGGCGACGATGCACTCGGTCAACCGCGCGTGCGGGAGAACCGTCACATCATCCCATAGAGTCGATCGCTCGACGACCGCCGACCGGGCGATGCGCCCGCCGCGCCCGGCCCGGCGAAGCCCTTCGGTGTCGGCCAGCACAAGCGACGTCCGCAGGCAATCGGCCGGGGTGCCGATGTCGTGGAACGTCGCGTCCGACACGAACGCCCCCACAGCCCGGGGATCGCGCGCGATCAGGCTCGGGTATAACACGCCGACGGATTCCGCGGGGACGCCGTCCTCGAGCTCCAGGAAGGCACGCGCCTCGACGACCTGGACACCGATGAAATGGAGCGACTCAGGGACCGTTCCGCGCCGGCTGAATCCTGAGACGTAGCCCGTGCCGTAGGCCCGGCCTTCAGGCCTGGCGTGTTCGGATCCCGACGAATTGACGACCACGCCGCCGTATTTGTCGGGCGCGGGATTCGGGATCAGCGCCATGGTGACCAGGGCCCCCGAGCGCACGTGCGATGCCAGGAGCGCCTCGAGATCCACGTTGGTCAGGGTGTCGCCATTGACGATGAGGAACCGTTCGGCACCGCCGTCGGTGAGGAGCGGCAGCGCGTGACGCGGGCCGCCACCAGAGCCCAGAACCGCCTGTTCCCACGAATAGCGAAGCCGCACACCGAGGTCGGCCCCGTCCCCCAGGCAGGCCGCGATGCTCTGAGGATGATGGTGCAGGTTGAAGACCTGATCGCGGAATCCGTGGGCCGCGAGCCAGCGCGCCACGCGGCGTGCCAGGGGCTCGCCGTTCACCGGCACCGCGGCCTTCGCACGGACGTAGGTCAGCGGGCGCAGGCGCGTGCCGAGGCCCGCCGTGAGCACGAGGACACGCGGTGGACTCATGCGCCGGCGGACTGGAACACGAGGTCGCGGCCGGTGAGACCGAACGCCTCGCGATGCTTGAGGAAGAGCCCTCGGTACGAATCCAGGATGTAATCGGGTGGCGTTCGTCCGAGCGCCGCCGCCATCGCGGTGATCCCGGATTCGGTGCCCTCGATCTCGACGAACACGCCGACGGGCGTCTCATCGATCGCGACGATCACGCCGTCATGAATGAATTCCTCGCGGTATTTCTCGTAACGAAACCAGATCCTGAAGCCGAGCTCCTCGAATACGCGCAGCAGCGTCTGGCCGTCGTCCACCACGCTTTCCAGCTCCTTCCGGAGTTTCATCGCGCCGGGCTCGACAGGGCCTTTGAACGTGACTCGGCTCGTACCTGCCTCCATCCGGACCCGCAGCGCGCAGTTCCGCTGCCGCAACGTCTCCGCGGGGGTGTCGAGCAGCGCGTCCTCCTGCAGTCGACGTTCGAGCAGAGGCGTGGCTCCGGCCGCGATAATCGCCGCGCGCGCCTCATCGGCGGATGCGAACCTGAGCTTGATTTCACGTTCCATGGGCGAACCCGGTTCCATGTTGTCCCCACGCAGCCCTGAGGGGCCGCTCACACCGCGATTGGTCGCCGCCCGCCGGTCCAGACCCACCGGCGGACGGCGACGAACATCACGAAACACTCCACCGCGAACGGCGGAAAGCCGAGGAAGCCCGCCACCGGCATCTCGAAGAGCTTGATCGTCGGGAAGATCGGCACGTTGTAGATCCACTTGGCCGTGGCCCAGTAGTTCCAGCACTCCCAGATCACGCCGCACAGCAATCCCGCGATGAGCAGGTTGATCAGGCGGCCCGTATGCCCGGCACGCCAGTCAGAGAGGATGGATTCATCGCGCGCGCGAGCATTGAGCGGGTCCAGGAGAAAAATGAACCCGAGCCACACCGGGGCCGCGAGGTATGTCGATGGATACGCGATCGGGACGACGAGCATCATCGCTCCGATCGCCATGACGATCCACATGGCGGGCGTCAGCGGCTGCGGTGGCGGCTCATCGGAGCGGTAGTGCGGGGCCCGCCGGTCTCGAACGCTCGAGACGAGGTCGGCGGTTTCGAAAATCGCCGGGAGGATCGTGGCAAACGCCCAGACGTAGCCGACGTACCGCACGAGCAGGACGTCGGGGAGACCCACGTAGTACCAGTTGCGAATGAAGTATTTGTTGTAGATCTCGAAAATCACCCAAATGGGGACCGACGCGCACGCGAGAAAAAACAATTCCGCCGGGGCGTTCCGGATCCATGAACTGCCGCGGCGCTTCCACACGAGCGCATCGATGAACAGCACGTAGCCGGTCCAGGCGATGGGCGTGTGCCAGACGGCGAACGGAGGAACCCCTGCGAGCATGCCCGCCTCTGAGACGAGCATGGTCAGCATGCCGATCCAGCCGTAGCCTGGGAGGTGACGCGTCATAGGGCTTCAGGCCCGAGGCCCGAAACCTGAGTTTACCGCTTCGAGAGCGTGACGAACGCTTCCGAGCCGTTGCGCCAGACCAGGAGGAACACCGGCTTGCCGGGCGCAGCGCTCTGCAGCGCGCGCGTGATCTGGCCGGGGTTGCTGACGGCCTGCCTGTTCACCTCGAGAATGATGTCCCCGGGAGAGACCCCGGCGTTGGCTGCGGGGCTGTTGCGGTCGACGTCGGTAACAACGGCGCCGCCGCGGTTGCGTGGAAGTTCCGTTTCGCGAGCCACATCGGGGGTGACCGGCGCGACCGTCATCCCGAACCCGGTCTCGGTCGGCTCGGCGTCAGGCTGCTCGGTATCCCGGCTCCGGCGGCCGCCTGCTTCGGCCACGAGATCGAGCTCATCGATCGTCACGTTCAACGTCTTCCGCTGGCGGTCGCGCACGATCGTCATCGGCACGGTCACGCCCGGTTTGGTCGCGACCACCATCGCGACGAGCTGCTCGTTATCGGCGACCGGCCGTCCGTTGAATTCGATGACGACGTCGCCTGGCTGGACGCCGGCCTTGGCGGCGGCTCCACCCGGGCTGACCTGCGAAATCAGTGCACCGCCGCCTCCCGTGACCCCCAGCGCCTCGGCCGCCTGCTTCGTGAAGGTGCGGTCGACGAACACGCCGATCCTGCCACGCGTGATCTTCCCCGCGCGCAGCTGGGGCACCAGGTCGCGCAAGGTGTTGATCGGCGTCGCGAACCCGATCCCGATGTTCGACGACTGCTGCTGGGAGGTGTAGATGGCGGTATTCATGCCCACGACTTCGCCGCGGATGTTGAGGAGCGGTCCCCCGGAATTGCCGGGGTTGATGGCGGCATCGGTCTGCAGCATGGGCTGTTCGCGTCCGCGGCTGACTGTCGCGAACTCGCGCCCGAGCGCAGAGATCACGCCGACCGTGACGGTGTGGCCGAGGCTGAAGGGATTGCCGATCGCCATGACCCAGTCGCCCGGCTCCATCAGGCTCGAGTCGCCGAACTTCGCTTCCTGGAGCGGCACCGACGGCATTTCCGTCAGTTGGATCAGCGCCGAATCGGTGAGCGGATCGCGCCCGACGACTTTGGCCGCGTAGCTCTCCGTACGGCCGCCGCCGAACAGGCTCACCCGGATGACATCAGCGCCTTCCACCACGTGGTTGTTCGTGAGGATGAAACCTGTCTTGTCGATCACGAACCCCGTGCCCGCCGACTGCGTCACCTGGCCCTCCTCGTCACGAGGGTTGCGGCGGGGGGCGCGGCGCTGCGGCTGGCCCGGCTGCTCGGGCTGACCGAAGAATCGTCTGAGCATCTCGTCACCGCCGCCGCCGAACTCGGTCATCTCGCGCGTGCGTGCACGCGCTTCCGTCTGGATGTTGACGACCATGGGGATCTGCGCCTTGGCGATGTTCTTGAACGTCGAGGCGTCAATCGGGCCCGTGAGCGGCGCGCTGTTGGAGGCCGGAACGTTGACGGGCTGAGCGGAGGACGTGGGGGAGAGGTCCAGCCGGGACGCAATCACCATCCCGACGGCGACCGACGCCAGAGCGATGAGCACCGCATAAAACAACGTGGTCTTCCGTGTGGACATTGTGTCTCTCCCTCAGCTAAGCCAGCGTCACGAGTTCTGACTGGAGCGGGCCTGTGACGCGGGCCTCTCGCTCTCCGATGAACATGTTGATCTCGGTGCGCACGCCGTAGCGCTCGGTGTAAATGCCGGGTTCTATGGTGAACCCGGTGCCGGGGATCAGCCGGCGGTCGTCGTGCGTCTCGTAGTCGTCCATGTGCACGCCGTTACCATGGACGTCCTCACCCAGGCTGTGCCCCGTCCGGTGGATGAAGAACGCGCCGAGGCCCGTGCGGTCGATCGCATCACGGCACGCGCGATCCACCTGCCAACCGCGAAGGTCGGCGCCGTCTCGAACCGACGACTGCACCAGCGTCACCGCGGCATCGCGGCCGTCGCGCGCCGCGGTAAAGGCGTTGACGTATTCCGCGGGCACCGTGCGGCCCGTGTAGCCGACCCACGTGATATCCGCAAAGACGGCGCCCGGTGTCGCGAGCTTCCCCCAGAGGTCCAGCAGCAGGATCTCGTTGGGACCAATGCGCCGGCTCGTCTCGCGAGTGACCGTATAGTGGGGATCCCCTGCATGCTCCTGAGCCGACACGTTCGGCGCATCGCTGCTGATCAGTGCTTCGTCCGTGAACCAGCCGAGCATTCGCTGCTGCAGCTCGAACTCGTCGATGGCGGTCCCTGAGCCGATCCGCTCGCGGACGAGCTGAAACGCCTGGTCCTTGATACGGTAGAGACTCTCGGACGCCGTGACGTGGGTCCCGTACACCTCATCAGTCCAGACCGCTTCGAACCGCTGGACAAGATCACCCGACGACCCGATGTCGATGCCGAGCTCTCGAACGGCTTCGATCGTGCCGGCGTCGACTCGCGACAGATACGGAATGTTATTGCCCGGCGAGTATTCCATCGCGAGGCGCTTCACCCCCGCCAACAGGTCCCGGAGGCCCTCGTCCAGTTGCTGCCGACCCGCATAGGGGCGCTTCGCCCCGGGGAGGCCGTCGAGATTATGACGCTCGATCGCGTGCACCAGTCCCCGCGGCTCACCCGTGGCGGGGATCAGGTAGTACCACCGCCGGGTCGCCATTTTTCCGGAGGCCGCCAGACCCGCCAGCCGCGAGGCGATGGGATTGGACCCGTGGAAGTCGTACAGCAGCCAGCCGTCGAACCCGTCTTCCTTGAGGGCGCGTTGAACGGCATCTATGGGCAGTGGCATGCTTCGAGTATAGCTGGTGCTTCAGACGCCCAAACCCTTCGCAGGGTTGTCAAGCTTGTAAAGTCCATAGATGATGACCGGGAGATATGACTGAGATCGAACGGGACAAGACCGCTATCTCGGGTACCGGCCTCGACCCGCAGTTTGCCGCGGCCCTGGCGTACCTTGCCGGTCCGTTCTCCGGCATGACGATCCTGCTTGCCGAGCGGACGAATCGTTTCGTCCGCTTCCACGCATGGCAGGCGATCATCGGACTGGGCGGGCTTGGCCTGCTCGCCACGCTCCTGCTGCTCTTCGCGTTTCTGGGCCTGTTCCTCTCCCCGCTCGCGTTCACCGCGCTCTACTGGCTGGCGGGGCTCACCGCCGTGGCCACGCTCTTGGCATGGGGGATCTGCCTCGTCAAGGCCTTCGGCGGGTCGGTGTGGAAGCTCCCGATCGCGGGGAACTACGCCGAGCGCCGCGCGCGGTCACAGCGCCCGACCTGAAGGTTCGGCCTGCGGCCCCCAAACGCCCGACCTGCAGGTCGGGCCTACGACCAGGCCTCGCGCCTGCCCAATGCCGTGATATGCGCCACGTGATGGGGGCCGTGCCACGCGTAGATCTGCAGGAGCCGATCGAGGGTCATCGGGCCGTTGACCGGATGCTGCAGCGGACGGGTGAAGTCCGCGTCCTTCATGGCCCCCAGCAGAATCACCCAGCGGCGATGCACGGCCTCGAGCAGCGTCAGTGACACCTCCACCGGTGTCACTTGGGTGTCAGCGACGTTCGCCCACGCGGCCTCGTCGTACGTCCTGATCGTCGGATTGTCTTCTGTCAGCGCGAGCTTGAAACGCACGTAGGCGTTCAGATGACTGTCGGGCACGTGGTGCACGACCTGCCTCACGGACCACCCGCCCGGCCGGTAGGGGGTATCGAGCTGGGCGTCGTCGAGTCCCTGGACGGCAGTGCGCAGGTCCGCAGGCACCGCAGCGATCGAGCGGATCAGCGCCGTGCGCGTGTCAGGTGTCGGGTGCTCGTCGAAGGCAGGTTTGCCGGTGGGGTAGCGCAAGTCAGTCATGCACGTAAGGATAGCCCGCTCCGCGGTCACGGAGCGGGCCGGACGCCGATTGGCTCTACTTGAACGCCTTGACGGCCTTCGCGTCCACCGTGCCGTTGGCGTGGGTGAACATCATCTGGTTCTGCCGCATCTTCGCGTGGTAGGGCGACTTCACCGTGATCTCGACGACATCGTTCGGGAGGATCGGCGCTTTTCTGTGCGCGTACTGGCTCGACGAGACGATCTGCACGGGCCGGCTCGCGTCGTACCAGTATTCGTCGATCTTGAGCAGGTTGATGGAGCCCTTCGAGGTGTTGCGCACCTTCACGAGCGTGACCATGTCGCCACCGACACGCTTCGGTGTCGACTGCATCACTTCGATGGAGGCCGTGCCTTTCACCGGAGGGATGAACCTGGCCTTCTGTGCGGGGGCTTGCGTCTGCGCTGACAGCGGCGTGGACAGGACGAGTGCGAGAGCGGAGAGCATTGCGAACCGTCTCATGGGTCCTCCTTACCTACATTTCACCGTTCCAGTCTTCCGGCTCCGGCTGCGTCGACCTGAAGACCTCGAGGTGCCACTTGCCGCCGCCCCAGGGCTCGATGACTTCCCCGACGACGACATCCACGAGAATTTCCGAAAACGAACGGCCTTCAGGATCGCCATCGAGATGATACGCCTCTTCGTCCCAGGTGAAGCTTGGATACAGCACCATCGACAAAAACAGGTCAAATCCGTCATCGACGACGATCAGCTGTCCGCAGGGGCGCTTGAGCGTCGAATGGTAGATCAGGTATTTCTCCGCGCTGTGCGCGCGGATGTACCGCTTGAGGGCGAATTCCCGCGCGACGATCTCCTCGACGGCGATCTTCTTCTCCCAGCAGTCGCGACAGTAGCGCTCGTCCCCCTTGGGCTCCGAGATCTCCTTGGCGCTGCAGAGCGCGCAACGTGGTGCCTGAGCCATTGTTGATTTACGCGACATGTCCCCGCGATCCTATACCGAGGTCGCCCCCCGCGCGGCGGCCGGGCCGTACAGATCGTCGGCGTACTCCTTCACCATACGCCGCGCGCTGAACCGCGGCGTGACCGACATGATCGCCTGACGGACAATCGACAGCCACGCGCGCGGGATGCCGTGCGAGTCGCGATCGTAGAACGCCGGCACGACGTCCCGCTCGAGCAGCGTGTACAGCGCCCCGGCGTCGGCGGCATCGATGGCGTCCTGATCCCCTGACGCCTGCGGATCGATCAGCCAGCCATTGTCGCCCGTATAGCCTTCCGCCCACCAGCCGTCACCGATGCTCAGATGCGGGACGCCGTTGATCGACGCCTTCATGCCGGACGTGCCGCTCGCTTCGAGCGGCTTACGCGGATTGTTCAGCCACACGTCGCATCCCTGCACGAGAAAGTGCGCGACGTGCAGGTCGTAGTCGTCCACAAACGCGATGCGCCCACCGAACTTCGGGTCGATCGCCCGGCGGTAGACCTGCTGGAGGTGGTGCTTGCCTGTCTCGTCTGCGGGGTGCGCCTTGCCGGCAAAGATGATCTGCACCGGACGACGGCTGGCGTTGAGGATCGCGAGCAGGCGGTCCGGATCGTGGAAGATCAGCTCGGGACGCTTGTAGCCCGTGAACCGGCGCGCGAACCCGATCGTCAGCGCATGAGGATTGAGCAGCGTGCCGGCGGCCACGACGCGGGCGGCGCTGACATGCTCATCCGACCATCGCCCGCGCGCACGCTCCCGGATGAACGCGAAGAGGAACTCGCGCAGGGAACGGCGCGCGGCCCAGAGCTCTTCGTCCGGGATATTCATCACCCGCGTCCACAGGTGCGGTTCGTCGTGACGCTCCCGCCAGTCGGGGCCGAGATACTCGTCGAACAGGCGCGTCATCTCCCACGACAGCCAGGTCGGCACGTGCACGCCGTTGGTGATCGCACGCACGGGGCGCTTGTCGTCGGCGACACCCGGCCAGATCGGTCCCCACATCTCGCGCGTCACCTGCCCGTGCAGCTCGCTGACGGCGTTGGTGGAGCCTGCCGCCCGGAGCGCCAGCGCCGTCATGTTGAACATCGGACCGCTGCCGTTGTCGTAGTGCCCGAGCGCAAGGAACGCGTCATGCGCGTCGCCCAGCGAGCCCCACGCCCCGGCCAGGTGCGTCTCCACCAGGCTGAAGGGGAACGCGTCGTGCCCGGCCGGCACGGGGGTGTGCGTCGTGAAGACGGTCGTACGCCGTACTTCCTGCAGCGCCGCGTCGAACGACTGGCCGCCCTCCATCATGTCGCGGATGCGCTGGAGCACGACAAACCCCGCGTGCCCTTCGTTGAGGTGCCACACCGCCGGAGCATAGCCGAGCGCCTTCAGCGTCTGCACCCCCCCGACCCCCAGGATGATCTCCTGCTGGATGCGGGTCTCGCGGTCTCCTCCGTACAGCCGAGCCGACAGCTCGCGGTCCCAGGGCGCGTTTTCCTCTCGGTCCGTGTCGAGCAGATACAGCGTGACGCGGCCGAGCCGCACCCGCCACACCGAGGCGTGCACGTTGCGATTGCCAAGAGGCACCGAGATGACACAGGGTGCCCCGTCCGGCGTGACCGCCGGTTCGACCGGCGCGTCGGTCCAGTTCAGGCGTTCGTAGGATTCCTGCTGCCAGCCTTCCGGCGACACCATCTGGTGGAAGTAGCCCTGCGGATACATGAATCCCACGCCGATCAGCGGGATCCCGAGGTCGCTCGCCTCCTTGCAATGGTCTCCCGCGAGCACGCCCAGGCCGCCTGCATAAATCGGGAGCGACTGGTGCAACGCAAACTCTGCCGAGAAATACGCGATGGGACCCGTGACGTCGGGGTGCCTTCGGTGCCACCACGTATCCTTCGCGGCACGCGCGGCGTCGAGCGCATCGAGTGCGGCGTCGTAGGTGGCAAGGAAGCGGATGTCCTGTGCCGCCAGCGTCACCATCTCCTGCGACACCAGCCTGAGCATCAGCACGGGGTTGTGCGCCGTTTGCCGCCACAGGGGATAGTCGAGTTGCCGGAAGACCTCGCGCGCCGGCATGTTCCAGGTCCACCAGAGATCTCCGGCAAGTTCCGGAAGTCGGGCGATGCGGTCGGGAATGGTTGGAGTCGTCATGGCTAAGTGCTAAGTGCTAAGTGCTGAATGTCAGGTGCTCGTGCAGGATCCGGTCAGTTGCGCGAAACGGGCAAGATCGATGTTGCCGCCCGATACGATGGCGACCACCTTCTTGTGGCCGTGCCTGGCAAACTGCGGGGACAGGGCGGCGGCGATCGCGCACGCGGCGGCCCCCTCCATGATCACGTGCACGCGATCGGCGACGGTCTTCATCGCCCGCGCCGCATCGTCAAGCGGCACGACGAGCGACTCGGCGACCAGGTCCTGCAGCAGCGGCCACATCGTCGGCAGCACGGACCGGCCCCCGGCGCCATCCACGAACGAGGAGGTCCACTGGGTGAATTCACTGGCTCGTCCCGCCGCGAACGACACGGACAGAGGGGCCGCCGTCTCCGGTTCGGCGGCGTAGATCTTCGCGCGCGGGCAGAGCTCGCGCAACGCCGCCGCGACGCCCACGAGCAGGCCGCCACCGCCGAGCGGAGCGATCACGGCGTCCACATCGGGCAGATCCTGGTGTATCTCGAGGCCGATCGTTCCATTGCCGCTGATGAAGAGGTCATCGTCAAAGGGATGCACGAACTGCCCGCTCATCCGGGCGGACGCATGCTGCTGGACGGTCCGCCAGCACTCCTCGTACGGCGCCTTGACGATCGTCGCGCCGAGACGCTCGATGGACTGCAGTTTGGTCTCTGGAGCGGTGTCCATGACCATGACGCTGCACGACGCGCCGACATGGCGCGCGGCAAGGGCGACCCCCTGGGCCGCGTTCCCGGCGCTCACAGTCCAGACGCCCTGGCTGAGACGATCCGCCGGGAGGTGCCGGACCGCGTTGTAAGCCCCGCGGATCTTGAAGGAACCGATGGGTTGAAGCGTTTCGAGCTTGAGGAAGAGTTCCGTGCCGTCCGTCGCGAGGCCCGGGACGTCGAGCCGCACGAGCGGCGTGCGTTGGACGACGTCATAAATGATGGAGGCGGCTTCGCGAATCGTCTCTAGCGAGATGTGGCGGCTCATGGGGGAGGAAGCGTCTCGGCCAAAAAGGACATCGTACTATACTGATCATCTACTGGATCGGCTGATCGGCTGATCGACTTATCGACGAGGGGTGCGCATGTGCCTAAAGTCAACCGCAGAGAATTCGTGAAAGCCGGCACGGTGGCCGGCCTCGCTGCCGCCGCTCCCGCGTCGGCCTTCGGGCAGGCGCCGACGATGGTCACGCGCGGCCCGTCGCGGCCGGTCGTCGTATCGTCGGGCAACGGCCACCGGTTCAAGAACGGTGGGGACAAGACGTGCGTCGAAACCGCCTTCGAGCGCATCATGAAGGGCGAGGACGTGCTCGACGCGCTGATCGCGGGAGTCAACATCGTCGAGCTCGACCCGGAAGACACGAGCGTGGGCTACGGCGGCCTCCCGAACGCCGAGGGCGTTGTGCAACTCGATGCCTCGGTCATGCATGGGCCGACCAAGGGGGCCGGTGCGGTGGCCAGCATAGAGGGGGTTCGCACGCCGTCGCTCGTCGCCCGGCGCGTCATGGAGGAGACCGACCATCACCTGATCGTCGGCCATGACGCCCAGCGCTTCGCCAGATCGATGGGGTTCAAGATCGAGGAGGACCTCAACACCGAGCGGTCCAGAAAGGCCTGGATCGAATGGAAACGCCGCACGGATCCGCTGCACTATCTCAACCCGGTCAAGAAACAGGCGGCGCTTCGCGCGGTCGATGCCGACATGATGGCGGAAGGCTGGGTCGACCCGAACCACTTCTACGGGACGATCAACTGCAACGGCGTGAACAGCCGCGGCGATGTCTGCGGAGTGACGACTACGAGTGGGCTTGCGTGGAAGATTCCGGGGCGCGTCGGCGACTCACCGATTCTCGGCGCGGGCCTGTATGTCGACGGGGAAGTGGGCGCCGCAGGATCAACGGGCCGGGGCGAGGCGAACCTCTACAGTCTCGCATCGCATCTGATCGTCGAAGGGATGCGCAGGGGACTGCACCCGAAGGATGCCGGGCTCGAAGCGCTGAAGCGGATCAAGGCCAACACCGTGCCGCGGCTGCTGAACGCGCGCGGCGAGCCGGGCTTCAACATCAATTTCTACATTGTGAACCGCAAGGGTGAGTACGCCGGCGTCGCCATGTACTCGGCCGAGCGCAATCCCGCGCGCTTCGCCGTCTGCGATGACAAGGGAGGCCGGCTCGAATCGAGCGAACCACTTCTGCCCGGAAACCCTACGTGATGTCGCCCGACCTGA
>DATLXP010000003.1:0-4162 GCA_035575695.1 Vicinamibacterales bacterium
AGCGCTGCGATCTTTTCACCAAGCGTATCGAGTGTCTCAGCCATCCTGAAGTGCTCCCGAATTCTAGCATCGTCATCGCACAGCGCGTGCCGCATCCATCTGCAGGAAAACGCACCGGTTTTGGAAGGACCGCGGGACGAACGTGGCAGGCATCAGCCATTGGTGGCGTGGCAAAGTACGCAGAAAACGCGCGTTGGAAAATGGCTGATGGACCGAGTCTCAATACATCCGGTGCTTGCGTTGTCTCTTCGTCTTGCAGCCGAAATCAGACGATAGGATCATCGTCCTGCGCGCGCGGCATGGTCGGGCGGCCGCGCGAAGAACGCGCCGAAGGGTTCCAGTAGTCCTGCAGCCACGGGAACGCCGCCGACGCCTGCGCGTCCGTCATGTCATAGGTGTGACCGCCGTCACGTTCGCGAATGAAGAGATGATGCCGCACGGTCATCCGCGCGCGCTCCTCCTCGGGATATGCCGACAGCAGGCCCTCGGTGGCTCGATGGTCCGCCGGTATCCGGAGTGAACCCCGTAGTCGAACGCGCCGAACCGCTCCAGGAGTGCCTGGCCGGTCGCCGCCGCCTGTCGGTGCCCCTCACTGGTCAGCGGGATGCGGTGATCCGGGATGCCCTTCACGGCCTGCCGCGATTCCTCATCGAGGTAGAAGTGGTTGCGCTTATTGACGATGTTGCGTTGGGACTGGCCGTGGCGGACGAGGACGAGGAGGGCGGGGCGGTTCATGCGCCGCCCAGTAGAGGACGTGCAGATGCCAGGTCTGGTCACGGCGCCGCCGGACTCGCAGTTCGGGCGGCTTGGTTGCCCTGTTCACACAATGGCATGTGAAAATGTGTGTAGATGGCCACGAACCTCGACCTCCATCCCGCGCTGGTAGACGAAGCGGTCGCCGTCGGGGGGCGCCGGACGAAAAAAGAAGGTCCTCCCTTCCAACGCAGGAATCGGCCGAGCATCAGACTCACCCTGGGCACGCTCGTGACCACCGCCGCGGTGGCCGCGTGCGTGGTGATGCTCGTCGGCCAGGGGCGCCATCCAGTCTCCGGACGGCAGATCGCGCAGGTCATGGGCCACGAAGGGGCCGCGTGGCTCGAGCGCCCGGAGCGCGTGGCGGAGGAAGCGCCCGCCAAGGCGATCAAGGCGCTGACCATCCGCCCGGGACAGGCCGTCGCGGACATCGGCGCAGGATCGGGTTACTACTCCGTCCTGCTGGCGGACGCAGTGGGGCCGGCAGGTCGCGTGTACGCCACCGACATCCAGCCCGAGATGCTGGCGCTGATCAAGCAGAAGATCGACGCGCGCGCCGTCCGCAACATCGAGCCGGTGCTCGGCACGGCGGTCGCCACGGGACTGCCGGACGGCGCGATCGACATGGCGCTGATGGTGGACGTGTATCACGAGCTCGAGCAGCCACAGGTGTTCCTGCGCTCGCTGAAGCGCGCCCTCAAGCCCGAGGGACGGCTGGTCCTGATCGAGTTCCGTAAGGAAGACCCGCGGGTGCCGATTCGCGAGGAGCACAAGATGTCGGTGCGCGAAGCGCGGATGGAGCTCGAGGCCGAGGGGTTCCGCCTCGAGCGCGTCAGCGACGTCCTGCCCTGGCAGCACATCCTCGTGTTCACCGCGAAGGGGACAGCCACCTTTTCTCGTTGACACTTTTCGTCAAGGGGACAGCCACCTTTTCCAGCTGACACATGCGGGAAAAGGTGGCAGTCGCTTGACAGGATCGTCAGCGCGTGCCAATCCTGTCGGTTCCCCTCTGGCCTGGCGATCCTGCGGAACGACACATCAGGCGCAAATACTCCGATATTGTCCCCGCGCTTCCGAAAACGTCCGGGAACGGAACGTGCCTGCGCTGATAGCACCCCATGTCATTCATGTCCAACTTCGGCTCTGATATTGCCATCGATCTCGGCACCGCCAATACATGCGTCTTCGCGCGCGGCCGCGGCATCGTCGTCAACGAACCCTCGATCGTGGCCTTCAACACCGCCAAAGGGGAAGTCGAGGCGGTCGGGCAGGAGGCTTACGAGATGCTCGGACGGACCCCCCCGAACATCAGGGCTGTGCGCCCGATGAAGGACGGCGTGATCGCCGACTTCGACACCGCGGAGAAAATGCTCGCGTATTTCGTGCGCAAGGCCTACGGGCGGCGGCCGATGGTGAGGCCGCGGCTGGTGATCGGCGTGCCACCGGAGATCACCCCCGTGGAACGCCGGGCGGTGAAGGACAGCGGCTTCCGCGCCAAGGCCAGCGAAGTCCACCTGGTCGATGAACCGATGGCGGCGGCGATCGGGTCCGGACTGCCGGTGTCAGAACCCGCGGGAAACATGATCGTCGACATCGGCGGCGGCACGACCGACATTGCCGTGATCTCGATGGCCGGTACGGTGTACGGACGATCGCTGCGCGTGGCCGGTGACGCCATGAACGAGGCGATCACCAACTACATGAAGAAAGCCTGCAACCTGCTGATCGGTGAACGGACGGCCGAACAGGTCAAATGGGAGCTTGGCTCCGCAACGCCACTCGACCACCCTTTGACCATGGAGGTGAAGGGACGCCATGCATTCGAGGGGGTGCCCCGCACGATCGTTGTCTGCGACCAGCAGATTCGCGAGGCGCTCGCGGAGCCGCTCCGGCAGATCGTTCACGCGGTCCGCGACTCGCTCGAACACATTCCGCCGGAGCTGTGCGCGGACATTTACGATCGCGGGATGATCCTCACCGGTGGCGGTGCGATGCTGCGCAACCTCGATCGGCGCCTGTCGACCGAAACGGGGCTGCCGGTTGTCGTCGCTGAAAATCCGCTGACGTCGGTCGTTGTCGGCGCTGGGATGATGCTGTCGGATCTGCCCCTCCTGCGCAAAGTCGCCTGGGCCTGAGCACCTCGGGAAGGGGACAGCCACCATGTCCCGAATTGGACCATGGTGGCTGTCCCCTTGACGAAAAGTGGCAGTCCCTAGCGGCGTTGCAGCGGCGAGCGGGCCTGACGCCTGAACCTGCGGCGGACACCCATCCAGAACACCAGGTAATAACCCAACACCACCGCAGCCGCCGCCATAGAGCCGCCGACGCCGGCAGCCGCGAACCACGCGCCATCATCCACGCCCGCGCGCCACGTGTGCCACCCGCGCCAGAATCCATACGCCAGGCGCGCCGTGACGACGAGCGTGATGGCGAGCACGAGCCAGCGGTTTGGCGTGTAGTGGAGGGAACCGATGGACGGCTCCCACCGCGTCAGCCACAGACCGGCGATCCCGAGCACACATCCCACGGCAATGCCCGCCGCCGTATACGTCAGCGCATTAGGGATCCAGATGCTGGTCACGGCAGCCCCTGCGAGGAAGAGGAGCACCGACACGCCGACGCCGGCGACGTTGATGGCGATGAGCCAGCCCCTCGCGCGCTGACGGGACGTCCCCATCCGATAGCGCTGGACGAGCGAGACCGGAATCAGGGCGATCAGCGCAAGGACGACGAGGACGGGCACGATCAACAGCGGCACGGTATCAGCGTAGTGCACGGCAGCCCCGAAGGGCTGCGCTATTACGGATGATCGGGCGCCCTGAAGGGCTGCGCTACACGGGAAACGTGGCTGTCCCCTATACTTCGGAGCATGCGTAACCTGCGTACCTTTTTCGTTGCGGCCGTGCTGTGCGCGATCGCGCCGCTTTCACCCACGCTCGGCGCCAGGGTCGACCCGGTTGACACCAAGCTGCTGACGCAGCCGGCCATCAGCGCCGGCCACGTGGCCTTCATCTACGCCGGAGACCTGTTCGTGGCCGAGGTGGACGGCACGAATGTCCGCCGCCTGACGACCGATGACGGCACAGAGTCCAACCCGGTGTTCGCGCCCGACGGCAAGATGATCGCCTTCAGCGCGCAGTACGAGGGGAACACGGACGTCTACACGGTGCCAATCACCGGCGGCGCGCCCGTGCGCCTGACGTGGCATCCCGGCAGCGACCTCGTGCAGTCCTTCACCCCGGACGGGAAGGCCGTGCTCTTTACGTCGCAGCGCGCCACCTTCACCGGGCGCTATTCGCAGCTCTTCACCGTACCGGTCGCCGGCGGGATGGAATCGCAACTGCCCATTCCGAATGCCGCACGTGCGACGTATTCGCCTGATGGCCAGCGCATCGCCTACAACCCGATC
>DATLXP010000004.1:0-10570 GCA_035575695.1 Vicinamibacterales bacterium
GCGTCCGCGTCCGGCTTCGGAATGCTGTAGGCGATCCACAAGTGGGCGGCACCGGTCGCGATCAGCATCGCGCCGCACAGCGCGGCGCCGAGCAGCCGTGTCTCGCGGAGCAGTGCCAGGTGCGCGATCCCGGCCGCCGCGAGCGCACCGCCGATCAGCAGGTGCCCTGGCGCAAAGACGGCCGCCGGCCCCAGGGCGACTGGCGCCAGCGCGAACCAGATGAGCAGCGGCATCACCACGAGCGCGTACGCACGACGCAGCCGCGGGGTCGAGCGGTAGGCATCGGCGCTCACGACGAACACGAGGGCGGCGACGATCCCGAGAAACTGAGACAGGCCGTACGCCATCCAGCCAAGCTGCAGGCGCGAATACTGGGCCGCCGCCACGAGCATCGAGGCCGCGGTGAGTGCCCAGCCGCCGCACCAGTAGAGGATGTAGACACGGCGGCGGTAGAAGTAGAGCAGGAGGAGCAGGCCGGCCACGAGGAGTGCGGCGAATCCGGCAAGGGCGCGCGGATTGATGAGGAGCGATTGCGCGGCGACACCGGCCGAGATCGCCTGCGGGCCCGTCTGCATCAGTACATCCGATACAGCATCAGGTACACGATGACTCCGGTGACCGAGACGTACAGCCAGATCGGCAGCGTCCACTTGGCGATGCGCCGGTGGCTGTCGTACCGCGCGCGCAAGCCCCGCGAGAGCGTGATGAGCGAAAGCGGCACGATCGCGGCCGCCAGGATGATGTGCGAGATGAGGATCGTGAAGTAGACGATGCGGACCCCCCCGCGCCCCGGGAAGGGGCGCGAGCCGACGTGCCAGTGGTACACGAGGTAGCAGACGAGAAAGAGCGCCGAGGTCGCAAAGGCCGCCAGCATGACCATCCGGTGCTGCTCGATCCTGCGCTTCTGTATCAGGATCCACCCGATGACGAGAAGGATCGCGGCGATGCCGTTCAGCGTGGCGTTAACGGCAGGGAGGTCGGCGATGTGCATCAGAGATTCTAGTCATTCCATCAGGGATGCATTCACCAGAATGCTCACCACAGAGGCACAGAGGTCCGTCCGACCCGAAGTCTTTCTACACTCGTCCGACAATCATCAATAGCCACAGCAGCGGCAAATACGTGATGGAACCGAAGAAGAGTCGGCGCGCGTCAGCCACGCTGCGCGTCATCGCGAATCGGATCGCCAGGCCGACGAACAACAGGGTGAGAATCAGTGCGCCGACGAAATACGCTGAGGTTGTCATGCCGACGAGCGTCGGGGCGAGGCTCACGGGCAGCAGCGCCGCCGCATACAGCACGGCCTGGCGCGCGGTGCTGCGGCCGTCAGGGTCGATGACCGGCAACATGGGGAACCCGGCGCGGGCATAGTCTTCCCTGTACATCCAGGCGATGGCGAGGAAGTGCGGGAGCTGCCACAGGAAGAGGATCGCGAAGAGAATCCATCCGCCGCGCGAGAGCGAACCCGTCGCGGCCGCCCATCCGATGACCGGCGGCAGCGCGCCGGGGATCGCGCCGATGACCGTGGCGAACGAGGTCCGCAGTTTGAGGGGCGTGTAGATCGCGGCGTAGCTGATGAGCGTGGCGGCCGCGACACAGGCGCTCAGGACGTTGACGCCAAAGGCGAGCAGCGCCAGGCCGACCAATGACAGGGCCACTCCGAACACCAGACCCTCGCGCGGCGGCAGGCGCCCGTCCGGCATGGGCCGCATGCGCGTGCGCCGCATGAGCGCATCCGGCGCCCGTTCGAGCACCTGGTTGAACGCGGAGGCGCCGCCCGCCACGAGCGCCGTTCCGGCAACCATGCACAGAACAACCGCGGCGTCAGACATCGGTCCGCCGCCCATCACGTAGCCCGCCAGCGCGCTCCCCACAACAAGGAGGTTCAGTCGTGGTTTGGCCAGGGTGACGAAGTCAGAGGCGCGGCTTCGTCCCTCGACCGCCGCCATTGCGCCTGCCACCTTCACAGCCGTCCCCCCGCTTCAGCCGTAGCGCCCGGCCCCGAAGCCGTAGCGCAGCCCTTGAGGGCTGCCGTGTCCGCAGTCGTAGCGCAGCCCTTCAGGGCTGCCCGGCGTTCGGCCGCACGTTGAGGAAAGGATGCAAACAGCGGGCGGCAGCTTCGCAGCGCCAGGACGAGCGATGTGCCGAGGACGAGCGCGCCATTGGCGACGTGCGCCGTATTGATGACCGGTTGCAGGCCCGACCAGACGACAAACGCGCCGAGCGTCCCCTGCACGAGGACGAGTGCCACCAGGAGCAGCGCCGGACGACGAAGCCTGGCGTCGGTTCGGTGCGCCGTCCAGATACGCGCCGTTGTCATCAGGACCGCCACGAGGACCGCCACCGCACCGACACGATGCGCGAAGTGCATCGCGATCGCCGCGTTCCAGTACGGAGGAATGAGCGACCCGAAGGCGAGGGGAAAATCCGGAATCGCCAGGCCTGCCTTGCCGTGCCTCATCGTCGCGCCCACCAGGATCTGGAGATACACGAGACACGTGGTGGTGATGGCACGCGCGCGGAGGGTTCGATCGTCGGCTGTCGCCGACGCCGATCGCCAGCCGTGCGACGTAAAGAGCGCGATGGCGATCGTCGAGCAGAAGAAGAGCTGCGCCAGGCCGGCGTGGCCGATCGACACCGGGGCCGGCAGGAGGAGCAGCACGGTGAGCCCGCCGAGCAGCCCCTGCACGATGACGGCGCCGAGCGCCGCGAAGCCCAGCCTCTTCATCCAGCGTCGTGGATCGACGCGCCACGTCCAGAGTGCGAGGACGATCGTCAGAAAGCCGACCGCGCTCGCAATGAGGCGGTGCCCGTGCTCGTACAGGATCCCCCCCACCATCTTGTCGAATGGAAACGAGAACATGGACCAGCCGTAGGTGTTCGGCCAGTCAGGTACCGACAGCCCGGAACCGGTACTCGTGACCATGCCGCCGGCGGCGATCAGCAGGACCGTCGATGCCACGACGAACTTCGAGAACCGGTGGAGCCAGGTCATTACATCTTGAAGGTGAAGCTGACGTCCTTGCTTGCCTTCTCGCCGATCGTGACCGTCTGCGTCTGCGCCGGGAGCTTCTCGTGCCAGGCTTCGACCGTATAGGTGCCGGCCGGCAGGTTCTTCAACTGGAACTTCCCGCCATTGGACGTCACGGCGAAGTAGGGGTGGTCGAGGATCCCCGCAAAGGCCTGCATCCAGCCGTGGACGTCGCACTTCAGCGGCACCATCACTTCGCGCGCCGTAAACGTCTTGATGTTCTTCTGACCTTTGATCGGCTGACCGAAGTTGAACTCGCGATTGACGTTGGCGACCGCGTGGACGTTGTGCAGCGTGTCATCGCTGTTGCTGATCTCGATCGGCTGCCCCACGCGGGCGCCGAGCACATGGGGCACGTACCGGCACCCCTGCTGATCGAGCTTCACGGGTTCGGCCGGCACGTCGAAGTAGTAGTTGCCAAGACCGTCTTTCACATAGACGAAGACGTTGTCGAGTCCGCCGTCGGTCACGACGAAGTTCTCGAAGGTCATGCCGCTGGCATTCGCGCGCATGCACGTCGCGTCGGCAGAGATCTTCACCGGCGCATTCGGGGGCGGCGCGCCCTCGAAGCTCACGCGTCCCTTCACGGTGCCGGCCCTGGCGTCGTCGACACGAAGGGCGCCTGCGGGAGGCCCCGCCGGAGTCGCGTTCTTCTCCCCGCCGCACGCAGCGATACCGAGACAGAGAACGCCCGTCACAAGGCGCAGAGCATGTGAGTGCATGGTCTCGCTGATGATATCAGGCGGGAGCCGAAAGCCCGTTACTTCGCGGCCGCCGCTTCCCTCAGCTTCCGCACGATCCGGTCCTCGATCCAGTGCCCGTCCCACCACTCGACCGGGTTCACCATCGTGCCGTTGACGAGCATCGTGAAGTGGAGGTGATCGCCGCCGGCCATGCCCGTCATCCCGCTGCGGCCGATCTGCTGCGCCTTCTCGACGTTGTCTCCGGCCTTGACGTCCATGGACGAGAGATGCGCGTAGAGCGACTGGACGCCCATGCCGTGATCGACGATCACGCAGTTACCGTAGATGCCGAGTTCCTCGGCGAAGAGCACCTTGCCGCGATTGGCTGCGACGATCGGCGTAGCGGTGAAGGAGGCGAGGTCAAAGCCGAGGTGGGTCTGCTGGTCTACCTCTTTGCCCTTGTAGACGTAGGTGCGGGCGTCGGCGAAAGCTGACTCCACCGCGTTGTTCTTGAAGGTATGGAACACCTGGCCGCTCCAGAGCATCTCCTTGGCGGTCTGTTTCGCGAACGACGCGATCTTCTCTGCATTCTTCTTTCGCAGCTCGCTGTTGATCGCCAGGAACTTGGCGAGATTGTCGCCGTCCGGTTTGATCTCGGTCGTCCCCTCGAGAATCGCGGGCACGACTCGGTCGATCAGGCTGTCGGTGACTTCGATCCGGCTCTTCTTGAACGGCTTCGGAAATACCCGCTTGTCGAAATCCGCGCGTGCGATGTTGCCCGCCTCATCGCGCGCGAACACGCGGATGGGGGTCTTCAGGTCCTGGTCGTGGCGTAACGCAAAGAACGCGACCTTCACGGACGGGTCGGCGACCGTGATACCCGGCACGCCGGCGGTGGACGCCGGGTAGCCCGGATATTCCACATCGCCCACGACAACCCCCGACACCACGTCCGCCGGGGTCGCGCGATACACGACCACTTCCGCACCTCCGTGATTCACGAAGTGATGCGCCGACAGCACGGCCACTTTCGGACGCTCGAGCCGGACCTGCACCTCCTTCGTGGCGGTGGTGCTGACCTTCCGCAGCCCGTACAGCACCGGCCGTTCGGCCGTGATGTGAATCTTTGCCGACCCGGATTGCAGGTCGGGCGCGGACTCCTTGCCGATGGTTTTCTTCAGCCGCGTACGTCCCGGGGCCTCTTCCTTGACGTCGCCGCCGGCATCGCCGAGCGAATAGGCGGGGAACTGCTTGCCGTTCTGCTCGATCACCACGCGCAGCCCGGTGAGCTGGGCGACCGGCGCCCCGATGACCGCTTCGAGCGGTGTGGCGACCCCCAGGAACTTCTCGGGTTGCGTGAGTTCGATCGTAGGACCACCTATCCGTCCGGCGACGAACCACGCGACACCGGCGATGACGAGGAGGAGGAGGACGAGACGGATCAGAAAGCGCATCCCCTGATGTTAGACGATCGCGGCCCGGGCCTCCCACCAGAAAGGTTGAAGCCGGCGCCGGGTATTTGCTAACATGAAGGGTTCCTGTTCGACTGTGCCGCTATCGTCTAGGGGTCAGGACACGTGGTTCTCAGCCACGGGACCGGGGTTCGAATCCCCGTAGCGGTACCATTCAGGCCACGGTTCAACACGGGCCACGGTTCAACACGGCTCAACACTGTTCAGCACGGGCCACGGTTCAACACGGTTCAGCACGGTTGACGACAGACGCCTTCTACTCGACCGATGCGTAAAGCTGTCGCGGGCACGGCACTCGGTCTTGGCGCGGCCGCCGTCATCCTGATCCTCGCGGCGGCTGGTGTCTTCGACACGGTCGAGCTCAGCCTCTACGACTGGCGGATGCGCAGCGTTGCCCGCACCCCACCCGACGTTCACACAGACATCGTCCTCGTCGAAATCAACGACACCACCATCCGAGATCTGGCGCCGGTGTTCGGGAGGTTCCCGTGGCCGCGGCAGGCGTTCTCGATGCTCATCGACTATCTCAATCGCGCCCCGGCGAAGGTGATCGCCGTGGACTTCGCGTTCCTCGAACCAGACCGCGTCCTGCAATACAGGATCGGCGAGAGTCAATGGACGGGGGAAGAATCCGACGACGCGCTGGTGACGGCGGTCCGAAGCGCCCCGAACACCCTGTTGCTCGCCGACGCGGTGTACGAAGGGCTCCACAACGGAGAGCAGGCGAACAAGGCAGCGGACTGGCGCGGCGCGCCGTACCGCTTGGAGCCGGGGATCGTCGAGCGCCGCGCGATCGTCACCCCTTTCACAAAGCTCAATGAGGTGACGACAGGCCTCGGCCACAACTTCGTGGCCCTGGATAAGGGAGGCGCGCTGCGGCGTATCCCTCCGTTTGTCCGCATGGGCGATCAATACATGCCGTCGCTCGGCGTGGCGGCAGCGCTGCGGGGCGCCGGCATCGGGCCCGACGACGTCGTCCTCGACGGGGAAACGATCCGCATCCGCGACAGGGTGATTCCGCTCGTGGCCGTCCCGGTGGACGACGCCGTGAAGCTCGGAACGACCGTGGATCAGTTGACCATGATGATCAACTATCGGGCGCCGGCGCTGTTGCCCGATGGCGAACGCCCCTTCCAGAAATACGAAGCGCGTCACCTGTTCCAGGCCGAATTGCAGCTGCTGGCGGGGGAGACACCGGCAATCGACCCGGCCGTGTTCAAGAATAAGATCGTGTTCGTCGGCCTGACGGCCTCGGGCCTCGTTGACGTCTTCCAGACCCCCTTCGACGACCGCGGGCAGGGCAAGATGCCGGGGATCCAGATGCACGCCACCGTGGCCGACAGCATCCTGTCGAACCGGTTCATCCGTCCGGCCAACGACAGATCGCGCCTCGCCTCGCTTTTCGCCGCGGCATTGATCGTCGGGCTGCTTGCCGCGTTCCTGCCGTTCAACGCGGCGGCCTCGATGGCGGTCGTCGTCATGTGCGCCTGGGGTGTCTACGCGTGGTGGGCGTTTCGGGGGGGGCTGTGGGTGAACATGTCCCAGCCGCTCGCCGGGATGGGGATCGCGCTCTTTTCAGGCACGGCCTATCAGTACTTCGTCGAAGGGCGCGAGAAGCGCGTGGTCAAGAAACTCTTCGGGCGCTTCGTCTCGAAGGATGTCTACAACCAGCTGCTGCTGCACCCCGAGATTGCGGAGCTTGGCGGCAAGCGCCGCGAGATGTCCGTGCTCTTCTCCGACATCCGCGGGTTCACGACCGTGACGGAGAACGGCAACCCCGAGGAACTGGTCGCGCAGCTCAATGAGTACTTCTCCCGGATGGTCGACATCGTGTTCAGGCACCACGGAACGGTCGACAAGTTCGTCGGCGACATGGTGATGGCGCTCTACGGCGCGCCCCTCGACGACCCCGACCATGCCGAACACGCCGTGGCGTCCGCGGTCGACATGGTCCGCGAGCTCGGGGTGCTGAACGCGAAGTGGGCGGCCGAAGGCCGGCCGCAGCTGGATCTGGGTATCGGCGTCAATTCCGGGGATATGATCGCCGGCAACATCGGGTCTTCGTCGATCATGAGCTACACGGTAATCGGGGATAATGTGAACCTTGGCTCGCGCCTCGAGTCTCTCAACAAGGATTACAAGACGCGCATCATCATCAGCGACGCCACGCGCGGCCGCCTGAAGGGTGCGTACGATATGCACCCGCTCGGCGATGTCGTCGTCAAGGGGAAGACGCGCCCCGTCGCCATATTCGAGGTGAAGGTCCCGTCGCCACTCCCGGCGGCTGCAGAGGAAACACAGGCATGAGATACGGTGCATTGGCGCTCGCGTTCGTCCTGTCCGCCAGTCCTGCGTATGCGCAGCTCGGGGGGATCGGCAAGAAAATAGGCCAGGCCAGGGACGCGAAGAACAAGGCAGAGAAGGTCGCGTCGCTCGTCATCAGCGAAAGTGATGAACGGAAGATCGGCGAGAAGGTCAGCGAGATGGTGCGCCGGAATTTCGGCGTCTTCCAGGACAAGGCGGTCGGCAGGTACGTGACGCTCGTGGGGACGGTCATGGCGCAGGCCAGCAGCCGTCCCGATCTGAAGTGGGAGTTCATCGTGCTCGACACCGATGGCGTGAACGCGTTCGCCTCGCCGGGAGGCATCGTCCACATCACGCGCGGCGCGCTTGGCCTGATCAAGAGCGAGGCGGAGCTGGCTGGCGTGCTCGGACACGAGATCACGCACCTGACGAAACGGCACACCGTCAACTCGATCCAGAAGAACAAGCGCGTCGAGTTCGCGGCCGACGTGGCCCCCGGCAGCAATATGTGGATCGAAGGTCTGACCAATGCGGTGTACGACAACATCGTCGAGAAGGGGTTCGATCGCGGGGACGAGGAGGAGTCCGACAAGGAGGCCCTGCGCCTGGCGAGCAGGGTCGGCTACAACCCGTCAGGGCTGGCGACATTTCTCAACAAGCTCGCGGCCCGCAACAAGGATGTCCAGACGGATCGCAACGGGCTGTTCGCGTCGCATCCGGAAACGCAGGGGCGTATCGACGACCTCGGCAAACAGATCAAGTCCGAAAAGCTGGCGGGCACCGCGCTGGTGCAGGCGCGCTACGGTTCGCACATCACGTTCGACGCGAAGCCGCTGAGCGCGATCGCGGCGATCATCGCCGGTAGCCGCGGCGTCGCCGGTGAGGAGAAGGGCGCGACGAAAGAGGACGAGAAGCCGAAGAAGAAGGGCATCGGGATCGGGCGCCTCAAGGTGTCGTCGGGCAAGCAGGCGGATTCGACGCAGGCATCGGCCTCGGCAGGCAACCGCGCCGTGGGTACCGACCGGCATGCACCCGGCGGGAGCAATCCTTCGAAGTTGAGCATTGCTCCGACGCCCGCCGAGATCGAGACCTTCAAAAAGGGGATCTCTGGTTAGGCGTCAGGCGTCAGGCATCGCATGTCCCATTACCCCGGTCACCTGATCGCTGGCGCCGTCGCATTCGTGGCGGCGCTGGGGATCTCCAGCTTTACGATCAATCGCCTGGTCAGGCGAAAGCTGCGGCTCTCTGTTTTTCTCCTCGGCGCCTACGTCCTTCTTCACGCGGCCCTCGTACTCCGCCCGGAGCTCCTGCGTGACTACGGGCCGACCCTCGTGAGCTTCGAGCGCCTGGCGTTCGCCGCGGCCCTGATCAATCTGCTGGTCGTCTGTCTGATCAATCCCCTGCGTCAGGACCGTGTCCCGGACCGCTATCCGTCCATCCTGCAGGACGCTGTGGTCATCGGGTTGGTCGTGCTCGTGGCGACGTTCGCGTTGGGCGAAAAGTTCCTGACGACGTCAGCCGTGAGCGCCGTGGTGCTTGGCTTCGCGCTGCAAGACACGCTGGGGAACGCGTTTGCCGGGCTCGCGATCCAGAGTGAGAAGCCGTTCAACATCGGCCACTGGGTCAAGGTGGGGGAGTTCGAAGGGCGGGTGGCTGAAGTCACGTGGCGCGCCACCAAGCTCCGCACGAAGACGGGGAACTTCGTGGTCCTGCCGAACAACCTCGTGTCGAAGGAAGCGATCACGAATTACTCGGAGCCGGCCGCGCCGACGCGTCTGCAGATCGAGGTCGGTGTTACGTACGACGCCCCGCCCAACGTCGTGAAGCGCGTGGCGCTCGAGTCGATCCAGAACTGTCCGCTCGTGCTCACGGCGCCGGCGCCGGACGTGCTGCTGACGGCCTTCGATTCATCGTCTGTCACCTACCGCGTGCGCTTCTGGATCGAGGATTACGAGCGCGATGAAGCCGCGCGCGACCAGGTGCGAACATCGATCTACTACGCCTTCCGGCGCAAGGGGATCGAGATCCCGTATCCGATCCAGGTCCAGTACGAACGCCCGTGGGCCCAGCCCGACGCGGAGGCTACGGCCACGGAACGCGAACGGCTGCTGGGCAAGGTGGACATCTTCGCGTCGCTCTCGGACGAACAGCGCCGCACGATTGCCGCGCGGACGCGGACGTCCGTCTACGCAAACGGGGAGGTGATCGTCCGCGAAGGGCAGCCCGGCGAGTCGATGTTCGTCGTGTGCTCCGGACGCGCGGCAGTCGTGCTGCAGGCGAGCGGGACGGAAGTCGCGGAGATCCCGCCGGGCGGGTATTTCGGCGAGATGTCGTTGCTGACCGGCGACCCGCGATCGGCGAACGTCGTGGCACGCGGCGATGCCGTCGTACTCGAGATCGATGCGGAGGTCTTCCGGCAGCTTGCCGAGGAGACCCCGCACACCGTGGAACAGGTGGGACTGGCCGCCGCCACGAGGCGCACCGAGCTCGATCAGGTGCGGGCGGCCTCCCGGAAACCGGAAGGCGCCGAAGCGCCGGCCACGTTTCTCGCGCGCATGCGGAAGTTCCTGCGCGTGTGACGTTCAGGGGTTTGCATGGAAAATGGTAAATGGAAGATGGCAAACCGTTAGTACTTAGCCGTTCTTTTCCATTTTCCATCTACCATTTTCCATAACTACCGATACCGCCCCTCACGATATCCCTGGTCGTATCCACTGGTGAAGCCGCGGCGATACTCGTCCTTGTACTGATCGCGTGAGCCGTAGCGGCTGTTGTACTCGCGGTCTCCTTCGCGATACCACTTGTGACTGCGTGGATCGTATCGATCGTTGTCGCGCACGTCCTCGCGTCCCTTCTCGAACCCATCCCTGGCGCCGACGTCGAACGCGCTGCGGTAGGTACTCCGATCGTCCCACCGGTCGTTGCCGTAGCGGTCGTTCCCGTAGCGGTCATTCCCGGAACGACCGTGGTCGGGTCCTCGGCCGTCATGGCGTCCGCTGGCGCCGTTGGCGCGTGCGTAATGGCCGTACCCCTCGGCGTAGCCGTCCGCAAAGCCCGCACGAAACGACTGCCGGTACCGG
>DATLXP010000005.1:0-34862 GCA_035575695.1 Vicinamibacterales bacterium
GCCCTGAAACGGGCCGGCAGTGCCATCGTGGATGCCGAGTTCGTGCTCTCTCGGGACGACGCGTACCGCGTGCGTCTCCTGGACGTGGATGGCCTCACCGCCGACAGCGACAGCGAGTACTTCATCAGGCTGATGGATGACCGGCCGCCCGACGTCCGCATCCTGCGCCCGTCGTCCGACCAGGGGATCACGCCGCTCGAGGAGGTGACGATCGAAGCCCGCGCAGACGATGACTACGGGATCTCGTCGTTCGAGCTCGTCTACGCCGTGGGCGGCGGCCGCGAGCGGGTCGTGCCGTTTGCTCGCACGTCGGGCACGCCGATCCAGAGACTGGGATCACACCTGCTCGCGGCGGAGGAGCTCAACGTTCGTCCGGGGGATGTCATCACGTATTACGCGCGGGCGCGAGACGTGGGACGCGGCAAGCGTTCGAGCGAAACCCGGAGCGACCTGGGTTTTCTTGAAGTGAAGGCCTTCACGGAGGAGTTCGTCGCTGCACAGAGCCAGGCCGGCGCCGGTCAGTCCGGCGATCCGCAGATCGACAGCCTGATTTCCGCGCAGAAGGAGATCATCAGCGCGACATGGAACCTCGAGCGTCGTTCGCAGGGCGGGCGGTCCGCGGCCGACATCGGCACCATTGCCAAGGCGCAGGCCGAGCTCAAGGCCAGGTTGGAACGGCTGGGCGCGGGAGGGCGCGGCCGCCGTGGCCGCGACCCGCTCCTTCCGAATAGGGGACAGCCACCAATTGCCCGGGCGGGTCAATTGGTGGCTGTCCCCTATTCGCAGGCGCAGCAGGGGAGGCCCACCGCCAGCGCCGCGATGGCGGCCGCCGTCGAGGCCATGAGCCGCGCGATCGAGCAGCTCGGCACGCGGAAGACGCGCGAAGCGATCCCGCACGAGATGGCCGCACTCAACGGGCTGCTGCAGATGCAGGCAGACGTCCAGCGCCGGCAGGTCTCGCGGCAGGCCAGCGGTGCGGGTAACGGCGGGAGCAATCGATCGGGACAGGACCTGTCGGCGCTGTTCGACAAGGAGCTGCAGCGCCAGCAGCGCACCAATTACGAACAGCGCTCGCAGGTCGAAGAACGCCCGGATCAGCGGCAATCGAACGACGAGGCACTCGACCGGATCAAGGACCTCGCGCGACGGCAGGAAGAGATCAACCAGAAACAACGCGATCTGGCGCAGGCGACCGCGGAAGAGCGCAAGCGCGAGCTCGAAAAACTGAGTCGGGACCAGGAGCAGCTCAGGCAACAGGCAGCGGGTGTGGCGCGCGAGGCGGCAGAGCAGATGCGCACGGCCGCGAGCAACATGCGGCGCGACGAGGCGACCGCCGCCGGACAGAGTGGACAGAAGGCGGCGGAACAACTCCGGCGCATGGAACGAGAGATGCGCGGCGGCTCCGCCGACTCGCGCCGGCGCGCGGCGGGAGAGCTGCAGGCCGAGGCGCAGCAGGTCGCGCAGGAACAGCGACGAATAGACGCCGAAGAGGCACGCCTCGACAAGGGAGGGGAAGCCAATGCGGAGGCACGCCGGCGGCTGGCGTCCGAGAAGAAACGGCTCGCAGACCGTGTCGAGGCGCTCGAGCGCGCCACGCGTGGGCTCGACGCGGCCGGCCCCTCGCCTGGAGGGCGTGCGTCCACGGAGGCGCAAAAGTTGTCGAAACAGCTCGAGGGCACCAGGGACCTGCGGGCCCGTCTCGACCAGCTCGAAGCCGCAATGCGGCAGGCGCAAGGCAGGAACGACGGCTCGCTCGAGAAATTACGACAGCAGTACGGCCGGGAGATGGGCCGCGGACGCGAGGCCATGGGCGGCAGGGGCTCCGGCGAGCTTCGGAACGGCCTCGGCGACTCTACGCCCGAACAGCAGGAATTCAGCCGCTCCGCTCCCGGCACCGAAGCGTTCAAGCAGGATCGAAGCGGCTGGGAGTCGCTTCGCAAAGACCTGAACCGGGCGATGGCAGCACACGACGCCGCCGTGTCCAGGCGCCTCGCCCTAACGCTGGGGGACGCGCGCCTGAGCGGTGGGGGCAGCGACCGGGTACCTGAGGACTATCGCCGGTTCATCGCGAAGTATTACGAATCGATCGCGAAAGCGAAGAAGTAGCCGTGTCCTTCGCGAACCCGCTGCCATGGTGGATTCTTCTCGGCCTCCTCGCCGGCGCCGCGTTCGTCGCCTGGCACGCGTATCGTCGCTCTGCCTCTTCGGTGGCGCAGCGCCGCGTGCTTGCGGCGCTGCGTTTCATCACGCTGCTCATGCTGGTCGTCGTGCTGATGCGGCCCGTGGCGCGCGGCAGCGAGGTGGATGCCCGCGATGCCGTCGTGCCGGTCCTCGTCGATGTCTCCCGCAGCATGGGCATCGAAGACGCAGACGGTCAGCGTCGCGTGGACTGGGCGCGCGCCTTCGTGGCGAGCGAGCTCGGACCCGCGCTGCAGGGGCAGTTTCAGACCGAGCTCCTCTCCTTCGGAGAAGCGCTGGCGCCGGTAACCATCGACGCGCTGGGCGCCGCTGCGCGGCGGAGCGATCTTGCGGGAGCGCTCCGGGCGACACGAGAGCGTTACCGAGGTCGTGCCGTGGCCGGGATCGTCCTGGTGTCCGACGGAGGGGACACGGGGGGCACCGTGGAAACGCTCCGGGCAGGCGACGCCCCCGCACCGGTCTATGCATTTGGTGTCGGCTCGTCAACGATCGAGCGCGACCGCGAAGTGCTGAGCGTGACGGCCGCCGAAGCGGTCATGGACGATGCGCGGGTGGACCTTGCGGTGTCCGCGATCAACCATTCGGCGAGCGGAGAGCCGATGGAATTGCGTCTCCTGGAGAATGGACGGTCACTCGACGTCCGACAGGTCCGCCCGCCGTCAGGTGGCGGGCCGGTGAGAGCGGTGTTCCAGGTGTCGCCGCCTGGCGGCGCCGGCACGATCTACACGGTCGAAATCCCGGCAGACTCGCGCGAGCTCGTCCCCGAGAACAACAGCCGGAGTCTTCTCGTGCAGCCCCCGCCGCGTGCACGGCGCGTGCTGCTCGTCGAGGGGGCTCCGGGATTCGAACACAGTTTTCTCAAGCGGGCCCTTGCGGCCGACCGCGGGCTCGAGCTCGACTCGGTCGTTCGCAAAGGCGTCAACGAAGCAGGGGCCGACACCTTCTATATCCAGGCGGCGCGGTCCAGGAGCGGGGCGCTCACGGGAGGATTTCCGCCCGATGCGGCGAGCCTGTTCGCCTACGATGCGATCGTGTTCGGCAACGTCGAGGGAGATCAGCTGACCTCCGCACAACTCGAGACCGCGCGTGACTTCGTCGCGCGCCGGGGCGGCGGATTGCTGGTGCTGGGGGCGCAGTCATTTCTTCGCGGTGGGCTCGTCGGCACGCCGGTGGAGGACGCCTTGCCCGTGGCACTCGACCAACGCGCCGCGTCGCCCGCGCAGGTGTCCCGCGTCGCCAACCGCGTGGCGCTGACCGAGGCTGGCGCGCAGCACCCCGTCATGCAGCTCGCGGAAACGGCCGACGGCACGAGCAAGCGGTGGGGCGCTCTTCCGGCCCTCGCGGCGGCTTCCGCATCAGGCGAGCCGCGCGCGGGCGCGAGTGTGCTGGCCACCACCAATAGCGCGGGCGGCCTCAGCCGCGCGCTCGTGGCCGTTCAACGATACGGCGAAGGCCGATCGATGGTCTTCACCGGTGAGGCGGCATGGCGCTGGCGCATGATGCTGCCGTCCGGGGACCGCGGCTACGAAACCTTCTGGCGCCAGGCGGTCCGCTGGCTGGCGATCGGCGCAACCGATCCCGTCGCGATCCTCCCGCCGCCGGCGACGGCGCCTGGTGACGCACTGGCCTTACGGGTGGCCGTCCGCGATCCCGCGTTCAGACCCTTGCGCGATGCGCAGGTGGACCTGCGGGTGGCCGGGCCGGACGGACGGTTGCAGCAGGTGAATGCCGCACGCGAGAACGAGGCAGGAACGGATACGTCCGTGTTCGCGGCGGCGTTCACACCGGAACAGCCTGGTGTCTACAAGGTCACCGCTCGTGCCCGTCGCGGCGGTGCTGACGCGGGCAGCGCGTCGACGTCGTTCCTGGTCGGCGGCGCGGACGTTGAAATGACCGATCCGCGGCTCAATCTGCCGGTGCTCTCGCGACTCGCATCCGCGTCGGGTGGGCGAGTGTTCGAGGCGGGCCACACGTCCGAGCTGATCGACGTCCTGCGCGCCAACGCACCGGCCGCGGCGCTGGCGGTGCGCCGCGACCTCTGGCACAACGGCTGGTCGCTCGCGGCGATTATCGCGTTGCTGGCGGCCGAATGGCTGTTGCGGCGGCGATGGGGTCTCAGGTGACTGGGGTCCGTGGGTCCGTCGGTCCCTGGGTCCGGAGGTCCGTCGGGTTCGCGGTCGGTCTTGCGGTTGTGGCATGGGCCTCGACGGCGGCGGCCGAACAGCGCTTCGCGCTCATCGTCTCCGGTGCCACCGGCGGAAACGACTACGCCGTGCAGTACGCCCGATGGACGGACGCCTTGTCGCGTGTGTTCACCGAGCGGCTGAAGATGGATCCTGGGTCGGTGACCACCCTGACGGAGTCGAACCCGCCCGCCTCGGCGGCGACCGGAGAGAACGTGCGCAAGACGGTCGCCGCGGTGCGCGACAAGATGGCGCGCGAGGACCTCTTCGTCGTCATCCTCGTGGGACACGGTACCTTCGACGGGGTGGATGCGAAGTTCAACCTGGTCGGCCGGGACCTCGAATCCTCGGAGTGGGCAGGCCTTCTCAGGACCATCCCCGGACGCCTCGTCGTCGTCAACACGACCGCCGGGAGCTTTCCCTTCATCCAGCGCCTGGCGGGGCCGCGGCGTATTGTGATTGCGGCGACCGATTCGGTCGCGCAGCGTTTTGACACCGTATTCCCCGAATACTTCGTGAAGGCGTTCGAGGACGAGGCCGCAGACCTCGACAAGAATCAGCGGATCTCGCTGTGGGAGGCGTTCGCGTCTGCCAGCAGTGCCGTGGGCCGTCACTACCAGCAGCGCGGTCAACTCTCAACCGAGCGCGCGTTGATCGACGACAACGGTGATGGCGTGGGCCGTGGGGTGTCTGAGGATGGGCCCGACGGCTCGGCGGCGAGCCGAACCTACCTCGACGAAGCACGCCCCGGTGCGGCACCGACGGATGAAGTCCTGCTGAAATTGTTGCAGCGGCGCGCGCTGCTCGACGCCGAAGCCGATGAGCTCAAGGTCCGCCGAAGTTTTCTGCAGGCCGACGAGTACGCACGAGAATTCGAGCGGGTCATGATCGAGCTGGCGAAGGTATCGAGCGAGATCCGGAAACGGATGAAGACCTAGAGGGAGCCGTTACCCGACACCGTTCCAGTACTCCCGGCGTGTGCTGGCGCGCATCCGTACGATCAGGCCTCCCACGACGCCGACGACGAAGCCGCCGACGTGCGCCCAGAAGGCTGTCCCTCCGACGGCGGTCGTGGCGCCGAGCGACCCCACCCCGCTGAACAGCTGCATCAGGAACCAGATGCCGAGAAAGAACAGCGCCGGGATCTCTACGACGTCGATGAACACGAGCAGGAAGACCGCCGTCAGAATGCGTGACTGCGGAAAGAGGACGAAGTACGCCCCCATGACGCCGGCAATCGCGCCGCTCGCGCCGATCATCGGGATGGTCGACAGAGGATGCACGAAGACCTGGGCGATCGCCGCAGCGGCACCGCACGCCATGTAGAAGGTCAGAAACCTGCCATGACCCAGGCGGTCCTCGATGTTGTCTCCGAAGATCCAGAGGTACAGCATGTTGCCGAGGAAGTGGATCCACCCGTCGTGGAGGAACATGCTCGTCACGACATCAGCCCACGAGAACGAGGCCGGCACGACACCGAAGACGGATGCGAAGACCTGCAGCTGCTCATCGTCCAGCCGAAGTTCGTAGAGGAATGCGAGTGTGTTCAAGCCGATCAGGCCCATCGTCACGCCCGGCCGGGTCCTGGACGGGATGACGTCACTGATCGGGAACATCGTGCGCAGTATATCGCCGCCCGGCTGGGCTGGGGCCGGGCGACATGGCCCTATAATCGAAGCAGGACATGATGCATTCCAGCCCGCGTCGCTGCGGCGCGTCTTCGAAAGCCTTCCTCCGGGCTGTCCTGTCCCTGTACGTCCTCGCGGCGGCCCTCATGCCGCTCGGTCATCACGACCTCGCGTGTCACCTCAAGTCCACTACCCACTGCACGACGTGCGTGGTCGGCGCGTCAACGGACCTCGCGTCGAACACCACCGCGTTCACCGGGTGCGGTCTCGACGACGCCGGTGTGCTGGCGGCGATCCGCGGTCCCGTCGTGTCCGAGGCGCTCACCGGCGCTTCGTCCGGTCGCGCGCCTCCAGCGATCTAGTCTCCATCCCAAGCCGTTTTTCTGGTCGTGGTGCGTCCGCACGGACGGGCGTCCATGAGTGTCATGTTCTCGGGACAGGTAGGAGGTAGTCGTGTACCACAGGTCTACGTGCATCGGCCGCACGCACAGTTGTTCGGCTGCGATGCTCGCAGCGCTCTTAATGTTCAGCGTCGGCGCGTCGGCGCAAACGCCCGCGCCCACACCCACGCAGCTCCCCCCGGTTCAGCCGCTTCCTGCGGCGGCGCAGCCGGCGGATGTGACCGGGCAGATTCGTCGAACCGGCACGTTGAAGCCCGTGAGCAACGCCACGATCCTCGTGGAAGGGCTGTCGACGCAGGCCACGTCCGATGGCGATGGACGTTTCACGCTCCGAGCCGTCCCAGGAGGCACCCAGCACATCATCGTCGCGGCACCGGGCCTTATGCCGATTCGTACGGAGGTGGTCATCGGCGCAGACCCGCCCGCGCTTCTGGATGTCCTTCTCGACCAGGAAGTGCATTACACCGAGGTCGTGTCGGTGAGTCCCACCGCGCGCGATCAGTTCGAGTCGTATCAGCCGACATCGGTGCTCGCGGGCCAGGAGTTCACCAAGGAGTTGGAAGCGACACTCGGCGCGACCCTGCAGCGGCAGCCGGGGGTTGCGGAGCGGTCGTTCGGTCCCGGCCCGTCGCGACCCGTCATTCGCGGTCTTGATGGCGACCGGGTGCTGATCCTCGAGGATGGTCAGCGAGTCGGAGATCTGTCGAGCCAGTCGGGCGATCACGGGGTCACGACCAACCCGGCGAGCGCGTCCCGCATCGAGGTCGTGCGGGGACCGGCCACGCTGCTGTATGGCGCCAATGCGATCGGCGGATTGGTGAACGTCATCAACGAGACGATCCCGACGAAGCCCATCGAGGGGATGCACGGTGGATTCGTCGCGGATTTCGGATCCGCGGCGAAGGCGGCGGGAACCGCGGCGGACGTGCGCTGGGGTAACGGTACCTGGGCTGTGCATGCCGGCGGCAGCGGGCGTCGCAACGGCGATGTCGATACGCCGCTTGGGGCCGTCGAGAACACGCAGTCTCGCGCCGGATTCGGGAGTCTCGGTACGGCATGGACTGGCGCGCGCGGATTCTTCGGGGCCAGCTACGGCTACGACGATACGAAGTACGGGATTCCGTTCGTGGAGGATGGCCAGGTGGAGCTGACACCGCGGCGCCATACATTTGCGGCGAAAGCGGGACTGTCCGGGATGAACGGGGCCATCGAGGGGTTCCGCGCCAATTTCGCGTCCCGCCGGTACAGGCACGATGAGCTGGTGGCGGGCGAGGTCGGCACACGTTTCGGCAACGACACGGACGAATTCGACCTGCTGGTCAGGCACCGGAAAGTGGGCGTGCTGTCAGGGACACTTGGCGCGGCAGTCCTGAGCCGGAGGTTCTCCGCGATCGGCGAGGAGGCGCTGTCTCCCCCGGTCAAGGAGCGCGGAACGGCGGGATTCTTTTATGAAGAGCTGACGTGGCCCCACGTCACCTTTCAGTTCGGTGCGCGCGTGAACCATGCGTCCTTCGATCCCGAGGAAGATCTGCCGTCCCGTGACTTCACAGACGTGTCGGGCTCGGTAGGATTCTTGTTCCGGCCCGACGCCGGGAAGGATCGTGTCACCGTGGCGGTCAGTCTGGCGCGCGCGGCCCGAAACCCGGCGCTGGAGGAGCTCTATTTCTTCGGACCGCACCCCGGAAACTTCGCGTTCGAAGTGGGGAATGCCAGCCTCGAGTCTGAGCGCGCGCTCGGCTTCGACGTGGCCCTCCGCTGGCGTACGCGCCGCGTGAATGGCGAGATCGGGTACTTCCGCAACTCCATCGACGACTACATCTTTCGCAATCCGATCAGCGAACAGGAATTCGACGCGAGATTCGGCGGTCGTAGCGGTGGCGGAGCAGAAGAGGAGCATGGAGAGTTCCCGTTTATCGAGTTCATCGCGGCCGATAGCCTGCTCCAGGGCATCGAGGGGCACGCCGATGTCGAACTCGGGCGGGGTTTTGGGGCGGAGGTCGGCGTCGATTACGTGCGTGGGCAGCTACGCGCGCTCGACCAGCCGCTGCCGCGCATCCCCCCGTTCCGACTGCGCACAGGCCTCACGTATCAGCGCAACGCGTTTCAGACGGGAGGCGAAATCATCGCGACCGCGAAGCAGAAGCGGGTCTTTGGCGATGAGACACCTACGGCGGGATATGGCAATCTCCGGCTGTTCGCGTCGTACTCCTTCGGCAGTGGTACCGTCGTGAATACGCTCACGGCCCGCCTGGACAACGCCACCAATGAGCTGTACCGAAATCACCTCTCGCTGATCAAGGACTTCGTTCCCGAGATGGGGCGAAACTTCAAGGTCGTGTACTCGTTGAAGTTCTGAGGGCGACAGGCAGCCAGCCTCTGACGGGTCGGCGGCTGAGTTCTTGATAGAATTCCCCGCATGCTGTGCAAGCACTGCGGAACGGAGATCGCCGACAAGGCGATCATCTGCTATCGCTGCGGGGCTGGAACGACGGACCCTGTCCGCCAGCCGGCCCCCGCGCGGCGAGCCCGTAACCCGTTGCTGTCCTTCGTGACTGTCGTCGTGCTCCTGCTGCTGGCGCTGTACATGGGCCAGGCGTCGCGCACGGCGGCTAACGCCGACACCCTGCAGACGGCCGCGGGGGTTGTTGCCGGGGTCGCCGTTCTGGTCCTGATCCTTCGTCTCGTGAGGCGCCGCTGATGGGTGAAGCTCGTCTTGAAGTCACCGATGCGCTCGGCCGCCGGGTGGTGCCGATCGCCAACTCGCCATTCGAGATCGGCCGGCGGGAAACCAACGACCTCCGCCTGGCGGGCAGCGAAGTGTCGCGCGACCACGCGAACATCCAGAACGAGCAGGAGACGTTCGTCCTGCGCGACCGGAGTTCGCGATACGGGACGTTCGTCAACGGCGAGCAGATCACCGAGCGGAAACTGGCCCACGGCGACCGCGTGCGGCTCGGCCGGACCGGCGGGGCCGAGATGGTGTTCCTGATCGAGGCGGCGGGCGACGCCACGGCCATCGAAAAATCCACGACGACCGCGATCGGCGACCTGCGCCAGATCACGGCGCTTCTCGAAGGGCTTCGGGCCCTGGGTTCCGGCCGCGTGCTGGACGACGTGCTGGCGCTGGTGCTGAATTCCGCCATCGACGTGAGCGGCGCAGAGCGCGGCTTCATCATGCTGGAGGGCGCGACCGGGGAGCTCGAGTTCAAGATGGCGCGCGGCCGCGGCCGTGTGACGTTGTCGGGCGGAAGTTTCGCGACCAGCCGGAAGATCCCGGAGGAGGTGTTCCGCACGGGTGAGCCGCGGCTGGTCGCGGACCTGCTCGACGGCGACCTCGCCAACGTGCACATGGGCACCGTGGCCCTCGGCATCCGGAACGTCCTGTGCGTGCCGCTCAAACTCGTGCGCTACGTGGACAAGGTCGAAGCGGGCGATCAAGACCGCCGGATCGGCGTGTTGTATCTCGACAGCCGCGAGAAGGGCATGCTGATGTCGAGCTCCACGCGCACGGCGCTCGAGACGTTCGCGACCGAGGCCGCCGTCGCCATCGAGAACGCGCGCCTCTATCGCGAGACGATGGAGAAGGCGAAGCTCGAGCAGGAGATGCGGATCGCCGCAGAGATCCAGCAGGCGCTCCTCCCGAAGATGGCCCGCGATGCCGCGTATTTCACGGCAGCGGCGGCGTCGCTTCCATGCCGCTCCATCGGAGGAGATTTCTACGACTACGTAGACCTGCCCGAAGGGGCGTTGGGATTCGTGCTCGGCGACGTCGCGGGCAAAGGCCCGCCGGCGGCGCTCCTCAGTGCCATGATGCAGGGCATGTTCGCCGCGCAGGCCGCGCGCAGCGAGCCCCCATCGCTCACCATCAGTCGCGTGAACCTGGCGCTGTACCGCAGGGGGATCGAGTCGCGGTTCGTGACGCTGATGTACGGGGCGCTCGAGCCGGGCGGTCAGCTGACGTACTGCAACGCGGGCCACAACCCGCCGCTCGTGATCGGTGCCGCCGGCGACAACGTGCGCCGCCTCGAGTGCGGAGGCCCGATCGTCGGGCTCTTCGAAGGCGCGTCCTACGAGGAAGAGACCGTCACCCTGGCACCCGGCGACTGGCTCATCGTCTTCAGTGACGGCGTGTCGGAGGCGTTGTCGGCCGACGGCGAGGAATACGGCGAAGAGCGCATCGTGGCGTGCGTGCAGCAGAACGCCTCGGCCACGCCCCAGCAGCTGCTCGAAGCGCTGTTTGCGGACGTCGATGCGTTCGCGCGCGGCGCCGCTCAGAGCGACGACATCACCGCGATGGTGCTGCGGTACCGGGGCTGACGTGCAGCGCCTGCAGCGCCGTGAAGCCATCGCCGTCGCGGGCTGGGCCATCCTCGGGATTGCGCTCTGGAACGGTGTCTACGACATGGTGATCGGCCAGGGCATCAAGGAGTATCTGTTTCGCAGCACGCTGCACGAGGCCGGACGGGCACCGCTCGTCTCCATCGCCGCGGTGCTCGACCCCTTCGTGTTCGACGCCTTGTGGATCTCGACGTTCTGGGCATCGCTCGTGGTGCTCGCCGGCCTCCTGACGATCCGGGCCGTCAGCGTCCCACCTGCGCACGGACATGCCGATGAATGACGCGCTGATCTACGACTGGAACGGTACGCGCGCGGCGCAGCGCCGCCCCGTGTTGCTCGACGACGAGACACTGCGTGACGGGCTGCAATCGCCGTCGGTCCGGTGCCCTCCGATCGAGGAGAAGCTCAGGATCCTCCACCTCATCGACGGGCTCGGCATCGATACCGCGAACATCGGCCTGCCAGGCGCGGGACCTCACGTCGTGCACGATGTCGAGCGCCTGGCCAGGGAAATCGCCGTCCAGGGTCTCCATGTGAAGGCGAATTGTGCGGCGCGGACCATGGTCGCCGACATCACGCCCATCGCCGACATCTCCCAGCGGGTCGGCATCCCGATCGAATGCTGCGCGTTCATCGGGTCGAGCCCGTTGCGTCAGTACGCGGAGGGCTGGTCGATCGATCAGCTGCTCAGATTGACGGAAGAGGCCATCACGTTCGCCGTCCGCGAGGGACTGCCCGTGATGTATGTGACGGAGGACACGACACGCGCCGAGCCCGAGACGCTGCGCCGGCTGTACGCCACGGCCATCCGCGCAGGCGCGTCGCGGGTCTGCGTGGCCGATACGGTCGGGCACGCGACGCCGCAGGGCGCGGCGGCCGTGGTGCGATTCATCGCACAGGTCGTCGACGAGTGCGGCGGGGGAGTGGGGATCGACTGGCACGGACACCGGGACCGCGACTTCGCCGTGATCAACACACTGGCGGCACTCGACGCCGGCGCGACGCGCCTGCACGGGGCGGCCATCGGGATCGGGGAACGCGTCGGCAACACGCCGATGGACACCCTGCTCGTGAACCTTGTGTTGATGGGCTACATCGATCGCGATCTCTCGTCTCTCCCCGAGTACTGCCGGGTGGTGTCGGAGGCGACCGGCGTCCCGATCCCCGCCAACTATCCCGTCGTCGGGCGGGATGCCTTCCGCACGGCGACCGGCGTCCACGCCGCCGCGGTCATCAAGGCGTTCCGGATGAATGACGTGGCGCTGATCGACGCCGTCTACTCCGGCGTGCCCGCGAGTATCGTGGGGCGCGAGCAGGAAATCGAAGTCGGGCCAATGTCGGGCAGGTCGAACGTGCTCTTCTGGCTCGAGCGCCGCGGCGTCCAGGCGGACGAGTCGACGGTCGAGCGAATCTTCGCCAGGGCCAAGGCATCGACGTGCCTGTTGACCGAGGAGGAGATTCTCCGGGAGCTGGACGTGAGGAGTTAGAGCGTGACATCCATACTTGCGGTGGTCGTGTTGCTTGTGAGTGGCGCGTGCGCCTCGGCGCAGACGCCCGCCGCCGTTCCGCCCCGGGCGGCATTCGACGGAGCCAGGGCCTTCGAGGACCTGAAGAAGATCGTGGCGATCGGGCCGCGCCCGTCCGGGTCTGAAGGCGCACGCGCGACGCGTGACTACATCAAGCAGCAGCTCTACGCGATCGGCCTTCAACCGTCGGAGCAGGCCTTCGACGCGACGACGCGGGCAGGCATCGTGCGGATGGTCAACGTGCGTGCAAAGCTGCCTGGCCGCGGAACGGGACGGCTCATCATCGCGGGCCACTACGACACGAAACGGTTCACCGAATTCCCGTTCGTCGGCGCCAACGACGGCGGATCGAGCACGGCCTTTCTGCTGGAACTTGCGCGGGCGCTGAAAGGGCGCATCAACGCCGTGCCGATCGAGATCCTGTTCCTGGACGGCGAAGAAGCCATAGGGGAGTGGGAGACGGGCAACACCTTCGGGAGCCGGCATTACGTCGAGGCCGCCGTGAAGGCGGGGACCATCAAGCAGATCAAGGCCATGGTGCTGGTGGACATGATCGGCGACAGCGGCCTGGTCATCAAGCGTGAGAGCCACTCGACGCCGTGGCTGACCGACGCGATCTGGTCGGCGGCGAAAACGTTGAATCGTCCGGAGTTCGTCGACGAGTCCACGCCGATCGAGGACGATCACCTGCCGTTCCTCGCGGCGGGTGTTCCGGCGGTGAACATCATCGATCTCGAGTATCCGGACGTCTCGATGCGCTACTGGCACACGGCCGACGACACGCTGGACAAGACGTCGGCGCGCAGCCTGCAGGTGGTAGGCGAGGTGCTGCTCGCGGCGCTCCCCGCGATCGAGCTGAGAATCCGGTAGAGGTGCAGGCGTGCGCTACGTGCGCTTCTCCCGCGCGACGTAGTCGCGCGGACCTGACCCGACGTAGATCTGCCGTGGTCTCGCGATCTTCTGATCAGGGTCGAGCAGCATCTCTTCCCACTGCGCGATCCAGCCCGCCGTGCGCGGAATGGCAAAGAGCACCGGGAACATCGACGTCGGGAAGCCCATCGCCTGGTAGATCAGGCCTGAGTAGAAATCCACGTTCGGATACAGCTTGCGCGAGACGAAGTATTCGTCCTCGAGCGCGATCCGCTCCAGCTCGAGCGCCATCTCCAGCAGCGGGTTCTTGCCCGTCACCTCGAACACCAGGTCCGCCATCCGCTTGATGATCTTCGCGCGAGGATCGTACGACTTGTAGACGCGATGGCCGAATCCCATCAGACGCCCTTCGCCCGCCTTCACCTGCTTGATGAAGGCCGGGATCTTGTCCTTGGAGCCGATCTCGGCGAGCATCTGGAGGACGGCCTCGTTGGCTCCGCCGTGCAGCGGACCGTACAGCGCAGCCGCGGCCCCCGCCAGCGCCGAATACGGATCGACCTGCGAGCTGCCGATGTTTCTCATGGCGCTCGTGCTGCAGTTCTGCTCGTGGTCCGCGTGCAGGATGAAGAGGACGTCGAGCGCGCGCTCCAGCACCGGGTCCGGCGTGTAGCGCGGCTCGGTCATCTTGAACAGCATGTTCAGAAAGTTGCCTGAGTAGCCCAGCTCGTTGTCGGGCAGCACGTACGGGCGGCCGATGGTGTGGCGGAAGGCGTACGCCGCGATGCTCGGGACCTTGGCGATCAGGCGGATCGTCTGGAGCCGCCGCGACTCCTCGTTGAAGATATCCTTCGCGTCAGGATAGAAGGTCGAGAGCGCCCCGACGGTGCTCAGGAACATGCCCATCGGATGCGCGTCGTAGCGGAACCCCTCGAGAAACTTCTTGATGTTCTCGTGGAGCATCGTGTGCATCGTGATCTTGCCGGCCCACTGCTCGAGATCATGCTCCTGCGGCAGCTCGCCAAACAGAATCAGGAACGCCGTCTCCAGGAAGTCGCTGTGCTCGGCCAGCTGCTCAATCGGGTAGCCCCGATAGAGCAGGACCCCCTGGTCGCCGTCGATGTAGGTGATCTTGCTGCGACAGGACGCGGTGTTCATGAACGCCGGGTCGTAGGTCATCATCCCGAAGTCGTCGTCCGACACCTTGATCTTGCGCAGGTCTATCGCGCGGATCGTGCCGTCTTCGATCGGGAGCTCGTACTGTTTGCCGTTGCGATTGTCTGTGACGGTCAGCGTGTCGGCCATGAGGGTGCTCTACAGGTCATCGTCGGGTGAGGCGTCTGGATCGGCCTCCGGCAGGGGATCGCCCGCCACCCGGTAGTCGCCAGTCAGCCAGTGCCCCAGATCGGCAAGCTTGCAGCGTTCACTGCAGAACGGCTGCCAGTCCCGCTCAACACCATGCCGACGGCAGTATGCGCAGGGAGGCTTCGACATGAGTTCAGCCGCGCGCCGGGATCGGCCTCGCGAGGCTCATCACCTGTGTATTGTAGTTCAGGGAACGCGTGCGGAACTACGACCGGTCGGATCCGCGAGTGGCCTGCCCGGTATCGGTGGCGTGGTGCCGGACATCGCGGGCCGTGACCATGAAGATGACGTCTTCGGCGATGTTGGTCGCGTGGTCCCCGATACGCTCGAGATGGCGGGAGACGAGGATCAGGTCGAGGGCCGGCTCGATCTTCGTGGGATCGGCAAGCATATACGTCAGGAGCTCTCGAAACACCTGGGTCTTGAGGGCGTCGAGCGTATCGTCCTCATTGAGGACCGCTTCGGCCATCACGATGTCGCGACGGACGTAGGCATCCAGCGAATCGCGCAGCATCGACTGGGCGATCGCCGCCATCCGGGGGATGTCGATCAGCTCCTTGACGGGTGGATGTTTCAGGTACCGCGTCGCGGCCTCGGCGATGTTGATCGCCAGATCGCCCACGCGCTCGAGATCGGTGTTGATCTTGACCGCCGAGACAATCGCCCGGAGATCCACCGCCATGGGCTGGTGCAGGGCGAGCAGCGTGAAGCACCGATTGTCGATCTCGATGTGCAGCTGGTTGATGGGGCCATCACCCGCCAGCACGCGGTCGAGCATGTCGGGATCCCGTGACACGAGACTCTGGACCGCCGCGCGAACGCGGTCTTCCGCGAAACCGCCCATCTCGAGCAGCCGCGTCTTGAGCGCTTCCAGTTCCTCCTGGAAATGCCGGACGACCCGCTCGGGCATCAGCCGAACCTTCCCGTCACGTAATCCTCCGTGAGCTTCTCCGTGGGATTGGTGAACATCTTCTCGGTCGCCCCGTACTCCACCAGCTTGCCCAGCCAGAAGAACGCCGTCGAATCCGACACACGCGCCGCCTGCTGCATGTTATGGGTGACGATGACGATCGTGTACGCCTTCTTGAGATCGTAGATGAGCTCCTCGATACGCTGCGTGGCGATCGGGTCGAGCGCCGATGCCGGTTCATCCATGAGCAGGATGTCGGGCTTGACCGCCAGCGCGCGCGCGATGCAGAGCCGCTGCTGCTGCCCGCCGGACAACGCGAGGGCCGACTCCTGGAGCCTGTCCTTGACTTCGTCCCAGATGGCCGCCGATTGCAGGCTCTCCTCGACCCTCGCCTGCAGCTCGGACCGGGTGCCGGCGAGGCCGTTGACCCGCAGGCCGTACGCCACGTTCTCGAAGATCGACTTCGGGAAGGGATTGGATTTCTGAAAGACCATCCCGACGCGGCGTCGCAGCGCCACGACGTCGGTGCCGGAGCCGTAAATGTTGGTGCCGTCGATCAGGACCTGGCCTTCGACGCGCGTCCCCGGGATGATGTCGTTCATCCGGTTCAGCGTGCGGAGAAACGTGCTCTTCCCGCAGCCGGAAGGCCCGATGAAGGCCGTGACGACATTCGGCCTGATGCCGATCGTGATGTTCTCGAGCGCCTTCTTCTCGCCGTAGTAGAAATTGAGGTCCTTGACGTCAATAGCGTCGGGCCGCGGCGGACCCGGCGGTGCGGGCGTTCGCTCGGGGACGACGACGGGGCGGGACGGGATCTGGACAGCGCTCATGCCGATATCTCAGGCTACCGGCCGGGAGTTTCGAGGCCGTTTCTGGCATGTAAATTCGATGTAAACGGGCACACGCGGGGGTCTTGGGGCACGCCCGACCTGAAGGTCGGGCCTACTCCGTGAAGGGCTCGACTCTTGCCGCCGGCTCGGATTCAGCGAGGAATGCACCGATCTGCCGCCGCAACTCGTCCTGGATCACGTCCACCTTGCGGCGCGCGTCCAGCACGCGGAATCGATACTCGTCGGCCATCGCCGAGTACTCCTTGAGCAGCGATTTCTGATACGTCCGGAAGCTCTCGTAGATATCGTCGCCGATCTTCATGTCCATGCCGGACTCCCAGTAATCCATGCTTCGGGACTGAAGGATCCGCTTGATCAGCGTCTTCTCGTCGATCCGCAGATAGAACACCAGGTGAGGCACGATCGCAAAGCCGTACAGATTACGGATCCATGTTCGATCGACGCCGCGGACGCCCGCGCGGGCCATGGCCGTGTACACGTAGCGGTCCGAGAGGACGATGAAGCCCGCCTTCAGCGCCGGGATGATCTCCTTCTCGAGCCGGTCGGCGAAGTCGGTGGCGTAGAGGAGGACGAAGGTGAGCTTGTTGAGCGTGTTGCTCGCCTTGGCGAGCTCGATGGTGGGCTGCATCAGCTCCGAGCGGGTCCACCCGGTCTCAATGACGCCGTACCCCTGCACTTCGAGCCACTCGCGGAGCAGGCGGATCTGAGTCGAGCGTCCGACGCCGTCGGTGCCCTCGATGGCGATGATCTTCCCGGGATAGCCGTCGATCGGGAGATAGGGGATCGGGTTGCCGTAGTAGGTGCCCGGCGTTGGGCCTTCGGCCGGTTCCTCAGGCGATGTCGTCGAGTCGCTCGTGCTCATGCTCTATCTCCAGGTGCTGCGACACCAGCGTGCGGTACGTGCGCTGTTGTTCGGTGATGCTGCCCGTGGCATTGACGACGCTCAGGTCGAACTCGTCGACCATCCGGTCGTACTCCTCGAGCACCTTGCCCTGGAAGATGCCAAAGCTCTCCACCAGGTTGCTGCTGAAGCCCATATCCATCCCGGCTTCGTAGAACTTCAACTTCACGCGCCTGGCCAGGAGCCGATCGGTCGATACGTCGAGAGGGACCCGGAAGTACACGGCGAGATCAGGTTTCACGGCGAAGCTATAGAGTTCTCGAACCCACTTGCGCTCGACGCCACGCGCCGCGTCGCGCGCAAACGCGGTGTAGGCGTACCGGTCGGCCAGCACGATCATGCCCGCCTTGAGAGGGGGGATGATGTTGTAGAGCAGGCGATCGGCGAAGTCGGTCGCATGCAGGAGGCTGAAGGTCATCGGCGTGAGCGTGTTGTTCTTCTTGCCCGTCTTGGTCGCGGCCTTCACGAGCCTGGACGAGTTCCACTCGGTGACGACGACGTTGTGCCCCGCGGAGGCCAGCCACTTGGCCAGGAGGCCGAGTTGCGTCGTCTTTCCGGATCCGTCGATCCCCTCGACGACGAACAGCTTGCCCGGGTATTCGTGCGGCGTCGTCAGTCGGTTAAGCATCAGCCTTTATCCGTGTTGACCCCTGGCCATTGTTGGACGGGGTTGCGCCGCGGCCGGTGCGGGGCCGCTTGGCGGAGCCCTTCGCCGTCGCGCGGCGAGGACCGGTCTTGCCTGGCTTCACCCGGCGCCCCTTCCGAGTCGGTGCGGCCCGGTGGCCCAGCTGAAATCGTATCGGTTTGCCGAGGATCTGCTCCAGCGGCTCGACATGGCGTTGTGCGGCCCAGAGTTCGAGCTCGGCGTCACCGGTCGCGCGAAGACGCGCGAGATAGTGGTCGGCCTTCGGGTAGAAATCCAGCGCCGAGACCGCCTGCACGTGACTTCTGTCCAGCCCCTCCGCCAACCGTACCATGGCTGACAGCCGCTTGACGGTCTTTCGGAATTTCGCGTCCAGCGCGCCGTATCCGTCGTGGGACCGCTTGGGCATGGCCTGGCGGTGATAGCGGGCGACGAGCGCAATCATTTCGGTCTCATACGGCTCGAAACCGCGCAGGTCCCCGTTCTTGATCAGGTAATACGAATGGCGATGATGCCGTTCGTAGCTGATGTGGACGCCGACGTCATGCAGCAGCGCGCCGTACTCCAGCCATTCACGCTCGCGATCACCCAGGCCGTGCGCCGAGCGGGTCTGGTCGAAGATGCTGAGGGCCAGCCGTGCGACCTGGTGGGCGTGCTCGGGCCAGTATCTGCACCGCTCGCCGAGTTCGATGATGCTCCGCCGGCGTACGTCGGGATACCGCTCGGCCTTTCGAATCCTGGCGCTGTTGCGATGGATGTAATCGAGGATCAGCCCCTCGCGCAGGGCGAGGTCGCAGAGCGTCAGGTCCTCGGCTCCCAGGCGTCGCAGGATCGTATCGAGCAGCACGACGCCAGCGACGCTCAGGTCCGCGCGCCGCGGGTCGAGTCCGGGGATGCTCAGACGTTCGTCGAGGTCCGCGTCGACGATGCGCTTGCGAAGGCGGCGGATGGCCTTCGCGGCCACGCGCCGGTTCCGCAGGTCCTCGACGGCATGGCCTTCTTGCAGCAGGGCGAGCGAGCCGAGGCTCAGGATCGTTCCCGACGTGCCGATGACGCGATCGAACCCGCGCCCCGCAAGCTCCGTGAGGTACTCCCCCATCTCGCGGGTCACGTGCTTCACCAGCCGCCGTTCGTCGCGGCCCGACAGCGGATCGCTCTTGACGTAGCGCTCCGTCAGGCGGATCACCCCGGTCTTGAAACTTCGTCCGGCGGCGAGATGTGTCGCGGTGCCAAGCGTGACTTCCACGCTCCCGCCGCCAATGTCGATCACGCAGGCCGTGGAGCTTCTGACATCGACGCCGTACCCGGCGGCCAGGTGGATCAGCCTGGCCTCTTCGGCCCCCGAGATAATGCGGATCTTGATGCCGGTCAGCCGGTCCACCGCGGCGATGAAATCCCCGCCGTTGTCCGCTTCGCGGGTCGCGCTGGTGGCGGCCGCGACGATTTCGTCGACCTTGTGGGATTCCGCGAGACGCTTGAACTTGGAGAGCGTCTGAAGAGCCGAGGCGGTCGCCGTCTGGGTCAGGCTCTTGCCATCCAGACCTCCGGCACCGAGACGGACCATGTCCTTTTCCCGGTCGATGACCTCGAAGGACAGGTCCGGACGAACCTGCACCACGATCATGTGGATGGAATTCGTCCCGATATCTATGGCGGCGATGCGCATGTCTCTCGGGTGTGACGCTCAGCGGCTCGGACGATTGTTGTTACACTAGCGAGATATACTCGTCGCACACCTGAGCTATTGGTCGGCATCGGAATCCTATCATGAGCAGTCGGACCCCCAAGATCACGTCTTTACTATTAACGAGAAGAGCGCGGGCGCTTCGTCGGTATCTGCCCGCGGCGGTGGCGGGTGACGACCGGGGGGTCCACCAGGCGCGCGTCGCGTCCAGACGCCTCCGCGAGGCCGTCCCCGTGCTGGCCGGCGCGCTCAAGCATTCGAAGGCCGGGAAGGCGCAGCGGAAGATCCGGCGCCTGACGCGTGCCCTCGGAAGCGTCCGGGAACTCGATGTCACGCTCCAGCTCCTCGACGAGCTGTCGTCCTCCGACGAACTGTCGAAGGGAGCGCTGCAGGACGTGCGCCTTCACGTGATGGCCGAGCGGACCGAAAAGCGTGACGCGATGCTGGCGAAGCTCGTCAGTGTCGACACGGCCAAACTCGATAAGCGACTGGCCTCGGTCTCGGAGGCGATCGCGGCCGACGCTCAGCAGACGTGGAGACAGGCCCTCGGTGCCAGGCTCCTGAAGCGGTCCAAGCTCCTCGCGGCTGCGATCGACCAGGCCGGACAGCTCTACGCGCCAGAGCATCTCCACGAGGTGCGCATCGCGACCAAGAAGCTGCGGTACGGCGTCGAGCTCGCCGCCGATAGCCGGTTGCCCGCCGCGAACCCGATCCTTCGGACACTGAAGCGCACCCAGGACAGCCTCGGCCGTCTGCACGACCTGCAGGTCCTGCAGGCGCACGTGGCCGCCGTGCAGGCCGCGCCGGCCGGGAGGGCCGTGCCGCACGAGGGGCTCGGCGCCATCGCGGGACGGATTGAAGAGCAGTGTCGGCGCCTGCACGGGAAGTACGTGGCGCAGGCGGACGCGCTGCGCGAGTTGACCGTGACGATTCCCACGCAACTGGTGCCTCGTCTCGCAGCGCGCTCGCGCCCGCTGAAGATGAAGATGGCCGTGCGCAAGACGCGCAAGGCCGCCGGGAGCACGCGCTAGTGGCGACACTCGAGTTGTACTTGATTCGCCATGGGATCGCCGCGGAGCGTGGCCCTGACTACCCGGACGACTCCAAGCGTCCCCTGACCTCCGCGGGCATTGCGCGCCTCCGCAAGCAGGCCAAGGCCCTCGCCGAACTGGACGTCGACTTCGACCAGATCATCTCCAGCCCGCTCGTGCGCACGAAGCAGACCGCCGACGTCTTCTCGCAGGGGTTGCCGTCGAAACCGGGCGTCGTCACGGCCGATGCCCTCGCACCAGCCGGCACCCCGACCGGCGTGTTCCAGGAACTGGCGAGACACATGCGCAAGGGCAAGATTGCGCTCGTCGGGCACGAACCGAATCTCGGAGAGCTCGCCGCGCGTCTGATCGGCTCGCGCACCCCGATCGAGTTCAAAAAAGGGGCGATCTGCCGGATCGACTTCGAAGTGTTCCCGCCGAAAGGGACCGGCGCGCTTCGATGGTTCATCACGCCGAGGCTCCTCAGGAAATAGCCTCAGCCGGCACTCACTCCGGCCATTCCGTCTTTGGCCGGAAGTTGAACGGAATCATCCATCGATTCAGCGTGCCGCTGTTGAAGCGGGACACGAGGATCGACCGTGGCCTGGTGATGAACGGCATGATGTCGACCGTCCGCGGGAACCGCAGAAAATCCTCGCGGCGACCCTCGAATCGTCTCGGCCACCCAAGCCTCAACGCGATCGGGTGATCAGGCAGGCGCCGGCCGGACGTCGACAGCTTCTGAAAACTCCCGACCAGATACTGTTCGAGCGGAACAGGCACGACCGACACTGGGATCCCGTCCGGGATCTCCGTCACTTCAGGAATGATCGAGAGGCTGCGCCATCCCTCGGGCAGCGATCCATGCTTGCCCCATTGGACATCCACGCGTGGCCGTGGGTCGGTGCCGGGCGCACGTGCCGGTGCGTCGAGAATGCGACCGTGGAAATAGGTCCAGACCCTTTCGAGGCGTGTGCCGTCTTCGGAGTGCCTGATCCACACGACTTCGTGATCGCACGGGTCGTTGTCGTCGGGGAAATCAATGTCGTCGTGCCAGAACAGGTGGTAGGCGATGACTCTCGACGTCGGATGCATGATGGCGACGGCATCCCTCAGTTCGAACGGTTCGTTGGCGGTCGTAAACAGCCTGGGAGCGAACCGGCGAACGAGCGCCGCCCGGGCGGGCGATGGGTCCGTGGGTGGTTCGATCGTCAGCGCCTCGTCGTACAGCGCTGACGCCTCGGCGAGCCGTCGCTCGAGGTGCGCCGCCACCCCGGCGGTGTGGAGCTCGTCGGCCTCGCCGCCCGCGGGTCGCCCGAGCAGGCCCGTCGCCAGCAGGGGGGCCACGACGCCAACAGCCAACCACTCTATTCGCATGGTCACCGGGTCAGCATAGCGCCGCCGTGTGGCGGGGGCACGACGAAACGTTTGCAGGCACGTCAACACGCGGTCGCCGCGCTGTCACACGGGTGCGCGACAGTAGTGCCATCCCGCCCCGAGGCGTCCCCCGCCTCACCGCGTCGTCTGCCCAGCGCGACGCCCGACACATCGAACCGGCGCCGCACGGTGCGGCCGCTGAGTGGAGGGTTGCATGCGTAGGACGTTGACGTCTCTCCTGATATCGCTGGTGTACGGGGTGGGGCCGGCCCACCCTGCGGCGCGCGACATCGAAAAGATCCCCTGCGTGCGCGTGTCGGCGGAGTGCCCGTCCAGGCCGGAGCCGCCGGTCACGAGCTACCGCGCCATTCGCAGAATGTCGGCCACCAACGACCGCTACAAACTGACCGGCTGGCTGGAGGCCTGGACCGAGCTCGAAGCCGGGAAGGGGTTCACGTTCGGGGTTGCCACGGAAGGCGGCTCGGGATACATCCGCACCAAGGTGCTGCGGAAGGTGCTCGAGGCCGAAGGGGACGCGGTGGCCGCAAAGGAAGGGGACCGGGCGGGCTTGACGAGCGAGAACTACGTCTTCGGCGAGCCGGAACGGATCGAGGACGGGCTTCTGCGCATCTCACTGAGGCCCCGCCGGGCCGACAAGCTCCTGATCGACGGCGCGATGTTCGTGACAGAGAGCGACCGTGACCTCGTGCGGATCGAAGGCCGGCTGTCGAAAGCGCCGTCATTCTGGACGCGGCGCGTCGAGATCGTGCGGACGTACGGGCGGATCGACGGGCACCGTGTGGCGCTCGAGACGACCTCGACGGCCAGCGTTCTGGTGGCGGGCGAGTCGTCGTTCACCATGCGCTATGAGTACGAGCGGATCAACGGCGTCGCCGTGGGTGCGCCGGCACCGGTCCCCGCGCCCGGCCCAGCCCCGCGCCTTCCCATCGGGTGGTAGGGCAAACTCATGAGCGGGGACGACAGCATGAAATCGGCGGTCGACCGGTTACACGCGATCGGCACGTTGTAGACCACCGCGATCCGCAGCAGCGCCTTGACGTCCACATCATGCGGGTGGGGTTCCAGCGGATCCCAGAAGAAGATGACGAAGTCGATTCGTCCTTCGACGATGGCGGCGCCGACCTGCTGATCGCCCCCCAGGGGGCCGCTGAGAAACCTGGTGACGTCCAGGGCGAGTTCCGCCGCGAGCATCGCACCGGTTGTCCCGGTGGCGAAGAGCTGATGGTCCGAGAGCGTCCCGCGGTTGTAGCGGGCCTAGTCCACGAGATCGAACTTGCAGTTGTCGTGCGCGATGAGGGCGATACGCTTGGTCTGCATCATGGTCCGCCGTATGCCAGCCGGGTGTGTCGCTCCAGTGAAGCACGGTCGTATTGGTCGGCTGGGCCCCCGACGCCGCCCCGGCCGAATCTGGCCATCAGGACGCCTCGAACTGAATCTCGACCTCCGGCTGGCGACGATCCGGCAGCAGTTCCCACAGCCACAAGCGCGTGCCCACCTGATGGTTCCTCGTGCCGCATCCGATTCCCCTCTTCTCGACGATGCGGGTATTAGTGAGGCGTGAGCGAGGATGGCAGGACACGTAGACACGACAGCCACACCACAGGAGCACCGTGTAGGAGTAGGCCATGGGGATGTTGTACGCCGTCGGCGTCACGTCCATGCGTCGCGACGGTAAACGGTGGGTAAGTCTTCCCGGCCAGCCCCACGGCGGCGGCAATGTTACCAGACCGTTTCCTCCAGACAACTCCATCGTCACGCCGCTGCGCCATCCTGATTCTGCCGGAACGGTCCCCCTTGCCGGCCCCAGCCCCGTCGCCTGTTCCCGGCAGGCGGCCTCACAACGTTGTCACGGAGGAGGTCGCGTGAAGCTGGATACGCATGTGCACACTCACTATTCCGGGTACTCCACCATCAAGCCGCTCGATCGGATCATGCGCGAGTCGTACAACTCCGTCGAGGGGGTCTACAGCCGCGCGAAGGCGCGCGGCATGGACCTCGTGGCGATCACCGACCACGACACGATCAACGGCGCGCTGACAATCGCCGATCGTCCTGACGTCATCATCGGCTGCGAGGTGACGGGCGTCTTTGCCAATGACGGGGTGCGCGTGCACCTTGGCGTGCTCGGGCTCGACGAGCGGCAGCACCGCGAGATCCAGGCGCTGCGCCGCAACATTGCGGAGCTGATGCCCTATCTGGCGCAGGAGCGCCTGTTTGTCAGCCTCAATCACGTGGCGTCCCGAATCAACGGCGACATCACCGCCACGCACATCGCGGCGCTGATGCCGTGGCTGAATGGCATCGAGGTGCGCAACGGGTCGAGGCTGCCGAGCCAGAACCGCACCGCGGCGGCGCTGGCCGCTGCGCACGGCAAGGCGTGCATCGGAGGCAGCGACTCTCACACGGGCCGCGGCGTCGGACGCACATGGGTGGAAGCCCCAGGCGCACGCACGCGCGAGGAGTTCATGGACGCCCTGCACGCGGGCCGGGTGCAACCCGGCGGAGGACAGGGACACTACTTCACTATGGCGTCGGACATCTGCCGCATCGCGGCGTCCTTCTACAAGGAGCGCTTCCATCGTGCGATCCAATCTCCTTCGGACTGGCGGCGCCACGTGTTCATCATGTGCGCGGTCGTCGGGATTCCGCTTCTCTCCGTGCCGTTCGCCGTGGCCCTCGCCCATTTCATCCTCGAGCAGCGCTTCAACCGGGACCTCCTGCTCGACCTCGTCGCCAACCGAGCCCTGGCGGCACCGGAGCTGGCGTGATGAAAGTCGCGATCCTCACCGACAACGACTTCGGGAAGGTCAACGGCGTCACGACGACGTTGCGCGCCGTCATTCGCCACGCACCCGAGGATGTGGAACCGCACGTCTACACCTTTGCGGACGCCGCCGCTGATACCGACGGCTATACGGCACTCGCCTCGCGCGGTGTGGCCATTCCGTTCTATGGGGAGATGCGGATGTACGCGCCCCGACTCGCGGCGCTCAGGCAGCGGCTGGTCGCCGACCGGGTCTGCGCCATTCATCTCACCACGCCCGGACCCGCCGGGTTGGCGGCGCGGCAGATCTCGCGTTCCCTCGGGCTGCCGTTGATCGGGAGCTACCACACCGAGCTTGGCGAATACACGGCGCGGCTCAGCGGGTCCCGGAGGCTTGGCGCCCTGATGCAGCAGTACATGCGGTGGATCTACGGGGGCTGTCAGCACGTCCTGGTGCCGTCCGACGTCACACGCCAGCACCTGGTGGCCACTGGCTGGAACGCCCGGAGGCTCGGCGTCTGGGGCCGCGGGGTCGACAGCCAGTGCTTCTCCCCCGCGCGGCGCTCGGAGGCGCTGCGGAGGGCGTGGCAGGTGTCGGACCGACGCCCCGCCATCCTGTACGCCGGGCGGCTCTCACGCGAGAAGGGCCTGGGCCTGCTGCCGGAACTCAGGCGGCTGCTCCACGACCATCACATTCCCCATCGATTCATCCTGGCGGGCGACGGACCGATGGCTCGCGAGCTCCACGCGGCATTGCCTGACGCGGCCTTCACCGGCACTCTCACGCACGACGCGATGGGCGCCGTGATGGCCTCGTGCGACCTGTTCGTGTTCCCGAGCGAGACCGACACGGCGGGCAACGTCGTACTGGAAGCGCAGGCGGCAGGGTTGCCCGTGCTGGTCACCGACCTCGGGGGGCCTCGCGAGAACATGCAGGATCGGCTCACGGGATACGTGTGCCGCGCCGGCAGCGAACGGGACTTCTGCTGGCGGGTCGCCGAGCTCCTCGTGGATCCCGACCGTCGCGCCCGCATGAGCGAGGCCGCGCGTGCCTACGCCGTCACCCGGGGGTGGTCCGGCTCACTGCAACCGCTGTTCGACTGTTACCGCTCCACGCTGCGCACCGCGTCGGCCCAGTCCACCGCGAGGGTTTCGGCCCCACCCCGGGCCGCCGCGCACGTGTGATGCGCAGTCACCGCGTCAGCTGGTTGCTCCGCGACGCCCTCAGGCATCCGGTGACGCATTTCGTGCGGCACTGGAACTGGAAGGCCGCGCTCATCAGCTCGGTCTGCCGGGCCACGATCTTCTTCGTGATGAACGTGCCCGCCGGGATGGAGGCTGGCGTGCGCGCCCTCGTCACCGAGTTGCTGTTCCGCGCGGTGGCGTCGGGCGTTCTCGGAAGTCTGACGCAGACGCTGCGCCATGCCCGGCCTGCCTGGCATGGCGCGGTCGCAGCCCTGCTCATCATGCCGGCGGTGGGTCACGCGGCCGAATACGCGGTCCACCGCCTGGCCGGAACGCCGAGACTGTCGCACAGCATGTTCGTCTCCGTCGCGTTCACCTGCTTCACCACCACCTTCAACCTGTTCGCCATGCGCCGCGGCGCGCTGATCGTTGGCGCCGGCCAGCGATCGCTCGCCCACGATCTGCGGGCGATGCCGAGGCTGATCGCTGAATTCGTCACCTGCGGCTACTTTCATGAAAACCCTGCACCTCACCAACGCGTTTCACGAGCGGTCGGGCGGCATCCGCACGATGTACCTGGCGCTCCTCGAACAGGCCGAACGGGAAGAGCAGCCGATGGTGCTCGTCGTGCCAGCGGAGCGTGACGGCATCGAACAGATCGGTCGCTTCGGGAAGATCCACCGGGTCGCCTCGCCGCGGTCGCCCGCCTTCGACCGTCGGTACCGGGTCATCCTTCCGCACCGGTTCATGGGGCACGAACACGGCGGGCTGCGCCACATCGTCGCATCCGAGCGTCCCGACGTGGTGGAGATCGCCGACAAGTATTCACTCTGTTATCTCGCCGGCTTGCTCTGTCGGGAGCGGCGAAGAACGGGGCTCGGACCGACGCTGATCGGTTCCAGCTGCGAGCGGCTGGATGACAACCTGAAGGCGTTTGTCACGGGGCACCCGGCAGCGTCGGCGCTCGCGCGCCGCTTCCTTGGCAGCGTCTACATCGGCATGTTCGATGCGCACGTGGCCAACTCCCGCTACACGGCGGCCGAGCTCGAACTCGCCATGCGCCCTCCTCATGTCCGTCCCGTCCACGTCGCGCCGCCCGGTGTGCACCCGGTAGACGTCGTGTTGCCGTCGCTGCGGGCAGCCGCACGACAGTCGCTGGGGGATGTCTTCGGGATTCCCACCACGGCGCTATGCCTGGTGTATGCGGGTCGACTCTCCCCAGAGAAGAACGTGAGCGTGCTGGCGGACATGATGGCCAGGCTCCTGGTCGTGGTGCCGGATACGCACCTGCTGCTGATCGGGGACGGACCCGAGCACGCGCGGTTGAAGCACCTGGCCGCCGCGAGCGCGCCCGGCCGCGTGCACTTTCATCCCCATGTGGTCGATCGGACGGCGTTGTGCGAACTGACGACGGCGGCGGACATCTTCGTCCATCCGAATCCGCGGGAGCCCTTCGGCATCGGTCCTCTCGAAGCCATGGCGCTCGGCGTGCCTGTCGTGCTGCCGGCGGCGGGAGGCGTGCTGACCTACGCGACCGACGCCAATGCGTGGCTCGCGGTGCCGAGCGCCGAGGGGCTCGCGGCGGCGGTCGTGTGGGCCGTCTCGAACCCGGCGGAGCGGCGCCGTCGCACCGACGCCGCACGGCACACCGCAGCGCGGTATGCCTGGCCCCTGGCCGCGGAGCGGATGCGGCAGCTGCACCGCGCCATTCATGCGGCGCGAGTGGCCGGTTTACATCCGGAGGCCGGCGTCCCTCCGTCGTCCCTCAACTGAGCTCGCTCGGGACGCGTGGCCCGACCTGTTGAACGCGCGCGTCGGCCGCAACCTCGAGCGCGCGCCACCGCGACAGCTTGTTCCTTTTTCAACGTTGTTACGGCAGCGACACTGTCCCGTTGTTCCCGGCCTCTAGAGTCAATGCACTGACTCGCGTCATGAACAAGAGGGTAATAACGACGATGAACTGTGTACCACGACTGATTGTGATTGGACTGTGCGTGCTGACGATGACGACAGCGGCACGAGCTGAACAGCGCGTAGGTGTGCTGGAAGGGGCGGCGGCAGACAGCAGCGGCGCACGTCTACCGGGCGTGATCGTCGAGGTCACGCTCAGATTGGCCGGCGCTCCACCCGTGGCACACACCACGACGGACGCGGACGGCGTGTACAGATTCATCTCCTTGCGACCCGGCAGTTACACCGTGCGGTTCGTGCTGGCCGGCTTTTCGCCGGCACAGCTGCCGGCTCGCATCGAGGCGGGCGTCACACTGAGCCTTGCGGTGACTCTCCAGGTCATCGGCATGAGTGAGACGGTGCAGGTCGCGGCGTCCGAAATGGTCCTTGACGTCGCCTCGTCGACTCCGGCCGCGAGTTTCTCGAACCGCACATTAACCGAGCTCCCGACCGCGTCGCGCAACTACACGCACGTGATCGTGGCAGAAGCGGGTGTGAGCGCGCCGCTGCCAGACCGGACGGGCAAGGGGCTCAACGTCGCGACGGTGCCGGGTGCCCAGACCGACGACGCAACGCAGTCGATCAATCCGAGCGTCAACGGCGCACGCCCGACCAACAACGGGCTGCGGGTCAACGGGGTCGATGCCACGAACATGCTGAACGCCGGCGGCGGGCTGGGTAACAACGTCGGCATCCCGCTCGACGCGCTCGAGAAGGTCGAGGTCCAGACCGCGATGGCCTCCGCGGCTCGCGGGCGCAACGGCGGGGGCAACGTCGACCTCATCACGCGGTCAGGCGCGGACCGTCTGTCCGGGTCGGCCGGCTTTTACTTCCAGCACGAGAGGCTCAACGCCAACGAGTTCTTCCTGAATCGCGCAGGCGTGGAACGTCCAGAGTTTCGGCGCAACGACACGACCGGCACTCTGGGCGGCCGGATCCTTCCCCGCCGCACATTCTTCTTTGGCGCGGCGCAGCGCCAGGGTTTCCGTTCAGGCTACGCATCGAACGCAAACGCCGCCACGGGATTGCCGACCGGGCTCACCGACATACGAAACGCCCGGACGATCGCCGTCGTGGCGAATGAGTGGATTCGAACCGGTGTGCAGGACGACCCACGTTTCGCGGCCAATTTCATGAATGCACTGCGTGCATTTCCGGCGGAGCAGCAGGCCGGCCTGATCGCAAAGTTCTTCGCCGACCCTGCGCGGCTCGTCTTCCGCGAGCTCACGCCCACTGACATCCACCCGGTGGCGCTCAACATCCTCAACGTGCAGCGGGAGGGGCGGTTCCTGATCCCGTCACCTTCGTCTGGCATGCCGGTCCTGAAGGGTAACGGCACGTACGGCCGCGAGTATCTTCAGCAGCAGGTGATCCCCACGGAGCTCCGGGGCACGTCGGCGTTCGGATCGATCCAGCATCGCATGGGGACGTCGAATCAAACCCGCGTGACGTTCACGCGATCGAATCAGGACGTCGAAGAAGCGTTCGGCTGGGCTGATGCCTCGCCGTCTCCCACGCTCGGCCGGACACCGGCGTGGCTGGGGGGGATCTCAAACACTCATAGCTTCGGCTCGCGGACCCTCCATGAAGCGAATGTGGGATATTTCGATCTTCAGAACACGCGCATTTCCAAGTATCGCGACGTGCTGAATTCCACGCTCGGCATCTATAATCCGCTCGAGCAGGCGATCGGCGGCCTGGCCGCGCTCATGCCCACCATCGACATCAACACCCAGCGCAATTCCGGAGGCATCGGCAACGCGTGGGACTTCTTTGACGTGCAACGCGTGTTGAGCGCGTCGGACCGGTGGACGTTTCTGGGCGACAGGCACACCCTCCAGACGGGCGTCGAGTATCGCCGGATCAATCTGGCCGGGGAGTTCATGTCGCGGACCAACGGCGACCTGGACTACAACAACTGGGTGTTCTTCTTCACCGGGCACGGCGCCGCGAGCGGGTCGTCCGATCTGGATCAGGGGGATACCCGCCGGGACTTCTCGACGAACGACGTCGGGGTCTTCGTACAGGACGACTGGCGGCTCGGCGGCGGTCTGACGGTAAACGCCGGTGTGCGCTATGACATCTACGGGACGCTCACCGAGCGGAACGGACGAATCGGCAACTACTATCTGCCGGAGGCCGCGGCGAAGCTCGGCGTCCAGCCCGGTTTCCAGGTCCCAGCCAACGCGCCGTTCTTCCAGCCGGGCTTCACGCCCTTGTCGATCGGACTCGTCGTCGATCCCGGCACGCCCATCGACTTGAGCGGGATCCACAAGGCGAAGTACGAGTCGACCATCAAGGGGGACTACAACAACATCGCTCCGCGCGTCGGGTTTGCCTGGCAGCCGACGTTCGCTCCACGTTTCGTCGTGCGCGGCGGATGGGGCCAGTACTTCGAGCGGACGGGCGCCAGCTTCAAAGTGGACCTCCAGCGCTCGGCCCCCTTCTTCATCTATCAGAATGTGCCGGCCCCGCCCGATATGGCCGATCCCTATCCGCGGCTCAACGTTGACCCGTTCCAGATCCCGCTCAACGTCCAGGTGGCGCGCGACGCCAACGGCGTGCCGCGCTGGGTGCGCGAAGACGGGACGCCGTTCCCAACCTCGTCGCCGTTCAGTTCGAGGAGCAACGTGTTCATCGACCCGCTCATCCGCACACCCTATCAGCAGCAGTGGACCGCCAACCTGCAGTACGAAGTGCGCCGTGGGCTGCTCGTCGATATCGGCTATGTCGGGTCGCGCGGCGTAGACCTGCTCGGCAAGGTCAACCGGGCGGTGCCCCTCGATCCGCGCGTCACACCGGTGAACGGCTTCACCGACATCTACGACCGGCTGGGACGCCTGATCAATCCGGATTTCTTCGTCCCCGCTGAATTCCTGGGACTGAGCCGCAATGCCGGATTCCAGCAGCTCACCAACGTGGGCCGATCGACGTATCACAGCCTGCAGACGAAAGTGCGCGCGCAGCTGGGACGCACGCTCACGGCGAACGTCGCCTATACGCTCAGCCGGACCATGGACACGCTGTCGTCGGATCGCGGTCTCGTCGAGCACGATCCCACGCGGCCCGAGGACAACTTCGGTCGGGCGGATTACGATCGCCCCCATCGCCTCACGACGAGCTTCATACTCCAGGTTCCGGGGCCGGGAAGAAAAGATTCGCTGACCCACACCATCTTCGGCAACTGGAACCTGTCGGGGATCTTCACCTATCAGTCCGGCACGCCGTTCTCGGTGATCGGCAGCCCCAGCCGCAACGCGTTCTTCGCGCAGGTCGGCCGCCCGCGTGTCAGCTTTGCCCCGGGCGCGACCGCGCAGAGCGCGACCAACAGTGGGCGGGTTCAGGATCGGCTGGACAGCTACTTCAACGTGACGGCGTTCCAGCACTCACTCGACCAGTGGGGCAACACCGGACGCAATATCCTGCGGGGCCCCTCGCAGGTGCAGCTCGACTTGACGATCGCGCGCTCATTCTCACTCGGAGCGCGCCGGCGGCTCGAAGCGCGCTGGGAGGTGTATAACGCTCTCAACACGCCGGTGTTCGCCAACCCGGCTTCGACCTTTGCCGCCAACGGTTACGGCTCCGCTGGCCTGATCACGTCGACGATCGGGGGCCCGCGTACGATGCAGCTTGCGGCGCGGTTCGGCTTCTGACAGGAGTCTCCATGTCTGCGCACAGGATCCGCGCGCTCGTCTGCCTCTTACTGGGTTTCGGCCTTGCCGCAGTCCTCGAGTCCAGGGATGCTGAGGCTCAGCAACCCTCGAGGGGAGTACCCGATCCCGGTGTGATCACGACAGGCCAGGCGATTACCCCCGCGGGCGTTCAGAGCGTCTTCGACGGGCGGGTCTACGGCATTACCTTCGGCGCCACCGACGCGGACATATGGGTACTCACGGGGCGTAACCGTGCCTCGCGTCCCGAGGTGTATCACCTCGACTGGCTGGAGAATCGAGCGCGCGGCAGGTGGGAGGTCGAGGGCACGGCGGCGCTGCAGGGGATCGTGTTCGACCCCGTGCGGAAGAGCCCCCTTGTCGGCATCACCGTGCCCGCCACGGCTGCCGGCAACCGGCCCGGAGGAGCGGTCCAACTGCTGCGGATCGACGGCGAGGGCTTCGTCCCTCTGGCGCCGGATCTCGGACTCCACCTGGCCGGCGCGCCCGCGCTCACCCGTCAGGGAGCCGGCCGCGTCGTCGTCCCGCTCGTGTTCGACAACGCGCTGGCGATTCTCGACGCCGACACGGGCCGGCTGACGGGGCGGGTCAAGACAGGAGGCGTGGCCCCATTCGGCGCCGTGGTTGCCACTGACGGCCGCTCGGCATGGGTCAGCAACTGGGGCGGCCGGTGGCCCGTGGACGGGGACGTCACCCTGCCCACCGGCTTAGCGGCCGGGGCGGATCGCGTGGTCGTGGACGAGCGCGGGATCGCGTCGACCGGTACGGTCACGCGCATTGATCTCGACGCGCAGAAGGTTACGCACACGATTGACGTGGGGCTCCACCCGAACGCGATGGTCTGGGACCAGGCCCGGCACCGGTTGTTCGTGGCGAACGCGAACTCGGACTCGATCTCGGTGATCGACACGGCCGCGCATCGCATCGTGTCCACTATTCCTCTGGAACCGTTCGGACTGAAGCTGAAGGGTATCGCGCCCACAGCCCTGACTGTTGCGCCGGACGGATCGAGGTTGTTCGTCGCCCTGGGGGGGCTCAATGCCGTGGCCGTGGTGGACGTCGCCTCCCGGCGGATTCAGGGGCTCATCCCGACTGCGTGGTATCCCAACCATCTTGCATTGAACGGCGACGGGACGAAGCTCGCCGTTGCCACGCTGCTCGGAGTGGGCTCGGGCTGGCGGAACAAACCGGCGGAGCGCGCCGTGCACTCGTATCGCGGCGCGGTGAATGTCGTGGCGGTTCCCGACGCGCCCCAGCTCGATAGCTATACCACCGCCGTTGCTGAGAACAACCGCATTGCAACGGCCCGGCAGCAGATCTTAACCGCGCAGCGGGTGGCATCGGCGCCGCTGCCTGTGCCGAAACGGGCCGGCGACCCGTCGCTCATCGAGCACGTCGTCTACATCATCAAGGAGAACCGCACCTACGATCAGCTCTTCGGTGATCTCTCGCGCGGCAACGGCGACAAGTCGCTCGTGATGTTCGGCGAGGACGTGACGCCGAATCATCGCAAGCTCGCGACGGACTTCGTCCTCCTCGACAACTTCTACGCGACAGGCGGCAACTCGGGCGACGGCCATCAGTGGGTGACTCAGGCCAGCGAGACGAGCTATGCCATGTGGCCCGGGTATGCCGGGCGCAGTTATCCCTTCGACGGAACGGATCCGATCGCGTACGCGAGCAGCGGCTTCCTGTGGGATCTCGCCCGCGCCCGAGGCCGGACGGTGAAGGTGTACGGGGAGTATGCGGGGCGGCTTCCGGAGAAGGACCTAGCGCAGCGGGCGAATCTCCTCGACCGCTGGCAGCGCGGGGAGGACTTTACGAAGGAGTGGTTCATCACGGCTCCGCTCGCGCCGCTGAATGCCCTGCTCGCCAGGAACTATCCACCGTACTCGCAATCGATCCCCGATGTCGTGCGCGCTCAGATCTTCCTGAAGGACCTGGCGGGTTGGACGGCCGGACGCTCGATGCCCAACCTGGTGATCATGCAACTGCCGAACGACCACACGCGCGGCGCGACGCCAGATGTGTCGACGCCGAAGGCAATGGTGGCCGACAACGACCTGGCGCTCGGACAGATCATCGAGGCGCTGTCGCAAAGCCCGTTCTGGCCAAAGATGGCGATTCTGGTCGTCGAAGACGATGCGCAGAACGGCGTGGAACATGTGGATGGGCATCGCACCATTGCGCTCGCCATTTCACCGTATGTACGCCGTCAGGCCGTGGATTCCACATTTTACGCCCATCAGAGCATGGTCAAGACCATTGAGCTCATGCTCGGACTGCCGACCATGTCGCTGTTTGACCTCATCGCCACCGACATGCGCGCGAGCTTCACGACGAGCGTCGACCTCCGGCCGTACACGGCCGTCAAGCCGACGCAGTCCCTCTTCGAGCGCAATCCAAAGTTGAGCGCCATGAAGGGCCCCCTGCGGCAGGCGGGCGAAGACAGCCTGAAGATGCGATTCGACGTGCCAGACGCGGCACCCACGAACCGGCTGAACGAAATCGTCTGGGGACTCGTGCGCGGCTGGGGCGAGCCGTATCCCGCGGTATGCCGAGCCGTTTTCTCACCGTACGCGATCGATCTCAACGACGACGAGCGGGAGAAGCCGAAACGATGACCCGCGGTCCTGACATTCCGTGCCGTTACACCGTGGTGCCGGGTTTCACCTGGGCGCCCTTCGGCACGATGATGATGCCGTTGCGTATGTGGTAACCGTCGCCGTCGGCATGGTTCACGCCGACGGTATTCGTGAGCCGCGACCCATCGCCGATCCGCGCGTTCTTGTCCATGATCACCCGGTCGAGCACCACCTCGCGCCCGATCCCGAGCGTGAGCCTGCCGGGCGTCGACTCCTCCTCGTACGAGTCGGCCCCGAGCAGCACAGACCGCGTGATCTTCGAACCACTGGCGATGTGCGTGCGGATGCCCACCACCGAGTTCGAGATCTCGCAGTGATCCAGGGAGCAGCCCTCTGCCACGATCGACGCGTTCAGCGTACAGCCGTCCGCGCGTGTGCCGGGGAGAAAGCGGGGGTGCGTGTAGATAGGGAAGCGGGGATGAAAGAAGTTGAATGGCGCCGCGCGCCGTGTCAGCTGGATGTTGGCATCGTAGAACGCCTCGATCGTTCCGACGTCCGCCCAGTAACCTCGGTAAATGTACGGATGCACGCGGTGCGTGTCGAGCGACTTCGGGATGATCTCCTTCCCGAAATCGACCCCCGGGGTCTCGAGCGACTCCATGAGGACCTCGCGGGAGAAGACGTAGATGCCCATCGAGGCGACAAACGGCTTCTCGGGCGTCACGCCCCCGGCCGTGGATCCAGTCGGCACGCTGGTGCGCATGTCGGCGAGCCTGGCCGCG
>DATLXP010000006.1:0-1559 GCA_035575695.1 Vicinamibacterales bacterium
TGTGTCGCGCCACGTACCGGCAGGCGGATCGGGATGCCCGTAGACGATCGCGAGGTACACGCGCTCCGGCTCGCGGCGCGCGAACTGCGCCTTGAGACGGCGCTGCGTGTCCGGATCCTTCGCGAACACCACGAGGCCCGACGTGTCCTGGTCGATTCTGTGGACGACGAACGGGCGTCGCTTGCCGTGTGACCTGAAACGATCTTCGATCTGTTCGTAGACCGAAGGGGCGTCCGCCTTGCGCTCGAGCGGAACCGACAGGATGCCGGCCGGCTTGTTGACGACGAGCAGCAGGTCGTCCTCGAACACGACATCGAGGTCTCCTGATGGTCCGGTGCGAGGCCTGCGGCGGGCGCTGCCCGGACGATCCTCCCAGAACCGGACGACGTCGCCTGCGAGCAGGCGGCGCGACGCATCGGACACGTCCGTTTCGTCGCCATTCAGGAAGATCTTGCCGCGCTCGAGTGCGACGACCGCGCGTCCGCGGGAGCACAGCCGGCCGGGGTCGGCCAGGAACTTGTCGAAGCGCACCCCGGCATCGGCAGCGCTCGCGGTCCATTCCGTTTCCGCCATGGCGACCATTGTAGCGAGCGACACACTCAGCCAGTCGCGTTCCTCATTTGCGGACTCCCTGCTCCGCCACCCAGGCCTCGAACGCGTCGATCGTCGCGGGATCCACGCCCGACGGGTTTACGCGGCGTGCGCTGATCCACAGGCGCATGGCTCCCATCAAGCGATCCGCGTTCTTGCGAGTCAGCCCCAGCAGTTGCAGGTATGCCCTCTTCGCCTCGTCGAGTCGATTCAGATCGAGATAGAGCTCTCCGCGGGATTCGATCGCGTCTGATAATTCCGGGGTCAACCGCAGGGCCCTGTCGTACATGGCGAGTGATTGGGTGAGGTCGCCCAGCTTTCGATACGCGAAGCCCGTGCCGACGTAGGCCTCCACGTGCGACGGCGCGTGACGGTTCGCCTTCTGGAAATCCTTCAGCGCTTTTTCGAACTCGCGACGCGCCTTGGCTGCCGCCTTCAGGCGGTCCGCAGACGTCCTGGCTTTGGCCTCATCCTGTTCGTGCCGGATCCCGCGACCGCGGTGCGCCAACCCGCTGGCGTAGGCCTCGTTCGCACGTTCGTCCGGCGTACTGGGAGGCGCGGGCGTCGACCCCAGCGACGGCAGAGTCGATGACGCCTGGCGTGAGGCGTCCAGCGTGGACGTCCCCTGGCACAGACCCACCGTCATCAGCAGAGTTAACAGCCGTCCGTGCATGCTCATCACATACTCCTCGCAGGCCGCAGAAGAATGCCGGCCTGAATGGAAAATGGTAGATGGGAAATGGAAACAACGACTAGATACTGGCGTTTTACCATCTTCCATTTACCATTTGCCATGCAGGATGCGTTTTCTAGCATCCTGCTAGGCGTCAGCCCTCGATGATGCCGGACGCCTGCCCGACCACGATCGGCCCCTGCGCGCGCTCCCCCTCTGGCGTCAACCGGACGATGTCGAGCAGTGTGTCGCCAGGGCTCTCGCCGATCGCGCGAACCGTCATCTGATCACCATC
>DATLXP010000007.1:0-25143 GCA_035575695.1 Vicinamibacterales bacterium
CACGGTTCAACACGGTAAGGGCCACGGTTCACCACGGCAGCCAGCGACAACACGGACAACACGGAAGTATCCAATGTCGATTACCAGACGCAAATTCATGCGCGGCGGCGTGGCGGCCTTTACGGTCAGCTTTGCCGCCCCCGCTTTTCTCAACGACCTTGCGCGCGCGCAGGGGCGCTCCCGGCGGAATCTCGTCGTGCTCTACCTGAGCGGCGGGAATGACTCCCTGAGCACGGTCATCCCGTACACCGATCCGAACTATTACGCGCGGCGGCCCACGATCGCGATCCCCGCGGCCAATGTGCTGCAGATCGGGAGCGACAAGAGCGGCGTGCCGCTCGGCCTCAACCCGCGGTTGCCGGGCCTGCGTACGATCTTCAATGCTGGCGATCTCGCGGTCATCCAGCGCACGGGATATCCCAACCAGAGCCGGTCGCACTTTCTCGGGACCGACATCTGGTCGACGGCCGATCCCAGCGCTCCGGCGGGCACGGGATGGCTTGGCCGCTATCTCGACCAGCTGCCCACGCCACTGGATCCGTTGACCGCGTGGTCCACGCAGCGTGAGACACCGCGCACACTGCTCGCACGCACGGCTGGCGTGGCCGCCATCACCAACGTCGCGGGCTATGCGTTTGCGAGCCCAAACGGCGGGATCGACGCGACGTATGCGCGCGAGAGCGCGACCAGGATCTCCTCGCACGTGCCTGTGGATCAGCCGCACCTGGCCTTCGTCAATTCCACCGCGCAGGACGCATTCGCGACCCTCGACCGCGTCGCGCAGGTCGCCACCTACGCGCCGACGGTGACATACCCGAACACCGGTTTCGGTCAGGCGCTGCGGATGATCGCAGGCGCGATGAACAAGGACCTCGGGACAAAGGTGTTCTGGGTCCAGACCGGCGGGTTCGACACGCACGCATCCCAGAATCCCAACAACGTCAACGGCGCGTACTACAACCTGATGACGAACCTCAACGGCGGGATCACGGCGTTCTACCAGGACCTCGCCAACCAGGGGTTGCTGAACGACACCCTGATTCTCCAGTTCTCAGAGTTCGGACGCCGCATTTCCGAGAACGGCAGCGCGGGCACCGACCACGGGGCGGGCAGCGCCATGATGGCGATCGGTGGCTCCGTCCGCGGCGGCATCTACGGCACCGCGCCGAACCTGCGCATCGGAAACGACAACCCCACGCTCGAGAACAGCAGCGGCGACGTGCGCTTCGAGACGGATTTCAGGTCCGTCTACTCCAAGGTCGTCGATTCATGGCTGGGGGCCGACTCGGTCTCGATCCTGAACGGGAACTACAGGGCCGGAGCGCCAGCGATTCTCTAAACGCAGAACGACGAACACAGAACGCAGAACGCAGAACGCCTGCATTTCAAGGCTCTCCAAAGATCCCTCTCATCGCGAGGTCTATCTCCGGGTACCTGAAATCGTAGCCATGCGCCTGCGCGCGTGTCGGGAGCACGCGCTGCCCGCTCAGCACGAGCGGACCGGCCATTTCGCCGAGGAAGATCTTCAGGGCGAATGCCGGTGCGGGTATCAGGCTCGGCCTTTTCAGCGCGCGCCCGAGGGCCCGTGCGAATGCCTGGTTCGTCACAGGGTGGGGGGCGGTCGCATTCACGGGCCCCTCGACGGCAGGTGTGTCGACGATCCAGCGGACCATTTCGAGATAGTCGTGCCGATGGATCCAGGACATGTATTGCCGTCCGGAACCCATCGGTCCACCCGCGAACAACCTGAACGCGGGGATCATCTTCGCGAGCGCGCCGCCTGACCGCTCGATGACGACGCCAGTCCGCAGCAGCACCACGCGCGTGCCGGACGTAGCCGCCGACCGCGCTTCCGCCTCCCAGTCCTCGCACAGCTTCGACAGGAAGTCGGTACCGGCCGGAGAATCCTCCGTCTTCGGCTCGTCCCCGGCGGCCCCGTAATACCCCACACCGCTCGCGCTGATCAAGACCCTCGGCGGCTTCGCGGCGCTTGCGATGACCCTGGCGAGCGCGCGCGTGGGCCCGATGCGGCTGTTGCGCAACTGCGCCTTTCTCTCCGGCGTCCATCGCTGATCGCCGATCGACTCGCCCGCCAGGTTGATCACCGCATTCGCATCATCGACCACCTCGGCCCACACCTGACTCCCGTAGCGCAGCGCTTCAGGGCTGCCTGCAGCCGCGGTCCCCGTGTGGCTTCCGTAGCGCAGCCCTTCAGGGCTGCCTGCCGGATCCGGGTGCCACCCCACCCGGGTGATGCCGGGTGTCCCGGTGCCCGTGTCGTGGCGCGATTCACCGGCCGGCAGACTGCGCGTCAGCACCCGGACGTCATGGCCGTCTTCCGCGTACGCCTCGGCGAGAGGACGCCCGAGAAATCCCGTACCGCCAGCGATAACGATCTTCATGGGTGATTGGACGCAAAAGTTACGCGATCCGTTTGCACTATACTGCGCCTTCTTCCCTTCCGGACACTCTGCGAGGTTTCATGCGCCCACTGCTGCGGCTCCTCGTCCTGATCGCGCTCGGCACGTCGCTGTCCGCTCAGGACGCCACGATCCCCGTGCCGGCGAACGTCAAGGCCGAGGGGCTCCCGGCAATTCCGGCAGCACTTGCCGCCCGGCTTCGACCGTACGGAGAGTTCCGGCGGGCCCAGCTCTTTGGTTGGCACGGTACTCGTCGCGAGATGCTGGTCCTGACTACCACCGCGACGTCGCAACAGGTGCATCTCGTCGACGCGCCGCTCGCGCTGCCGAAACCGCTGACATCGTTTGCGGACGGTGCGCCGGGTGCCGCGTCGTTCAGCCCGGTCGGCGGCGAGTGGATCGTGGTGCGCAAGGACACCGGCGCGGCCGAGACCCACCAGCTGCTGAGGGTCGAGAACGGGACCACGACGCTCTTGACGGACGGCACGTCGCGCAACGGCGTGCCCGCATGGTCGCGCAAGAGCGGCAGAATCGCGTTCGATTCGAACCGGCGCAACGGTCGCGACCGGGATATCTACGTCGTCGATCCCAAAGACGCCTCGTCGTCCCGGATGCTGGCGGAAGTGTCCGGATCGTGGGAAGCATTGGCGTGGTCCCCCGATGAGACGGCGTTGCTGGCGCTCGAACTGCTGCCGGGGAACGATACGGCGCTCTGGTCGATCAACGTCGCGACGGGCAAGACAACCGCGCTGACGCTGGATTCGACGCCGGCGATCTGGAGCGATCCGCAGTTCTCGCCGGACGGGAAGTCCATTTACGCCATAAGCAATCGCGGGTCTGAGTTGCCCCGCGCCTGGCGCTGGCGAGCAGGAAAGTGGACGGTGCTGACGCGTGACGGCGATTCGGTTGAAGCCATCGCCATTGCGCCGGACGGCAAGACTCTCGCCGTGAGCTTCGACCGGGACGCGTCGAGCCGGCTCGAATTGATCGACACGACGACGCTCCGGCCGCGGGTGAAAGCCGCGCTTCCCGCAGGCCAGATTGCGCTGCCGCCGGTCACGCCCCGCGGCATCCGAACGCTGCAATGGGCCCCAGGCGGCGGGGAGGTGGGGTTCAGCTTTGGATCGGCGCGGACATCCGCCGATGTCTTCAGCGTCAATGCTGCCTCGGGCGCCGTGACGCGATGGACGAAGAGCAGCGTCGGCGGCGTGGACCCCGGCACGCTTCCGGAACCTGAGATTGTTCGCTGGATGAGTTTCGACGGCAGGGCGATCTCTGGCGTGATGTATCGCCCCCCGGCGCGTTTCCCCGGTCCGCGACCTGTGATGATCAACATCCACGGCGGGCCGAACGACGCCAGGGAGCGTCCGCGCTTCCAGGGGCGCAGTGCGTACTTCCTGAACGAAATGGGCATCGCGATCCTGTATCCGAACGTGCGGGGCACCTTCGCGTTTGGCAAGACCTTCGAGAAGCTGGACGACGGGAGGATGCGCGAGGATGCGGTTAAAGACATCGGCTCCCTCCTCGACTGGATCGGCAGGCAGAAGGATCTCGATCCAACGCGTGTCATGGTGACGGGCGCGAGCTACGGCGGCTACATGACCTACGCCGCTGCCCGGCGTTACCCGGACCGGATCCGGTGCGCATTTGCCGCCGCCGCCATCTCCGACTTCGTCGCCTATCTCGAGGGCACCGAGCCCGGGCGGCAGCAGGACCGGCGTGCCGAGTACGGGGACGAGCGTGAGCCCGGCATGCGAGCCTTTCTGGCAGGCATTTCGCCGGTGACGCACGCGGCGACGATCAAGGTGCCGCTGATGATCGCGCACGGCCGAAAGGATGCGCGTGTGCCCGTCGCGCAGGCCGAGAGCATGCACCAGGCCGCGCGGGGCAAAGGTGTCCCTGTCTGGCTCGTTATCTATGAGGACGCGGGGCACGAAAATTTCCCCGGGAGCGCCGCAAACGCCAACTACAATTTCTACACGTGGATCACGTTCGTGGAAACGTTTCTGCTGAATTGAATCCGCACAGCCTGCAACAGGAGAACTGATGTCGACACGCATCGCCACGACTGCCGCTCTCATCCTCGCGCTATGCACCGCCACAGCGGCGCAAGTCACGAAACGTGAGTATCCAGGTATCAAGAACTTCAGCCGGGTGAATGCCACGGTTGCCTGCGGTGGGGCCACCAGCCCCGAAGCCGTTCAAGCCCTCAAAAAGGAGGGCTTCGTGTCGATCGTCAATCTGCGGACGGCTGAGGAGCCGGAGGCGAATGTGGATGTCGAAGCGGCGGCGGCCGCCACAGCCGGCATCAGGTATTTCCATCTCCCGTTCAAGTCGACCGCGCCAGAGACCGCCGTCGTGGACAGGTTCCTGACCGTTGTCAGCGAGCCGAAGAACCAGCCCGTGTTCATCCATTGCGCGTCGGCGAACCGCGTCGCGGCGCTGTGGCTGATCAAGCGTGTCAGGGTCGACAAGTGGAAGGTGGAGAACGCGCTGGAGGAGGCAAAGGCGATAGGGCTGACGAGCGAGCCACTGCGCACGTTCGCGTTGGATTACCTCTCGCGCAAGTAATCGTTGACCTCGTCGAGAACGTCCGCCAGCTCCGCGCGATGCCGACGCAAGCGCGTCCGCGTATTGGCGTGTGCGCCGCGCAGCGCGAGCCAGGAGCGTGCCGTCCGCAGGGCTGACGCTTCACGCTCGATCGCAAATAGCCCCGCCGCGGCGAGTACTGGCAGGACCGCGGCGGTCAGCCATCCCGCCGGGCCTCCGAAAAAACGGCCGGCCATGACGGCCAGTGCCGCAATCCACGCCGCGTACAACGCAGCGCCCCCCAGCACTTTGGCCGTGGCTGTGACGTCGGTCTCTTTCTGCAGGCGGGCTGAGGCTGCCGTGAGCCCGTAGGGCACGGCGAAGACGACGAGCGCCACTGCCGCGACCGGCACCAGCACGATCGCGATCGGGAGCTCACGCGCGGTGAAGTGGACCGCATCGGCAAGGGACGTATTCCAGTCGAGCGCGGAATCGCCCAGGCCAAAACGCCGCAGGCGCTGATCGTAGCGGCGGAGCTGCAGCAGTGACGCTGCATACCACTCGGGTCGATCCTGCCGCAGCCGGTTCAGCCCCGCCGCGATCGTCCGGCGCCGCTCGACGACCGACTGTGCATCCGCGCCGGTCCCGCGCTCCGACGCATACAACTGGTCGATCCGTATGACCAGATCCCCGTCCGCTTCAGGATCCGCTTCGACGATGAGTTGTCGCATGCGGACCGCGACCTCTTCGGTCAGCGCCTGCACGGAGGCGCCAGCCGTCACGGAAAACGGCCTGCCGTACACGACTGTCATGCGGGAGAGGAATACCGTCTTACGATCCGGATTGATCCCGACCGGAACGATCTGCACGGCGGTGCCCCGTGCTGCCGCCGACATCGCCATGCGTGCGGCCCCGGTTCGCAGCGGCTCCAACCGGCCACTGGAGTGGCTGATGCCCTCGGGAAAGACGCAGATCGCATCCCCGCGGCGGAGCGCCTCGTCGACGGCCGCGAACATCTCCGCGTTCCGCGACGCGTCGCCCCCTTCATCCTGCTTGCGGAAAACAGGAATGGCGCCGGCTGCGCGGACGAGCGGACCGAACACGCCGGTGAAGAGCGTCGACTTCGCAAGGAACCTGACGTCGCGTCCAGCCGTCGCCCAGACGAGGGCCGGGTCGAGCAACGCGTTTGGATGGTTGGGAAGCAGGACGATCGAACCGGACGGCGGGGGACTCCCCGCGCGATCCACCCGGTAGAACACGCGAACGGCCGCCAGCGCCAGAAGGCGGACGACCCCCTCACGCACGGAACGCGGCTTCGCCGGCGCGGGCCTGCCGGCGCCCGGCTTCCACGTCCACACGCGTGAGCAACAGCGCGCCCACGATGAAGAAGATCACGACCGCGAGGATGGCGTTGCGGCTGTTGCCCCAGTAGGCGGCGACCCAGCCGAAGACGAGCGGGCCGAGGATCCCGGCATACCGCTCGAACACACTGAAGAACGCGAAGAACTCCGAGGACTTCTGCTTCGGGATCATGCTGGCAAACATCGACCGGCTGAGCGCCTGCGTGCCGCCCTGCACGAGTCCCACGAGGCCGGCGAGCGCGAAGAAATGGGTCGCCGTCGTCATGTAGTAGCCGAGGATGCTGATCGCCGCGTAGACGGTCAGGCCGATGAACACCGCCGTCTTCGCGCCGATGCGCGACGCGATCATGCCGAACGCAAACGCCGCGGGCACGCCGATGAACTGGGTCATGACGAGCGCGGTGATCATGGCGCCGCTGTCGAGACCCATGGTCGCGCCATAGAACGACGCCATCCGCATGATCGTCTGGATTCCGTCGTTATAGACGACAAAGGCCAGCAGGAACAGAAAAGCCTGCTTGTAGTTGCGCAGCTCCGAGAAGGTCGCCTTGAGACGCCGGATGCCAAGCGCGATCGACACCCTCTCGCGCACGGCGCCGGGAGCGGCCACGGCAGGTTCGGGAACCTTTCTGAAGAGTGGTATCGAGAAGAGCGCCCACCAGACACCGACGCTCACGAAGCTCAGGCGCGTGCCGATGCCCGCGTCCGCCAGTCCGAAGAGCTCCGGCTTCTGGATCATCGCCAGGTTCACGGCGAGCAGCACACCGCCGCCGAGATACCCGATGGCGTATCCGGCCGACGACACGCGGTCGAGCTCCTCGGGAGCCGCCAGGTGCGGCAGGAGCGCCTCGTAGAACACGATGCTTCCGGCGACGCCGATGTTGCCGATCACGAACAGTGTGAGCGCGAACTGCCATTCACCCGACGTCAGCCAGAACATGGCGACACATGCCGCCGTGCCGATCCCCATGAACGCCGCGAGCATGCGCTTCTTCATCGCGGCATAGTCCGCGAGGGACCCGAGGACCGGGGCGACGAGCGCGACGAGGAAGATCGCCAGCGTCGTGGCCCAGGCGTAGCTCGACGTCGCGTCCGCCTCCGACAGGTTCACGGCGAGGACTTTGCTGTAGTAGATCGGAAAGACCGCCGCGACGATGGTCGTCTGGAACGCCGAGTTGGCCCAGTCGTACATCGCCCACGCGCGCAGTTCCGGACGGCCGAGGCCCAGTCGTTCAAGAAGGTTCATGGTTCAGGGTTCACGGTTCGAGGTTCAGGGCTCAGGGTCAAAAGGTCCTCCGGGCCACCCATTCGCGCAACAAGGAATCGACGACCGAGTACCGTGCCCCATCCTTCGCCAGCACGTCTTCGCGAACGAGCGCGGCCAGCGATGCCTGCACGGTCGACGCACCGCTCAGGCGGTACCGCGCACGCACGTCCCCCGACAGCAATTCGCGACCGTCCTCGAGCACGGCGGCCCGAAGCGTCGCCCGCTGCGCAAGGGTCAGGCGCTGCCACATGCTTTCGAAGAGCGTGACGTGCTCCCCGAGCAGTCGCGTGAGCGTGTCGTGCAGATCGTCCAGGTCCGCGTGTTTCCGGCCCGCGGCGCGCACATCGTCCCACATCTCGTGCGCGAGGCGCTGGACATCGTACGGCAGGTTGCCGGCGAGCTCCACGATTGCGACCCCAAGGCCGGCCGCCGGCTTGATACCGGTCGCGCGGTAGCGCGCCTCGACGAATGCCGCGAAGCGGTCGGGGTCGATCTTCTGCAGCCTCATCACGGGGCCGGCTTTGTAGAACGGCCGGCTGCGCCCGAGCATGCGTTCCATCAGGGCGGGCTCGGACCCGGAAAAGACATACCCGACCTGCCGCTGGTGCTGCACGGCAGCCCGAAGCGCGTGCTCGACGCTTCCGCCGTTGAACGCGGCGATCGCCTGGAACTCATCGAGCGCGATCGCCAGCTGTCGTTTTCGCGCCGCCGCGATTCTGCCGGGCAGCGCAAAGACCTCCTGTGCGAGGCGGGAGACGTCTTTCGAAGACCGTGCTGCGGGGAACGACACCGCGAGCTGACCCTGGCCGCGCTCATCCGGCTCGATCCTGACCTCCGGCCGAACGGATCCCAGCATCTCCCTCAGCCATACGCGCGCGCGGTCGATCGTGGTGTCGACCGACAGCAGCGATCGCGCGTATCCCTCGAGGAAGGCGACATACGAGCTGTAGGCGCTGACCGTGACGTCCACCGTCAAGGCCCCCTGGCGGGCGGACGCGGCGAGCGCCCGGACGACGAGCGACGACTTGCCGTACCGCCTCGGCGAGATCAGGAAGACCTTCTGCCCGGCCATCAAGTCGCCGGTCAGGCGATCGAGCTCCGTCTCGCGGCCTACGAAGGCCGTGGCCGGCACGATCTCGCCGTACACGAAAGGGTTGGTAGTCATGGTGCATTACGTCAAACGCCGTAACGGCTACGCAGTTTAACGTAACGGCGGAACGATCTCAACCGCCGCGACGACCGGGTGGGGAAGGACCCACGTGGCCCGCGCCGCCCAGACGGCGCGCTCCTGCGGCATCCACGACGGGAGCTGCTGCCATCCGCTCCCCCCAGGCAGGCGTGCCGAGGTCACCGTCACGTGCGTGCCACGCAGTCGTTCGGCCGTCACACCGCTGAAGCTGGCGCGGAAGGCGACCCCCTCCGGGGGCGGGGCCACATAGACGGCCGTCCACCGGCCGGCGCGCGGCACCCCGGGCAGGCTGCTGCGCGCAGGGGTCGCATCCGGCGGCAGCACGAACGAGATGGAGAGGCCTGGCTCGCGCGGCACGACAGTCACCGCGAGCTCGATGCCTCCGGCGACATCCTCGAGGCTGAGCGCGGTGATGTCGGCTGGGGGCGGGCCGATGGGCGGTGCCGACGTCGAGAAAATAAACGGCTCGCGCAACGCGCTTGCCGGCACGCTCGTCTGGCTGCTCGTGCGTCCCGGGCTCCACGCGCCGGGCGCGCCCTCAAGCAGGTCGAGTCCCGGTTCGACCGAACCGACCTGCCAGAGCGACACGGGCGCATTGACGTCCTGGAGTACGCGCGCCTGACGTCGAAGCGGTTGTTCGAACGTGTATGCCGGCGCCGCGAAGGTGAGTGGCACCGACACGCCAAGCGCGGCCAGGCACACCGTCGTGAGAAGCCCCGGACGCGTGAGGCGTGCATCGGCGGCCGCGGCCGCGACCAGCGGTGGCGCGACGAGGATCCCCGCCACGGTCAGGAGGGCCGCATACACGAAAGACGGCGTCACGATCGGGAGTCGTCCAAGGACCGCGACGATGAACCGAAGGATCTCGACCGTGTCCCGGACCCACAGCGTCGCGCTGACGGCGAGCACCACGACCGAGACGATCCTGAGCAGCGTGGCGCCCGAGGGAGGTGCGACCGACAACAGCAGGCCAGCCGACAGGAGCGGCAGCGTCCAGAGATACCCCGCGGACGGGGCGAACCACGATCCTGCGCCGGCGAGCACGATCCAGAGCGGCAGCGTGTAGGTCCACACCACAGCGGGGTGCCGAAGTCCATGCGCGCGGGCCGGGAGCCAGCGTCCCAGCCGCGTCATCGCCCAGGCGGCAGCCCCCCCGACCGACAGCAGCATCAGGAAAAAACGGTCGGGCCGCGCATACCACGGGTGATAGACCTCGCGGGCCGAGCGCAACAGCCACGTGGCGCCCGTCATCGCCGCCGCGACGGCCGCCAGACCGACGGCTGCCCAGACGAAGCCGATCGCCCATCGCCCCGTCCCTTCTTCGCGCACCACGAACCGTGTCACGCGGAACCATCCAACAGCGCCGAACACGATGGCGAGCGCGGTGAGGATCCAGTCGAAGGCCGCGCTGTAGGCGAATGCGATCGTTCCGCCGATGTCGAAATAGGTCGCGTCGCGCGTCGTCCGCTGCGTGATGTCGGTGCGCTGCATGGCGCTGACGATGGACACGACGTTCTCGCCGGCGCTGCGGAGTGCGGCGGTCGTCAGCCTTTCGGCGGTGTCGCGGGGCGTGTGATACGCGTAGCTGTCCCCCACGGTCGCGAAGTTGAGTCCAGGCACTTCATACCGTCGGAGGATGGAGAAGTCGGTGTCGTTCGGCAACCGTTTGTAGATCTCGAGGGCGAACGATCCGCCGCGCGGGTGCGGCGCCTTCCGGGCCCATGGGGCGACGAGCCATGCATTGGCGGGTCCGGTCTCGAAGAGCATCACGGGACCGGCCGAACCGGTGGATTCGAGGTTGATGTAGGTGCGCAGCCGCTCCATGACGTCGCGGTCGGTCATGAGCGCCGCCGCTCCCATCAGGCCGACTTCTTCCGCGTCGGTGACAATGACGTACGTCGTCCATGTTCTGGGCTGGGACGCGATGAGGCGCGCGGCCTCCAGCGAGACGGCGACACCGAACGCGTCGTCCGCGCCGCCCGGCGATTCGGGGCTGGAGTCGTAGTGCGAGAGCAGGCCGATCGCCTCCTGACGCTCGCCCGGCAGCACAGCGATCACGTTGGAGACACGCGCCGTCAGGCCGAACTCGGCCCGTCGCGCATCGGTGTCCTGCACGCGCACGTCGTACCCGAAGAGCTTCAGCTGATCGATGACGTAGTCGCGGGCGCGCGCGCTCTGAGGGGTTCCGGCGGGACGGCTGCCGATGGCTCCGGCCAGCATCTCGACATGCGCGCGGGCGTTCTGATCGGAGAAGGGGCCGGCGCTCCGGGAGCAACCCGCGAGCGCCACAAGGAAGAGGAGGAGGGCTGCCGTCCGAAGCCTGAGGCGCATCGGGCAACAGCGTACACCAGAGGCGCTACTCGAGCGTCAGCGTCCCCGTATACAGCGCCATACCGACGACGGCGTCGATCCCCAGGCCGTCAAGGTAGTCGATTTCTTCCCGGGTCGTGATGCCGCCGGCGGCGGTAACCAGGCGGGACGTGGCGGCATTGACCGCCTCGACCGCCTGCATGTCCGTGCCCTTCATGAGCCCTTCGAGATCCACGTGGGTATAGAGAAACTCGCCAAAAAACGGCTCGAGCAACTTGACGGCTTCGACGGGCGTGATCTCCAGCTGTGTGCGCCAGCCGTTGATCACGACCTTGCCTCCGCGGCTGTCCACAGCCGCGATGAGGCGCTCGGGCCCAAACGTGTCGGCCAGGGTCCTGGCGAACGCGGCGTCCACGCGCCCCTGGTTGAAGAGCGACGAGCCGACGATGACATGGGTCGCGCCACCTTCGAGCACGTCGCGCGCGCGGCCGACGGTGCGGATGCCGCCGCCGACACGGCAGGGTAGCGCCGCGCAGATGCGCTCGACGAGCGCGTCGTTGTCCCCCTCCTCCTTCGCGGCGTCCAGGTCGATCAACTGCACCTTTGGCCGTCCGCTGAAGCGCAGGATCCAGCCATCGACGTCGCTCGTCTCGACAGCGAGCTTTTCGCCTTGCACGAGCTGCACGATCTTTCCGCCCTGCAGATCGATTGATGGAATCAGCATCTGACCGGCACCCCATTGGTGTGGAGGTAGTTCTTCAGATCAGCGACCGCATGCTCGGAGAAGTGAAATATGGAGGCCGCCAGTGCCGCGTCAGCCTGGCCCGTCGTAAAGACGTCCTTGAAGTGTTCGAACGTTCCGGCCCCTCCGGATGCGATGACGGGGATCGAGACGGCGGTCGAGACCGCCGCCGTCAGACCGCAGTCGAAACCGGACCTCGTGCCATCGCGGTCGATCGATGTCAGAAGGATCTCGCCCGCGCCGCGCGCTTCCGCCTCGCGCGCCCATCCCACGGCATCGCGCATCGTCTCGGCCTGGCCGCTGCGGGCGTACACCGACCAGCCGTTGCCGGTCGCCTTTGCGTCGATGGCGACGACGACCGCCTGGCTGCCGTATCGAGTGGAGAGGCGTGTCAACAGCGCCGGCTCCGACAGCGCCGCGGTATTGACGCTGACCTTGTCGGCGCCGGCCTCGATCGCCGCGCCGGCATCCTCATCGGACCGGATACCGCCGCCGACGGCGAGTGGAATGAACAATTCCTTCGACACCGCGCGGATCGTGTCGGCCATGGCCCTGCGCCCTTCGATCGTGGCCGTCACGTCGAGGATCACGAGCTCGTCGATCCCCTCGATGTTGTAACGGCGCGCGAGCGCCGCGGGATCGCCGGCGTTCTGCAGGCCGGCGAACTTCACACCTTTCACGACGCACCCGTTACGAACGTCGAGACACGCGATGATCCTGCGCGAGAGCATCAGGTAGTGACCATGCGCACGAAATTACGGAGGATCCGGAGGCCGGCATCCGAGGACTTCTCCGGATGAAACTGCACGCCTCCGACATGTGCCCGCTCGACGGCTGCGGCGAACGTCACACCGTGCTCGCTCGTCGCGACGCATTCACTGGTGACCGGCGCCGCATAGGCATGCGTGAAGTACACATGCGCGGCTGGTTCGACGCCGTCCAGAAGCACGCTCTCTCGCGAGCGTGCCAACGTGTTCCAGCCCACGTGGGGAACCTTGAGCGGTCGCGGCGCCTCGATCCGTGTGCACAGGCCGCTGAACACACCCAGGCCGGGGATTTCAGCCGCTTCCGTGCTGCCGTCGAACAGCCATTGCATGCCGAGGCAGATGCCGAAGAGAGGAACCCCCGCCTCCACGCATCGGAGGATTTCATCGCGCCATGGCCCGTCGAGCGAAGCGGTGGCTGCAAAATGGCCCACTCCGGGAACCACGATGCCGGCGGCATGCGTGACGTCGCGCGCCGTAGCCGGAGTATAAATGTCAGCCCCGGCCGCTTCGAGCCCCTTCCGGACGGACGTGAGATTTCCCGCGCCGTAGTCGATCAGCGCGATCTTGCGGCTCACAGAAGCCCTTTCGTCGATGGCAGGATCTTCGCGAGCCGTTTGTCGCGGGAGCAGGCCACGCGCAGCGCCCTGGCGAACGCCTTGAACACGGCCTCGACGTGGTGGTGGCTCGATCGACCGTACAGGACCTTCACGTGGACGTTCGCTTTCGCGCCCTGTGCGAAGCCATCGAAGAAGTCGGTGACCAGCTCGGATTGAAGGTCCCCGACGCGCCGCACGCGGAGCTTCACGTCGACGACCGAGTGGATACGGCCGCTGAGATCGATGGCGGCGACGGCCAGCGTTTCGTCCATCGGCATGATGAAGTATCCGGCGCGGTTGATACCGCGCCGGGAGCCGACCGCCTTGCTCACGGCTTCTCCGAGTGCGATGCCGAGGTCCTCGACCGTGTGGTGCTGGTCGACGTCGAGATCACCGGAGGCCCGGATCGACAGGTCGAATCCGCCGTGCCTGGCGACCAGTTCCAGCATGTGGTCGAGAAACCGGATCCCGGTCTGGATGTCGTACCGTCCCTGCCCATCGAGCTTCAGCGCGAGCACAATGGATGTCTCGGTCGTCTTGCGTTCGATCACTGCGCGTCGCACATGACCTCCTCGATCGCCGTGACGCACGTCCGGGTGTGTTCGAGAATGCCCGTCGTGATCCGGACGCATCCGGCGCACCCATGGTCAGCCGAGCGGTTGCGCACGTAGATGCCACGCGCCTTCAGACCGGCGATGACCCGACCGCTGTGCTCTCCAAATCTCGCCAGAACGAAATTGGCCTCACTGGGCCAGTATCGGATCCCGATCCGATCGAGTGTCGTGTACAAAAGCTGTTTCGACGCGCGCGTCTGGGCCAGGTACGACGCGCGGTGAGCGGTGTCTCCCAGGGCGGCCGGCAACGCCGCGGCCGCGAGCGCGTTGACGCTGTACGGGGGCACAACCCGTCGCAGGGGAGCGAGCCGTTCGGGGGTAGCGACGAGTGCCCCGATCCGCAATCCGGCCAGCCCATAGGCCTTCGCGAACGTGCGCCCGATGACAATGTTCGACCGCTTCGCTGCCGCCGGGTCTCCGATCAGCGTCGTGTCACTGAAATCCGCATAGGCCTCGTCGAGAAAGATCGTTGCGCCCCGCGCCGCGTCGGCAATGGCCAGAATATCTCCACGCGGCACCACGATGCCCGTGGGGTTGTTGGGGTTCGTGAGGAAGACTATGCGCGTCCGCCCCGTGATCGCGTCCAGCACGCGTTGCAGGGGGAACGCGAAGTGTTCACCCAGCGGAACTTCGATCACACGGCCGCCAGCGGCATCGGCGCAGGCCGCATACATGTCGAAGGCCGGTACGACCACGATCGCCTCGAACGGGTTCTCTTCGCCCCCCCCGCGCAGTGCCGCGACGCTCGCCGCCAGGATGCCTTCATCAAGGCCGTTGGTCAGCAGCAGGCTCGCCTCGTTGACGCGCAGGTGGCCGGCGCACGCCGCGATGGCGGCCGAGTAATTCGGATAAAACGCGGCATCCTCACCAGTGGTTCGCCGGAGGACCTCGATGACGGCGGGAGAGCAACCAGACGTGTTCTCGTTGAGATGCAGACGGAGACCGGACGAAGGCGTGTCGACGCGACCGTATTCATAGATCATGGGCGTTCCTTGCCGAGGCGGATGTCGATGGACCGTGCGTGGGACGTCAACCCCTCCGCGCGCGCGAGCTCGGCGCCTGCCGGCCCGATCGAGCCGAGCCCTGTTCGCGTGACACGCTGGACGGTCGCGACCCGCACGAAGTCGGCGGCGCCGAGCCCGCCGCGGCCGCGTGCGGCCCCACTCGTCGGCAGCACGTGATTCGATCCCGTCACGTAATCGCCAAGGGCCTGCGCGCTCCATCGGCCGACGAACACCGTGCCCGCCCGCGTCAGCCGCGCCGCAACCTGTTCGGTGTCGCAGACAACGTGCTCGGGGGCCATCCGCTGACACAAGCCGACTGCCGCATCGAGCGTGCGCGTCACGACGATCGCCCCGTGGCTCGCAATGGCGGCCGACGCCGGTCCCGTCGGCGGCACCTGTCGGAGACATTCAGCCTGAACGGCGGTCGCGAGGCGTCGGGATGGCGTGATGAGGATGGCGCGCGCGGCTGGATCGTGCTCCGCCTGCGCCAGGAGGTCCGCCGCGATCCACGACGCCCGGCCCGCGACCGAGACGATGACGATCTCGCTCGGGCCGGCGAAGAAATCGATCGCACAATCGTTCGCCACGAGAGCTTTCGCGGTGGCGACGTAGGCATTCCCTGGGCCAACAATCTTGTCGACCGCCGGGATCGTTTTCGTCCCGTACGCCAGCGCCGCCACCGCGTGTGCGCCGCCGATGCGCAACAGGCGATCGACACCCGCCTCGAGGGCCGCCAGCATCACGGTCGGGTCCGGACGCGGGCACACCGCGATGACTTCGCCGACACCCGCGGTCCGCGCCGGAATGGCCGTCATGAGCAACGACGACGGCAGCGGGTAGCGTCCGCCGGGCACATAGCATCCCACCCGGTCCAGGGGAATCACGCGTTGCTCGATCGTGACCCCCGGCATCGTCCTCACGCGCCAGCCCTTCGGGACCTGCCTGTCAGCGACCGTCCGGATGTTCCTCGCCGCAAGGGCGACCGCATCGCGCACCGCATGTGGGACCGACCGCGCCGCGCGCCGCATCTCCGCGCGCGTCACCTCGACCGGACCGCGGAGCCCGTCGAGCTCGCGAGCGTACTCGCGCACCGCACGGTCGCCGCGCTCCCGCACGTCCGCGACGATCCGGCGGACCCGCCGTTCGACCTCAGGATCCTGTCGTGCGGACCGATCGAGTGTCGCCTCGATCTCACGACTGGTCGAAATGATGCGCATCACAGCACGATCTTGTTCAGCGGATACTCCACGATGCCCTGGGCCCGTGCCATCTTGAGCCTGGGGATCAGGTCCCGCACTGTGCGCTCCTCGATGATTGTGTTGAGCGCGACCCAGTCGGTATCTGACAGCGGCGAGATGGTCGGACGCTGAAGCGCCGGGAGCAGCGCGAGCACGGCATCGAGGTCCTCGCGCCGCACGTTCAGCATGATGCCGACCCGTCCCTGCGCTTCGATGGCGGCGCGCAGGAGCAGGGCGAGGTTCTGGAGTTTCGTCCGCTTCCAGTCATCGGCCAGCGCAGTGGGGTTCGCAATGAGCTGGGTGTTCGATTCGAGCACCGTATCGATGATGCGGAGGCGGTTGGCGCGGAGGGACGAGCCGGTCTCGGTCACCTCCACGATGGCGTCAGCGAGCATCGGCGGCTTGACCTCGGTGGCGCCCCACGAGAACTCGACGTTCACGTTGACCCCCTGCGTGGCGAAATAGGCCTGCGTGGCGCGCACGAGCTCCGTGGCGACGGTTCCCCCCTCCAGGTCTTTCGCCGTCAGGTACCGCGAGTCTTCGGGCACCGCCAGCACCCACCGGACCTTGCCGAAGCTCTGTTTCGCGTAGATCAGGTCCGCCAGCGATTCGACCCCTGCGTCTCCGCCGTTGGCCGCCGCGTGCTCCGCGATCCAGTCCTGGCCGGTGAGCCCGCCATCGAGCACGCCGTCGCTGACGTAGCGCGCCATTTCCTGGGCGCGGATCAGCATGCAGTCGATCTCCGGGTCGTCGATCGCGGGAAAATACGATCGCGCGCTCGCGAAGATGTTGAAGCCCGCACGTGCGAACAGCTGAATCGTCGAGGCCTGCAGAGACCCGGCGGGGATACCCAGTTTGATCTTGTTCATATTCATGTTCGGAGCCCGCCACGGAGCGGAAACGTTGGCCGCGGTTGCGTTGTTGTCATGCCTGCCGGGTGAAACAACTGCGCTGCCCGGTGTGGCAGACATTCCCGTCACCCTCACGCGTGACCCGTAGAAGCACAGTGTCATCGTCGCAGTCAGTCAGCATGGCGGTCACCTTCAGCCGGTTGCCGGACGTTTCCCCCTTCATCCACAACGTGTTGCGCGTGCGGCTGAAGAAGGTCGCGTAGCCCGACGATTTCGTGAGCTGCAGGGCCTCTTCGTTCATGAAGCCCACCATCAACACCTCGCTCGAGGTGTCGTCCTGGATGACCGCTGGTATGAGTCCGTCGAGTTTTGAAAAATCCATGTCCATCACAGTGAAAAGAAAAAGCCCCGCTGGAACAGTCCAGCGGGGCTTCGGTGTGGTGCGTGTCTGTTTGTCTAGTTCAAACCGCGCACACCACAACCGGCCCGCTGAAGCAGGAATGATGGTGCCGGTGGTGATGGAGTGCGTTGAACATGTGTGCCGCTAAAGAGAGCCTATCGTCCCCCTGCGGGGGATGTCAACCGGGCCGGCACGGAGGCCTTGGAGTCGGCGGTCCGCCTGTCGTTCACGCCGTAGGGCGTTCCGTCAGGCGCCACCCAGATCGAATGGGCATCTCCCTGCCTGTTTTCGCCAAACGCGAAGTCATGCCCCATCGCCTTGAGCGTCGCGACCGTGTCAGCGGAGAGGCGATCGGTCTTCTCGATGCGCGCACGATCCGGGAGCCACTGGTGGTGCATGCGGGGGAGGTCGACGGCTTCGCGTCCGCTCAACCCGTATTCTGTGACGCCCAGCACGATGGTGAACACCGTGTTGATGATCGTCCGGCCGCCTGGGGACCCGGTGAGCAACACGATTTTTCCGTTGCGCACGACCATCGTCGGCGTCATGTTGCTGACCATGCGCTTGCCTGGATCGATGAGATTCGCCGGCGTGCCGATGTCGCCGCGCGCGTTGGTATCGCCGGGCTTCTTGTTGAAGTCCCCCATCTCGTTATTGAGGATGAACCCTGCACCCTTCACGACGACACGGGAGCCGTAACCGCCTTCGAGCGTGTAGGTGCTCGTCACGGCCATCCCGTCGCGGTCCATCACGGAGAAATGGGTCGTTTCGTCCGGCTCCTGCGCGAGTGTCGTCACGATGTCTTTGCCCAGGTCCACGCTGCTGGACGACTTCGCCAGGTCGATGTCTCCGGCCACGCGGCGTGCGTGCTTCTTCGACGTCAGCTGCGCCACCGGCACCCGGACGAAATCGGGATCGCCGAGGTAACGTGCGCGGTCGAGATACGCGCGGCGCATGGCTTCGATCTGCAGGTGCAGCGCGGGCGCGCTCAGGAGTCCCTTCGCCTTGAGGTTCATCGGCTCGAGGATGTTGAGCATTTCGATGAGCGCGATGCCGCCGGAACTGATGGGCGGCATCGAGATGATGTCGAAGCCCTTGTACCTGCCTCGGAGCGGCGTCCGCTCCTTTGCCTGGTATGCGGCGAGGTCCGCCTTCGAGATCAGCCCGCCGTTCGCCTTCATGTCGTCGGCGATCAGATCGGCGACAGGCCCCGTGTAGAAGGCGTCCGGGCCATCGGTCGCGATGAGGCGCAGTGTCTTCCCGAGATCGTTGAGAACGATCCGGTCACCCGCGGCCCACGCGCCGCCTCCGGGTTTGCCGTACGCTGCCACGGAGGTCGGGAACTGGCCCATCGCTCCTTCGAGTTGCGCGTTGAGGTCCCGCGCGAGCCCGGCCGACATCAAGAAACCGCCCTCCGCGAGCACGACCGCCGGCATCACGACCTCTTTCCACGGGAGCGTGCCGAACTTCTTGTGCGCCATCTCCAGGCCGCGTACCGTGCCTGGAACGCCGGGTGCGAGGTAGCCGGCACTGGTCAGACCGCGATCGATCTCGCCGTCCTTGCCCAGGTACATCGTGCGCGTCGATCCGAGTGGGGCTTTCTCGCGGTAGTCGAAGCTCGTGAGCTTTCCGGCGGGCGTGCGGACGATCATGAACCCTCCGCCGCCGATATTGCCCGCGCTTGGATGCGTGACCGCGAGCCCGAAGGCCGTCGCGACCGCCGCGTCCACGGCGTTTCCGCCCGTCACCATGACGGACGCGCCCGCATCGCACGCCGGCGCCGATGCGCAGACCACCAGGCCGTCCTTCGATCGAACGCCGAGGTCCTGCTCAGCACGAGATCCGCTGCTTGGTGCGGCAATCGCGAGAACGAAGGAGAGGACGAAACACTTGCGCATGCGTGGTTCCTGTTCGGCACACGCCCGACCTGAAGGTCGGGCCTGCGCGGTCGCTATTTTGACGAGGTGGTCGTCGTCCGGTTCGCGTCGCTGCGCTTGTACTTGTCGAACCAGTAACGCAGGTACAACTGCGTCCGCATGAAGTTCGACGGGTTGCTCGTCGTTCCATGCCACTCGTCGTTGAACCGCACCATGGCGGTCGGTACTTTTCGAAGTTTCAGGGCGCTGTAGAACTGCTCGGTCTGCGGCATCGGCGTTCGCAGATCGTTCACGCCAGTCATCAACATCGTCGGCGTCTTGACGTTGCCGACATACGTGAGGGGCGAGCGCTTGATGTGCTCCGTCGGATCCTCCCACGGCAGCTTTTCGAAGTTGTAGTACCAGCTCGCGCCGTCGGTCGTGCCGACAAACGACAGCCAGTCGATGACGGGGCAGTTGGCTGACGCCGCTGCGAAGCGGTCGGTGTGGCCCACGATCCACGCGGTCAGCACCCCGCCGCCGCTGCACCCCGTGACAAACATGTTCTGCGGGTCCACGAAGCCCTTGGCGAGGAGCGTGTCGACGCCCGCCATCAGGTCGTCGTAGTCCTTGCTCGGATACGCGTTCTTGATCGCATTGCCGAAGGCGCTGCCGTACCCGGTGCTGCCGCGGGGGTTCGTATACAGCACCACGTAATCATTGGCCGCGTGCTCCTGCCACCCGAAGTTGAAGCCGACGCCGTACATGCTGTGCGGACCGCCGTGGATGTGCAGCTGCATCGGATACTTCCGGGAGGCGTTGAAGTCCGGCGGCGTGATGTACCACCCCTGGACCTTCATACCGTCGGGCGCGGTGTACCACATCTCGGTCACCTTGCCGAGCTTCTTCCCGGCGAGGACGTCCTCGTTCACATGCGTGAGCTGCTTCATCGATGCCGGGGACTTCATCTCGAACGCGACGATGTCGCCAGGCTTCTCGGGGCTCGTCAGCGTGCCGACAACTGTTCCCTTTTTTGAGATGTCGGAGACCGCCAGCATGTGCGGGCCCTTCGTCACCGGCGTGACCTTTCCGGGGGTTGCGCCGAGCGGCAGGACGTAGAGGTTCTGGGATCCCTCGTTCTGCGCGGTGAAGTAGAGGGCCGACCCGTCGGCGGCCCAGCGGATCTCGGCAGGCGATCGGTCCCAGTCACCGGAGACGAGCCGCGCGTTCGTCCCGTCGATGTTCATCAGGTAGATCTTGCTGTCGACCCACGTGTCGCGCGTATGGTCGTAGCCGGTGTAAGCGATCCGCTTGCCGTCAGGCGAGACCGACGGATTGCCGTCCGGACCCTTCCGGGATGTGAGCTGACGGACCGTGCCGTTGGCGGCATCCACGGAATAGATCTCGGATTCGCGCCATTGGTAGTCGTCCGATTCGACGCGGAGACCGCTGAAGACGATGCTCTTGCCGTCGGGCGTCCAGTCGCTGCCATTGTGGTCGAAGTTGCCCGACGTGACCTGGCGCGGCGTTCCGCCGATTGCCGGGACGACGAAGATGTGGCGATAGCCGCTGTCGGTGAACCCGCTCCGATCGCGGCGGTAGTTCAACCGCTCGACGATGCGCGGGACCTCGGTCCACTTGGCGCCGGACGGCGCCTTGGGCATTTTGATCGGCCAGTTGTTGCGCTCTTCGACGAGTGCGGTGAACGAGATCTGGTTGCCATCCGGCGACCAGGCGTGTGCGGTGGGGGACTGCTCGACGCGCGTGACCTGGGACGCCGCGCCTTCAGCATCCATCCAGCGGACGAAGAGCTGGGACCCCTTGGGCTCGCCCTGCGCCGAGTAGGCGATGCGATCGCCGCCGGGCGACCAGCGCGCGCCGGATCCCTTCACGAGGAAGCGGTTGCGGCTGCCGTCCGCGCTCATGATCCAGAGAGCGGATTCGCGCTTGTCGTTCATCTTGTCCACCCAGCCGCGGGTGTAGATGACCTGGCTGCCGTCGGGCGACAGCTGCGGATCTGAGACCGTCTCCATCTCGAGGAATGTGTCGAGGGTGAGGCGATCGGGCTTCGGCTTGTCGTCGGCGCGTTGTGCCGTCAATGCGGGCGTGCCGGCGAGCACCAGGGCACAGGCGGACGCAAAGAGCAGAACGTGCAGACGGTGCATCGGGGCCTCCAACCGGCAAGAGTACATCAGCTTCGAATCGGGGATTCTCACCACAGAGACACAGAGGGCTACAGAGAACCCCTGGCTTGAGAAGAACCTCCTGGCTGCACCCAAGAAATCCCTGTGAAACTCTGTGACTCTGTGGTGAAACCTAAGCCCGCTTCCGCGATTGTGACGACTTCGCACGCCGTGGCGCGCGTTTTTTCAGGACGACGAACGGCCAGGGTTCGTAGGAGCCATCTTCGTCCTCGGTTTCCGGCTCCAGCTGGTACGACAGTGCGTGCTTCTCGGACGTGCCGGGCAGCGTCGTCGAGATCCCGCCGGGGCTGTCTCCCTCCTGGAGGTTCACCTGGCCGATGAAGCCGGCGCGCGGAACGGTTTTCACCTCGATGCAGGAGTCGAGATAGACCTCCTCGACGTCGATCAGGAGATCGGTCTCCCCGGCCAGCTTTTCGATGAGCGCGGCAAACTTCTCGAGGGCGCCATCGACATTCCGGGCCTCCGCGACCGCCGTGAAGTTGCCGTGCCATGGAAGGGCGCGCCTGTTCCCCAGGCGCGACTCATATGCGAACGAAAAGTGACCGAGGAACAACACGATCAGACAGCCTTGTCATCTTCCGCGATCAGGACGACGGGCGCTCCGCCGGTGGAGATTTCCATCGCGTGGCCGACCGTCGCCTGTCCGCCGGGTGAAGCCATGGCGGCCTGGAGCGACTCCATGGAATCGAAGTACAGCTCGGCGACGCGCTGGAAGGCAGGCGCTCCGAAGGGAGAGCCGGTGACATTCGCCGAGACGAACTTCGTCATGCCGCTGATCTTCTCGTGCACCATCGGTGCGTGTTCCTGGCTGTATCGACGTTCGAAGACAGCCGCGTCGGTGGGTGGCGGGTAGAGCACGATCAATTTGGGCATCAGTGGACCTCTGTGTTTGGGACGATCGTCAGGTTACATCAGACGCGCCCTGCCGACACCGGAGACAGGGGTCGGCGCGACGTTTGGGGGACGGTCGGTTGGCGGCCCGCCTCGGGTCGTGATTGCCGCGCACTGGGAACTGCCCCTCATTGCCGGGACGCTCGTCGCAGCCCTGCTAGAGGCTGCAACGTCCGGCCTCTTTCAAGACCAGGGTGATACGGCAGGACGCGAACGGTTAGACAGCGGCCGTCCCCGGCGTTATTGTACGCTTGGAGTCCGCATGCATAACGAATTCACTGCCGTCTTCGAACGGGACGATGATTGGTACATCGCATATTCTCCTGAGATTCCAGGCGCGAACGGCCAGGGCCGGAGCAAGGAAGAGGCCCGCGATAGCCTGGCGCAGGCGATTGCGCTGATCCTCCAGGATCGGCGGGACGAGGGTCTGCGCGGCATTCCCCCGGGTGCAGACCGCGAGACGGTGATTGTGAAGTGAAGCGAAGCAGCCTGTTGCAGCACCTTCGCAAACACGGCTGCAACTTGAAACGTGAAGGCGCCTGTCGCAGCCTGGCCATCCCGGAACTCGGCCGACAGTGATCGTGGTCGGTTTCGTCCTGTATCTCCTTCTTCTCCCCGAGACGCAAGCTGCCAGACAGCCGATCGTCGTATCGGCGGCCATCTCGCTGACCGACGCGCTGCAGGAGATCGAGAAGGCCTACACCGCGGCGGGTGGATCTCCGGTCCGCTTCAACTTCGCCGCCTCGAACGTGCTCGCCAGGCAGATCGCCAACGGCGCGCCAGTGGACCTCTTCATCAGCGCTGACGAAGCGCAGATGGATTTCGCAGCGCGCGGGGGCGCCATCGATACGACAACGCGCCGCCACCTGCTGAGCAATCGCCTGGCGATCGTCACACCGGGCGGTCAGCCGATCACGATCGCTGATGCAAGGGGTCTGCTCAGCGCACGAGTCCGGCGTATCGCCATTGGTGATCCCGCGGCGGTGCCGGCTGGAGCCTATGCGAAGGCCTTCCTCGAGCGCGCCGGCGTGTGGGAGGCCCTGCGGCCGAAGCTGGTTCCGCTCGCCAGCGTGAGAGCCGCGCTCGGCGCCGCGGAATCCGGAAGCGCCGATGCCGCGATCGTCTACGAGTCCGACGCCGCGTCATCACGGAAGGTGCAGCTGGCGTACGTCTTTCCGGCGTCAGCCGGGCCATCCATCACCTATCCAGCGGCGATCACCTCACGGGGAACGAACCGGGCCGCGGCCGAACGGTTCATGGCCTTTCTTCGTGGCCCGCACGCGCGGGAGATCTTCAGGCGCTTCAAGTTCAGCACCTCCACGCCGTACGAATGATGACGGACATCTGGTGGATCACGCTGCTGACCGTCGGGATGGCGACGGCCGCGACGGCGATCATGCTCCCCGTCGGCCTGCTGCTCGCCTGGGCGCTCGCCCGGGGGCGCTTCCCCGGCAAACTGCTCGTCGAGACGTTCGTCTCGCTGCCGCTCGTGATGCCGCCGGTGGCGACCGGCCTCGTGCTGCTCCTGCTCCTCGCGCCGCGCGGCGCGCTCGGGCCGGCGCTCGCGAGCCTCGGCATCGAGATCGTCTTCACCTGGAAAGCGGTCGTGATCGCGATGGCGGTGATGGGCCTGCCGCTCCTCGTCCGCACCGCGCGCGCCGGTTTCGAGCAGGTCGATCGTCGCTACGAGTCGGTCGCCGCGACGCTCGGCGCATCGCCGCTCCGCGTCTTCCTGACCGTCACGCTGCCGCTCGCGTTGCCGGCCGTGGCGGCAGGCGCCGTGCTCAGCTTCGCGCGCGCGATCGGCGAGTTCGGCGCGACGATGATGATCGCCGGCAGCATCCCGGGCTCGACGCGCACGCTGGCGGTCGCGATCTACTCGTTTGCCGAAACCGGGCGTGATACCGAGGCGGCGCAGCTCGTGGCCGTGTCGGCAGGGCTCGCGTTCGGGGCGCTGTGGCTCTCGAACTGGATCGCTGCCCGCACGGGAGCCCGGGCATGATCCGGCTCGATTTCACCCTGCGGCAGGGCACCTTCATCCTGGATCTGCACGAGGAGCTCGCCCCGGGGATCACGGCCCTCTTCGGAGCGTCCGGCGCGGGCAAGACGACGATCCTGGATGCCATCGCCGGGCTGAGGACTCCTTCGCTGGGGACGATCGCGATCGGCGAGCGTGTGCTCTTCGACTCGGCACGGCGCCTCGACCTGCCGACACACAGGCGTCATATCGGCTACGTGCCGCAGGACGTCGCGCTCTTTCCTCACATGGACGTACGGCGCAACGTGCTCTACGGACGACGCGACGGACAGAAGCTGTCGCTCGAAACCGTCGCGGAGATGCTGGAGGTCGGCCCCCTACTCGACCGCAGGGTCCCGGAGCTCTCGGGCGGCGAGCGCCAGCGGGTCGCGCTCGCACGCGCACTGCTGTCGGCCCCCGAGCTCCTCCTTCTCGACGAGCCGCTGGCCGCAGTCGATGTCGAGCGTCGTCGCCGGATCCTGCCGTACGTCCTTCGTGTGCGAGACGACCTCGGGATCCCGATCATCTACGTGAGCCATGACCGGGCCGAGGTCGACCAGCTCGCCGACCGCGTCATCGTGATTGAGAACGGCCGGGCGGTTTGACGTACGCTAGTGAGATCGTTTTATGACCCGCGTGGATCTACTCGTCTTCGGCCCGCATCCTGACGACATCGAGATCGGGCTCGGCGGCACGATTGCCGTGCATGCGGCCGCTGGCCGTCGCGTCGGTCTGTGCGACCTGACGAGAGGAGAACTGGGATCGAACGGCACGCCGGAGGAGCGGGAGGTGGAGGCGGAGAACGCACGTGTCGTGCTCGGCGCCTCGTGGCGCCTGAACCTTCACTGGCCGGATGGAGGGATCGACGGCACCGACGCCCAGGTCGC
>DATLXP010000008.1:0-6770 GCA_035575695.1 Vicinamibacterales bacterium
GGTTCAACCGGCTGGTCCGGGCCATAGCCGCGTGCATCGGGATCGAGGTTCTCGTCTGGATGACCGACGTCGCAAAGATGTCGAAGCACGAGGCGTTGCGCACGATGCGCTGGTCGGCCCAAGCGTTGCTACGCGCCGCTCTGGATGAGCGATGATCGACCCTGCAGCCCAGATCCCTGTATGGTGATCGCGCGCAACCGTTAAGTCGCGAGTGATGGCATCGTCACATTGAGCAGAAAAGACTTCTTGCCACCCTCGGGCGTGTGCCACCGCCTCCGGCGGTAGAACGCGTAGTAACCCGCAGAAACGATCTCCTCCCGCAGCATAAACAGAACGCGGCCAGGACCGACCAACTGCGGAACGTCCACGAGGACGGCAGTTTACACGCGTCAGGCGGGACGGTGCGTCGGAATTAGGCCAGCTCCGTCGTCGGATCTGCAACGCCCGCTATCCGAAATCGTCGAACGGGCTCCTCACGCCTGACGCCCGCTGCAGCACCGACTCGTGCCGGCGTCGCTGGCCATTGCGCTGGTCGACATAGGTGCGGGTCGCTGGAACAACCCTGCCAGCCGATCTCCGGCCCGGCGTTCGGATTTCTGCGATTTCAGCCACGCCGCCTGCGCTTCCGTGCTCCAAGCTTTGCGAGCTGAGCGCGGCTCGTCGGCTGCAGCGCATTCAGGCCGCAGGACCCGAGAATCCTCGCTGGCCCATGGTCCGGCAGCTCTCACCGCACAGCGCCGACAGGTCTCAACGGTTCAGGCCGAAGCTATTTCCGAAACGCGGCGCTAGCCGAGTTATAATGGAGGTGCATTCAGAGCGGTTCACCCGACGCGGTGAGCCCGGCAACCTGCCCGGACTGGCAAGGTGCTACGCGCAACCCAGCGCAGATGTGGCCGCATAGCGGCAACACGAGGTCCAGCCGGGTAGACCCCGGCCTCTGGGTGCCTTCCCTCTGGAGGGTACCGTGACCAATCCGCAGAATCCTGACGAGTCGACTCCCGATCCATTCGATCCTGAAAACTCCCACCACGCCGCTGAGGATGACGACGACCGGGTCGAGGCGATCTTCATCGATCGCCGGGCCCCCACGAGTGACCCCTACGACCTCGGGTGGTTGTTTCTCTGCTGCGCGTGGGAATCGGGGTATGGCTCTTGGGAGAATGGCCTCCGTTCGCTCGCACGAGTCCTGCGGGGCCTTGAGAAGGCCGGCCTGATCGTACGACATCGCATTCCCCGCGATGGCCGACCCACGCACCACGGGTTCGTCCTGACGGAAGAGGGACACGAGGCGTTGACCGCCTTGTCAGGTGATTGGATTAGGGAGGGGCGCCGATGAGAGCCGCAATCTACGTCCGCGTTTCTACGCTCGATCAAAACGTCGACAACCAGCTCCACGATCTGACGGAGTATATCCAGCGCCGGAGCTGGAGGGAGCCGACCGTCTACGAAGATCGCGGGGTATCGGGTTCGAAGGACCGACGCCCCGGGCTCGACGATCTTTTGAAGGCCGCCCGCCAGCGTCAATTCGACGTGGTGGTGTGCTGGAGACTGGACAGGCTGGGGCGTAGCCTGCGTCACCTGCTGAACGTCCTGCAGGAGCTGGAGGCGCTCGGTGTCGGGTTTATCTCGCTCAACGAAGGTCTCGACGCCACGACGCCTGCTGGGCGGTTGCAGTTGCATCTGCTTGGCGCGTTCGCGGAATTTGAGCGCTCCAGAATTCAGGAGCGAGTCCGCCGCCGGGTTGGCCCGGGCCCGCCGACAAGGCAAGCGGCTCGGGCGACCACCTCGCCGGATTACCGCCCGGGAGCTTGAGTCAGTTGCGGGACTGTCGATGCGGGTGGCGGCCCGTGAACTGCGGGTATCGGCGTCTCAGATACACCGGGCCCGGAAAGCGTGGAGCCTCGCAGCCCCCCGACAACCCAACATTTAACGCAGGGTGCTCGGAAGGCAATGGTTCCGCGCCGCCGACCGTGATCCTGTCCCTGCACGTGGTGGGTTTCGCCAAAACGCGGGAACAGAAAGGCAGGCGTTCACAAAGGCTAGTTCCGGCAAGACCGTTGCCGATGTCTGGCCTATTAACCTAGCATGTCACCCTGATGCGGGTTCGCGTCGTGAACGACGCCGCTGACACGCAAAACGTAGTACTTCACCGATACTTCCTCTCCTTCGAATCCACGTGCGATCTCCGTCTTGACCCGTGCACGGAGCGCATCTCCAGGGCGGAGTGGAATCTCGGAACGCCGGAATCGTTCCAGCCATAATTCATCCATCATCTTGGCGTCGATGTTCTTCTCGCCCAGCCGGAACTCCCACATCGAGTTGCCAAGGTAGTCGGGTTTCTTCACGAGCAGCAGCATCTGGTTTTCGGACGTCACCATCTCCTGTGTCAAAAGGGATTCGATGTCTTCGCGAGTGACAACGAGCCGGGTCTCGATGCGAGTCTGGTCCCGGCGCGAGATGAACTCCGCGGAGTCTCCCCCTTTCAAGTGTGCGACCGCTCGGGACAGAGCCTCCAAATCCCACAACAGATCTTCCGTCGGGACGACTGCAGGCGGGAGTAACCGATCCGTCATCGTCTGCGGGGCCTGACGGCGCAGTTCCTGTTGCAATTCTTTCACTTCCGGCAAGGACGGCACCCGCTGTTTGCCGTCTGCCCATTCGAGGAGGCGATGTTTACCGCGCACAAGATACTGACCGAGGATGGGTCGGAGATCGAGATTTTGAAGCGCGTCGTCTGGCACTTGGGTAAGGATCGTGCGGAGTATCGCCCGTATTGATCCGGCCTCGACACGCTCCAAAACGACGAGCGGCTCAACTGTGACCGAAACGGTCTGCGCCAGATGACGGTCGATGCGATGGAAGGCATCGATCAGACCGGCCATGGCTCGGAAGACACGAGCAGGGTCCAGTGTGCCGGGGACGTACGCAATCCGGATGATGGTGAGGTCGTCCGAGAGGTCGACGTGCGGCTCGGCCATCAGATGGCGCGGATGGTAGCACGAGCTGTGCGTTCGCCCGGGTGATCGCGGGAGATCACCTATCGCGGCTCCACGACGGCCTTCACCGGCACTATGCCTCGACCGGTCTTGGCTTGAGCAAGACACCGGTCGTCGTAGTCCCGTGCGACATGACCGGCTCGCTCGGTCTGATCGATGCTTCGAGCGTCAGCGAACCGTTAAGGAAATGTGCCGCAACATAAGAAAAGCCAAGGGACGATTGGTCTGTACGTCCTTCGGCCTGCTCTTGGAAGGCCACACTGTACGCGTTCCGCAATCCTGCTTCACCGTGCCGGAAAACGGCCGTGATCCTCGCCTGTTTGTGACCCCCAGTTGATACGGCCAAGTGGTCTCAAAACGGATGTTTTGGGAACATCGGGACGTGTCAAGCGACAGGATAAGCTGACCACGTTCCATGATCAGCCGTCGTTCCGTGGCGCACGGCCTAGCAGGCCGACCTTCTTCTTCTGGCGCAATCGATAACTCTCGCCCTGGGTCATGAGCGTGTGGCTGGATGCAGCAGGCGATCGAAATTGCGGCGGCGAGGATATCGTCGCCGAAGACGGTGGGGCGCGAGTGCGCGGACGGGGTATCATCGCCTCCTCCATGTCTCTGACCCCCGGCACCCGTCTCGGTCCCTACGAGATCCTCGAGCCCATCGGCGCGGGTGGGATGGGCGAGGTCTACCGCGCGCGTGACGCGAAGCTGAATCGCGACGTTGCGCTCAAGGTGCTGCCCGAATCGCTCGCGGGTGATCCCGATCGGCTCGCGCGCTTTCGCCGCGAGGCGCAGGTCCTTGCCTCGCTGAATCACCCGAACATCGCGCATATCCACGGCTTCGAAGATTCAGGGACGACGCACGCGCTGGTGATGGAGCTGGTCGAAGGGCCGACGCTGGCCGATCGGATCGCTCAGAGGCCAATCCCGATCGACGAGGCGTTACCGATAGCACGCCAGATCGCCGAGGCACTCGAAGCCGCGCACGATCATGGCATCATCCATCGCGACCTGAAGCCGGCGAACATCAAGGTCCGGCCCGACGGCACAGTCAAGGTGCTCGACTTCGGTCTGGCCAAGGCCACGGACGCTTCGGCAGGTTCGTCCTCGGCGGCGATGAATTCGCCGACGTTGTCGCTTCACGCCACCGAGACCGGCCTCATCCTCGGCACCGCCGCCTACATGTCACCGGAACAGGCGCGCGGGAAGGTGGTGGACAAGCGCGCCGATATCTGGGCCTTCGGCGTCGTCCTCTACGAGATGCTCACCGGCCGCAACCTGTTCGCTGGCGAAACGTTGAGCGACACCATCGCGGCCGTCCTGACGCGCGAGTTCGACTGGACAGCCCTGCCGACGGAGACGCCTGCAGGCGTTCGTCGCGTCCTCGCGCGCGCGCTGGAACGCGAGCCGAAACGCCGGCTCCGCGATATTGGCGACGCTCGCCTCGAGCTGGATCAGGCCGCATCCGGGTCGGGCGACCAAGTCGTCGCGATCGTGCCGCGAAGATCGCCTGCAGTTCGAGCCCTGATCGTCCTCGCAGTGTTCGCGGCCGGGGCGGCGCTCGCGACCGGGATCGCGCTGGTCAGGCGCGGGCAAGGCCCTGCACAAGACGCGATCCCTGCCATGACATTCAGCCGTCTGACGACGCAGCCGGGCGTGTCAGGCACCCCGTCCCTGTCGCCCGATGGCAAGTGGCTGGTCTATGTCAGCAGTGCGGCTGGCAACGAGGACGTCTACCTGCAGGCCACGACGGGACAGACATCGATCAACCTGACAAAAGATTCACCGGCTGCGGACTCCACGCCTGTCTTTTCGCCCGACGGCGACTCGATTGCCTTTGGGTCGGATCGCGACGGCGGGGGCATTTTCATCATGGGCCGGACAGGCGAATCCGTGCGGCGCCTGACCCAGCGCGGGTTTCAGCCCGCGTGGTTTCCGGATGGGCAGCAGCTTGTGTTCACCAGCGAAGCGCTGGGTGCGGTCGAAATACGCGCGGGAGCGGTGAGCGAGCTGTGGGCAGTCGCGGCCAAGGGCGGCGAACCGCACCTCCTGTTTGCGGGTGACGCGATGCAGCCGCGTGTCTCGCCAAACGGCCGCCGCATCGCTTTCTGGGCCTTGCCGGTCCAGGGAAACTCGAAGCAATTTTCCGGCGCCAACCGTGATGTTTGGACGATCGCCGCGGATGGGTCCAAGCCGGTGCGCGTCACGACCGATGAGGCCACTGACTGGAATCCGGTGTGGTCACCGGATGGACGCTGGCTGCACTTCCTCAGTAATCGATCCGGCAGCATGAGCCTGTGGCGAATAGCCATCGACGATGAGACCGGGCTCCCGAGTGGCGCGCCTCAGCCTCTCACGCTGCCTGCAGCATACAGCCGTGACTTCAGCCTGTCCGCGGACGGCCGCCTCGGCGTGTATGCGACATTGGCTGTCACGAGCCACGTCGCACGGGTGCGGTTCGATCTTCGCACCGCTGCGGTGCAGGGACCCTTCGAGCCGCTGACCAGCGGCACCCGTGAGTTCGGTTCGCACGATGTGAGCCCTGACGGGCGGCAGGTCGTGGTCGTGACCTCGCAACGCGAGCAGGAGGATCTGTATGTGATGGCCGGTGACGGGGCCGGGCTGCGACAACTCACCAACGACGCCGCTCGGGACCGCTGGCCCCGATGGTCGCCGGACGGCAGGCGCATTTTCTTCTACTCCGACCGCAGCGGCACTTTCGGGCTGTGGAGCGTCGATCGCGACGGCAGCGGCTTGCGTCAGTTGACCACGTCAGGAGGCCGCTACTATCCGACGCCTTCGCGCGACGGCTCGAAGCTGGCGGCCTCGGACATCAATTCTTGGCAAATCTACGTCTACGATGCCCATGACTTCTCGAAGGCCCCGGAACTGTTACCACCGTTGCCGGAAGAAATGCGTCGCGGGGCGCTCAACGTGGTGGATTGGTCCCCCGATGGCCGTTTGCTGAGGGGCTCGACCTCAGCGGGTCAGTGGGTCTACTCGGTCGACACCCGCACCTTCCGGCGCCTTCCCAACACCGACGGAGGACGTCGGCCGCAGTGGCTGCCGGATGGCCGGCGCTTCCTGTTCACCCGGCAAGGGCGGCTGTGGGTCGCCGATTCGGTGTCAGGAAACGAGCACGAGGTGTTCGCGATTCCCGGCGAAGGAATTAGCGCCCTGCGACTCAGTGCCGACGGTTCCTACGTGTACTTCAGTCACGGTAGCGCCAGCGTCGACATCTGGATGGTCCGCTTTCGACGGCCCGACGCCGGTGACGAAGCCGTGAGCCTCGGCGCCCTCGGCGGCGATTCTGAGTGAGATCCCTACTTTCGCAGGACCGCCGCCAGCCCTTCCGCAAGCCACAGGCTGGACGTGGACTTGGATACCGTGACACTCTTGCCGTCCGGACCAAGTGAGAGGCGCATCGATGGACTCAGCACCGTGGCCGGGGCCAGCCCGGGCTCCAGCGCGCCGATGACTTTCTCCAGCCCGCCATCCACGCTCATCGAGAACAGTTCCGCGCGGCCGGCCCCGGACGGTCGGATGCCGTAGACGGTCTGACCGTCAGACGAAAAGGCGTAGGCGGTGGCGATGCCGGTACGCAACGCCCGCGTGGTCTTTCCGTCAGGTGAGATCAGCTTGGCGCCATCGTCCACGTGGAGAATCCAATCGCCCGCCGGCGACCAGACCGGAACCCACCGCTCGCTGCGGCGATCAATGTTGGCCTTCACGACCTCGGCGATTGCCGCACCCGTGGTCTTCACCTTGTTCAGCGAC
>DATLXP010000009.1:0-8632 GCA_035575695.1 Vicinamibacterales bacterium
GAATCGAGTCGGTGGACCTCTGCGACTTTGTGGTTGAATTGATCAGTGCTGCAGGAAACCTCAGCAGGCCTCTTCTGTCCCGAGGGTCAGTTCCACATCGATCCCTGGCAGCCGGTCGAGCGCGCGCTGTTGACGCACGCGCACGGAGACCACGCGCGGCCAGGGAGCGCAGCATACCTCTGCACACCTGAAAGCGTTCCACTGCTCCGCCGGCGCTTCGGCCCTGAGGCCCCTCTCGAATCGATGGCCTATGGCGAGACCCGGACGATCGGCGACGTTCGTGTGAGCTTTCATCCGGCCGGCCATGTGCTCGGCTCTGCCCAGGTCCGCATCCACGGCACGGCCGGCACCTGGGTCGTTGGAGGCGACTACAAGCGCGCGGCAGACCCGACATGCGCGCCGTTCGAGCCGGTCCGTTGTGACACGTTCATCACCGAATCGACCTTTGGGCTGCCCATCTACCGCTGGGATCACACCGACGCGATCATCGCCGACATCCTGTCGTGGTGGGAAGGCAACCGTCAGGACGAGAAGGCATCGGTGATCTTCTGTTATGCCCTCGGCAAGGCCCAGCGGCTTCTCGCCGAGCTCGCGCGTGTGTCTGACGCACCGCTCTTCGTGCACGGCATGATGCTCGGCATGATGGACGCCTACCGCGAAGCCGGCGTTACGCTGCCGGACGTTCAGCCGGTCATCGAGCGCGCGGCGGGACGGAAGGACCAGAAACGCTCATTTGCCGGTCAGCTCGTGCTCGCGCCGCTGTCGGCCCGCGGGACACCGTGGATGCGGCGGCTCGGCGCGCACTCGGATGGCTTTGCGTCAGGGCTCATGCGCGTGCGCGGCGTTCGGCGGCAGCGCGCCTACGACAAGGGCTTCGTGATGTCCGACCACGCGGACTGGCCGGCGCTGCTGGATACGATCGCCGAGACCGGGGCGAGCCGCGTGCTCGCCACGCACGGGCACGCGGAAGCGCTCGCGCGCCACCTCACGTCGCTCGGGCTCGAGAGCGGCATCATCCGCACGGCGTGGGAGGGAGAACCTTCCGGGGACTGATGCGCGACTTCGCCCGCCTGTACGACGCGATCGACAGCACGACCTCCACGAACGCGAAGGTGGAGGCGATGGCGCGGTACTTCGCGCGCGCTCCGCGGGCCGATGCGGCGTGGGCGACCTTTTTCCTCACTGGACGACGACTGAAGCGGCTCGTGCCGCACGCGTCCATCGGCGCGTGGACACTCGCGGCGACCGGCCTGGACGAGTGGCTGCTCGGCGAATGTTACGCGGTGGTGGGCGACGGCGCCGAGACCGCGGCGCTGATGCTCGACCAGCTCCCGCCATCAGACGCACGGCAACGCGCCGGCGCGGCCCTGGCTGCCCCGGCAGCGACCGACTCGCTGGCCGAATGGGTCGAGCAGCGCATCCTGCCTCTCCGTGGCGCGGAGCCCGCCGAGCAACAGGCACGCGTGGCGGCATGGTGGGAGGGGCTCGACCGCCTGGAGCGCTTCCTCCTCTTCAAGCTCCTCACCGGCGAGTTTCGCGTGGGCGTCTCCCACACGCTCGTCGTCCGCGCCATCGCCCAGGCGGCGCAGCTCGAGACAACGGTGATTGCCTCGCGTTTGATGGGCGAGTGGACGCCGTCTGCGGGCTGGTTCGAGCGGGTGCTGTCGACCGACTACACCGATGACGATCGTTCGCGCCCGTATCCCTTCTGCCTCGCGGCGCCGCTCGACGGTGAGGTAGCGGCGCTCGGTGACCCGCGTGACTGGCAGATCGAGTGGAAATGGGATGGCATTCGCGCGCAGCTGATCCGCCGGGGTGAGGCGGTCCACCTCTGGTCCCGGGGTGAAGAGCTGATCACGCACCGCTTCCCGGAGGTGTCCGCGGCCGCCACGCACCTGCCTGATGGCACCGTGCTCGACGGAGAGATCCTCGCGTTCCGCGACGAGCGACCCCTCCCCTTCTCCGCGCTCCAGCAGCGGATCGGACGCCAGAAGCAGGTCGCGCAGATGTCGCGCGAGGTGCCGGTGGTGTTCATGACCTACGACATTCTCGAGGCTGGAGGCGAGGACGTCCGACCGCGTGCGCTTGCCGAACGCCGCGCGCTGCTCGAGGCGGTGATCCCGAGCGCGGGGGTGCTGCGCGTATCACCCACGATCGACGCGGATTCGTGGGACGCCCTCGCGGCCCGGCGCGCCAGTTCGCGCGCCCGTGCCGTCGAAGGGCTGATGATCAAGCGGCGCACGTCCGTGTACGGCGTCGGCCGTAAGCGCGGTGACTGGTGGAAGTGGAAGATCGATCCGTACACGATCGACGCCGTGCTGATCTATGCGCAGCCGGGCAGCGGGAAACACGCGAACCTGCTCACGGATTACACCTTCGGGGTGTGGCACGAGGGCGCGCTGGTGCCGGTGGCCAAGGCCTACTCGGGGCTGTCGAATGAAGAGATCACCGAGATGGACAGATGGATCCGTCGTCACACGCGCGAGCGGTTCGGGCCCGTCCGGCACGTCGAGCCTGTGCAGGTCTTCGAGTTAGGTTTCGAGGGGATCGCCGAGTCGTCTCGCCATCGGTCCGGCATTGCGGTCCCGTTCCCGAGGATGCTCAGATGGCGGACCGATAAGAAGGCCGAGGAGGCCGACACGCTCGAGCATGTCCGCGCGATCCTGGAGTCGACCCGTACGTAGTGCTATTTCTTGTGTGAGGCGACGTAGGCCTTCGCGAATGCCTCGAGATGCGGCGCCTCGACGAGACCGACCGTCGCGGCCTCCTCGAGAGCCGCATCCCACGCCATGCCGTCCCGCATGACGCGGCGAATCAGCCAGAAGGCACCGACACGGATCGCCGCCGTGCAGTGCACGAACATCGGGCGGTTCGCCGGGTCGTCGGTGATCTTCAGAAACGCGTCCGCCTGCTCGTCGGTCGGGTTCCCGTAGGCGACCGGGATGTTGAGGTACTTCATGCCGACCAGTTCGACCGCCGCCTGCTCCTCCTCGGCACGATGCTCGGAAGGCTGCCTGAGGTTCAGCACCGTTTTCACGCCCTGGGACTTCAGTTGCGCGAAGTGCTCGACGCGCGGCTGTGCGCCGGTACAGAAATCCGGCGTGACCTGCAGAAACTTTCTGATGGGCGGCAGCTCCGCCTGGACCGGCGCGGCGGCGGCCGCCGGCGGTGCCTGCAGCAGCAAGGCGGTGAGCACGGCCAGTACGGTCACGCCGTTTACGCCTTCCCACCGCCGGCCGCCGCCACCATCTCCTGGCGACGCCGCGTGAGGTGCGGGACGATCCCGAGCATCCGCTGGGCCACCATCAGCTGGCCACGGTGGTGCATCTCGTGTTCCTTGGCGCCCAGCAGCATCTCGAAGCGGGTCTTCGCCGACGGTTGAACGGGGGGCGGGAAGTTGACAGATTCCTGCAGCGTCGCCTCGTCCAGGCTCTCCAGGAAGCTGGCGAACGCCTCACCCTCGTCGCGCAGGGCGGCCACGATGTCTTCCTTCGTGCGCAACGCCTGCTCCGCAGCGGCCGCCTCCGCCATGGACTTGCCGAACATGGCAAAGTCGAGAGACGTCAGACCGGCACGATGCACCGCGGTCTGCGCCCGCGGCGCGACCGCCAGGTGGGCCAGTTGCTCTGCGAGACTTCGCACGTCGGGCGCCGGACGGAAGTCGTACTTCTCGGCCGGGACCTCCTCGGCGATTGCGATCGTGTTGTTCCGGACCGTGCGAAACGCGTCCGCCATCTGCTTGCCGCCGTAATACGTCATCGCAATGAACTCCTGATTTCCAACGTCGAACTCCTCAGCACTCAGCACTACGAACGTGAGTATAAGATACGCCGCGTGAAGATTCTGTTGTGGCTTGCCCTGGCGGTCCCGTTATCCTTCCCTCAGTCCCGGCGCGCCCCCGCTTTCGTTATCGAAGAAGCCACCATCGCGCAGATCCACGCGGCGATGACGACCGGGCGCCTCACATGCGTGGACCTGGTCGACTTCTACGTGAAGCGCATCCAGAGGGTCGAGACGGGACCCGCGATCAACGCGATCACGGTGATCAACCCCAACGCTCGAGAGCGGGCGGCGGAGCTCGATGCGCAACGGAAGCGGTCGGGGTTGGGTGGACCGCTCCACTGCATCCCCATCATCGTGAAAGACAACTTCGAGACCACCGGGTTGCAGACCGCCGCCGGCTCGCTCGCGCTGAAGGACTTCGACCCGGGCCGTGATGCGTTCCAGGTCGGGCGCGTCAAGGACGCGGGCGCCGTTGTGCTCGCGAAGTCCAACATGGCCGAGTGGGCCTTCAGTCCGTATGAAACCGTCAATTCGCTGCTGCCGGGATACACCCGCAATCCGTACGCCCTCGATCGCGTCACCGCGGGATCCAGCGGCGGGACGGCCGCGGCGGTGGCTGCCAATCTCGGAGCGGTGGGGCTCGGGAGTGACACCGGCAACTCCATTCGAGGGCCGTCGGCGCATCAGGCGCTCGTGGGCATCCGATCGACGATGGGGCTGACGAGCCGCGGCGGCGTCGTGCCCCTCAGCGTCCTGGCGGACATCGCCGGTCCGATGGCCAGAACGGTTGAGGACGTCGTCGCTGTGTTCCAGGTGATCGTCGGTGAGGACCCGGCGGATCCGATCACGCTCGCGAAGGGCTTCGAGCCGGCAGGCATGCGCCCGGGAGGCCGTCCTGCGACGGTCCCCGACTATCGGGCGGCGCTCGTGAAGAGCGGGCTGAAAGGAGCGCGCGTGGGCGTGTTGCGCCAGGCATATGAGCGCGACTCGACCTCCCCGGACGTCGTGAAGGTGTTCATGGCCGCGCTCGACGATATGAAAAAGGCGGGCGCGGTGATCGTCGATCCCGCCAGGGTCGAAGGGCTCGATCTGATCCGCCGGCCGCAAGGGTCTGGGAGTGGCGGAGGGTTCAAGCACGACATCAACCACTACCTGGCGACGCTTGGCGATCGAGTCCCGGTAAAGAGTCTGGAGGAGATCATCCGAGCGCAGGTTTCACCCGTCCGTCGAGTTGAGGCTGGTGCGGGCGCAGGCAGGGACGGAGCACGGCCTGGAGTCACCGGCGTGCACAGCGGAGGCGGCCTACCGTGAGACATTCCGGGCCGCTGTTCTGAAGGCGATGGACCTGCACGCGCTCGACGCGTTCGTGTATCCGACCTGGAGCAATCCCCCGCGATTGATCGGGGATCTCAATACACCCCACGGGGACAACAGCCAGGTGTTCTCGCCAACCACGGGGTTTCCGGCGATCAACGTCCCGATGGGATATACCGTCGGGGGGACGCTACCGGCCGGGGTGACCTTCTTTGGGCGCCCGTGGTCCGAGTCGACGTTGTTCAGGCTCGCCTATAGCTACGAACAGGCGACCCTTCACCGCCGTCCCCCAAGTAGGGGACAGCCACCATTTGACCTGAAATGAAGGGGACAGCCACCATTAGGCAAATGGTGGCTGTCCCCTATTGAATTACCGCGTGAACCGGATCGATCCGGCTACCTTGTTGAAGACCGGCTGATACGCGCGGAACTCCTCTTCCGGCGAGACGCCCACCATGTAGAACAGCGATCCGTCGGTCCGCAGCGCAGTGTAGAGAAGGATCCCCTCGCGGCCGCCTGTCGCATCTGAAATATTCGCGAGAATCGTGCGGAGCGCCGGACGCCCGCCGAGCGTGCCGCGCGTCGAGCCGCCGCCCCTCGCCAGACGCGGGTTCGACTGCGCCAGCGACGCAATCAATTCGTTGGTCGCTTCCTCCAGCCCGTGGTTCTCGCTGCGCGCCATGCCCACCTGGACGCCGTGCGTGAACACGTTCTGGTTGTTGATCGCACCATACCCCCCTTGTGGCGCAAACGTCACCGCGCTCTCGCTTGCGATTTCCGCCCAGTTGGACGGGACGCTGATGCGGAAGATGTCTCCTTCGTTGTAGGTCTGATACCGGGTCGATGGCGCCGCCACTCGACCGGTCGGCGCCGGGCCGCTTCTGTCGCTCCCGCCACCGCCGCGAGACCCGCCGGGGTTACCGCGACGGGCCACCTCCTCCGTGGTCGGCGCGGGCGACATCTGCCGGAGCCTCGCCTGGACATTCTGAAAATTACGCGTGTCGTTCACCGGATTCGCCACGCGAAGGGACGCGGCCTCACGCGTGATGTATTCCGACCGGTTGCCTGGATTCGGGTGGTTGCTCATCCACTCGGGTCCGCCCGGACCACTTTCCCGTTCGATCGTACGGAACATGGACGCCATCGCCCGCGGGTCGTAGCCCGCCTGGGCCATGATCTGCGCACCGAGGAGGTCCGCCTGGCGTTCGTAGTCCCGCGAGAAGCGCAAGAACGCCGTGCCGAAACCAAACTGCCCGACCTGGGACACGACGCCGCCCGTGCGTCCGCCGATGATGGCGCCCAGGATGGCCGCCCCCATTTGCCCCATCTGGTACTTCTGCGCCTTGGACGCCTGCGCGGTTCCGTGCCGCAGCGCGACGTGACTGATCTCGTGCGCGAGCACGCCGGCGATCTCACCTTCGCTCCCCGCCTTCTCGAGCATGCCGCGGTGCGCGTACATCGGCCCCCCAGGCAACGCAAACGCGTTGATCTCGCGCAGGTTGATGACGTCAAACGTGTAACGGAACTCGTTGTGCCGGAACTCCGCAGGGATATTCTCCGCGAGGCTCGCGCCGAGCCGTTCCACGTAGTTTTCGACGTTCCCGTCGTTGAGGAGTGGGAGCTGTTTTGACACCTCCGCCGCCGCTTCGCGCCCTAACTGCACGTCCTGCGCGGGGGTGTACTTGTTCTTCGGGGCAGTCACCTTGGTCTGTCCAGTGACCCACGCCACCGTCGCCAGGCAAATCACCAATGTCGACGCCGCCATCTGTCGCTTCATGTTTCCGCTCCTCCAACCTGAGGTCATGCGGAAATCATGCCGTCTCTACCTCATCTGGGTATTTTGTCGAGCTTGGTCTGAGTTGCGTCGCCTGCAAGGGCGGGCGGCAGCCGTCATTTCCGCTTCGCCAGGCGATGCAACAGCACAACTGCACGTTTGGTCTGCGACGGGAGCGTCGCCAGGTCGGCCGTCTCCTTGACGGTGTGATCGTCGCGACCCATCAGGCCAACACCATCGAGGATCATCTTGACCTCCGCCGCCACGAACGACACGTCGGCTGCACCGGCTCGATCGGGGTTGACGGCGGCCACCGGTCCTGCCCCGACGCCCTTGCTGGCCTGATCGTACATCGCGAGCAGCGTGTAGTTGCCGGCGGTCGGCGACATCGGTGGATACCCCTCATCGAACGTGATCGACGCCGACGCATGCGGCGCCGAGGCAGCCACGATGGACTCCATGGTCTTTTTCGCCCTGGCCAGCTGCTCGAGCGACAGCGTGCGCAGGTCCCCTGCGACGACCGCGTGCTCGGCAATCACGTTGGTCTTTCCGAACGCCGTCCCGCGCGCCTGTACGCCGTCGAACTCGACAGCCGTGCCGCCCACGATCGTGCCCGGGTTGAACGTGAGATGCGGCTCCCCCGCCATCTTCTCGAGGAAGCCGTTGAGGATCCGCGCGGCCTCGAAGATTGCCCCGGAACCGATGTCTCCACGGAAGATCTGGGACGAGTGCGCCGGCTGGCCTTTCACGCGCAGCGTCCACCTGGTGGTGCCCCGTCGCGCAACCACCGCGGTCTTCGGATCTCCAGGACCATCCTCGAATCCAATCGCGACTGCCGCTCCCCTGGCCGCGTTCACCAGGGCCTCGCGCGCGCGGCTGAGCGGCTCGCCGGAATCCTCTTCGTCGCCCGTCATCACGACCGTCACGTTCATGCCCTTCAACGCGCCGGTCGACGCGAGGGCCTTGAGCGCCTGCACCATGATGACGTTGCCCCCCTTCATGTCGATGATTCCGGGGCCCCGTGCAAACTGGCCGTCGGCGCGCTCGAACTTCTGGAACGGGCTGTCGGCTTCGAAGACGGTGTCGAGGTGCCCGATCAGGAGGATCTTCGGCCCCGCGGTCCGATGCTCGGCGACGAGGTGCCCCGCGCGCTTGAACGGCGCGCCGTCGACCCATGCGGTCTTGAACCCGAGCGCGTCGAGCTCCTGCCGGAACACCTGGCCGACCTCGCGCACGCCCGCGTGGTTCTGGGTGCCGCTGTTGATGTTGACGACCTTCTCGAGCAGCGCCAGCGCCGACGCGTTGTTCTTGTCGACGAACGCCACGAGCGCCTTCTCGTCGGCGGACAATCCACCTTGCGCGAACACGTCGCCGGTCAGGACGAGGCCAGCCACAACAACCACACTCAATAACCGCATTCACCCCCCCAGCACGTGGCACGTCCGCCCGTGGCACGTCAGCACATCGAACGTGCGCACGTCGCACATCGCACGTCGAACGTGCTCATTGTATTCCCCGCATCTCGCCCCTCACGAGCGTCATCGGCCCGAAGGTCGGCTGGCCGAGCTGTCCTGCATTGACGCCGATCGTCCCCTCGAGGTGATAGGCGAGCGGCTGACGCCCGACAGCGCGCCTCAGGACATTGGCCATCCCCGGCAGGTCGGAGAAACTGATGGACAGGTCGATCGGCACACTGGTCGACTGGCCACTGCGCAGGGGAAGGCCCATCGGGAAATCGACATCCGCGGCACGCGAGTCTTC
>DATLXP010000010.1:0-8676 GCA_035575695.1 Vicinamibacterales bacterium
GGTCAGGTCCCCACGTGGCTGACGAAGGCGCACGTGGCGATCGTCAAGGTGACGGGGGAAGCCACGGTGAGGCGTACTGTGCAGCTCAACGATGTGCGTGTCGAGCCCAACACGCCTGTGAATCTGCGCCGTCAGTAAACAGCGCCTGACCGCGGGGCTATTTGACTGCGCGGGCGGCTTCGAGCTCGGGGCGGCCCGGGGTGTCGCCTTTCGCGGCGATCGTCACGAGCTGCTGGGAATAGGTTCGCGACGCCGCGCGGTCGCCCGACTGCGCGGCGGCCGCGGCGGCCCCTGCCAGCGCGCGGAACCGGTTCGGCTCCTTGGCCATTGTTTTTCGGAACTCGGCGAGCGCTTCCGTCGGCTGCTTCACCTCGAGCAACATCTCCCCGAGCAGCTCGCGAGCCGGGGCCAGCGGCCCCGGTGAAATGGCCGCCTTCTCGGTCCTGTCTTCGCGCTCCGCGGCCTCGCGCATCGCGGTGAGCGCTTCGGCGGTGCGGCCCTCGGCGAGGGCCAGCCATGCGGCCGCGCCGAGCTTCTGGATGTTGAGCTGTTCCACCCAGTACGCTTCTTTCGCTTCGATCGTGCGGTCGAGCGCTTTCTGCAGCTCGTCGACGGCGGCCTTCGCCGCTGGAACATCCCGCATCCGCGCCGCGCCCATCGCCTTGGCGAACCAGGTCAGCGCGTCCGCGTACGGAAACGGCGTGGTGCGCGGCTCCAGCCGCGCGGCCTCGGCCCACGCGCCGCGCTCGAGCGCGTAGCGCGCCCGAATCGCCGCCACCGCAAACACGCCCGCGGAGGACGGCGCCGCACCCTGGGTGACCGGCCCCCGGCGCGACAGAATCTCCGCCACTGCATCGGCGACGCGGCGGGCCGCCGCGTCCTGGCCGCTCTGCAGGTAGGCGTAGGTCTGGTAGTCGACGGCGTGCAGCTCTTCACCGGTGGCGTTGATCCTCCGCGCCGCCGCGGCCGACATGATGTTGGTATCGATCGAATCCTGCCAGTAGCCGAGGCGCGTGAAGGTGTGGGAGGGCATGTGCAGCGCGTGCGGCGCGTCGGGCGCAATCTTCGCGTATCGCCGCGCCGCGTCGACGGCCCGCGGCGCGAGCGCGGGCACGTCGTAGCTGTGGATGATGTAGTGCGCCATCCCCGGATGCTCGGGCTGCGCCCGCCACAGCCTCTCGAGAATCGCGCCCGCCTTCAATTGATCGACATAGGTCTTGTCGGCCGGATCGGCCGCAGCCGCGAGGGCCAGGGCGTAGAAGGCCGATGCTTCCGGATCGTCGGGGTGCTCTTCCGCGAGCGTGCCCATGGCGTCGCGATACGCGCGCAGCCGCGTGCGCTGGTCGACGGTCTCGAACTTGTCGTACAGGGCCGCGGCCGCGGCGATGAAGCCCCGCTCTCTCGGCGTTTTCGCCGCGGCGGCGGTCGCGCGCTCCAGGGTCTTGCGTCCAGCCTCGAGCTGCTGCGCCGGCCGAAGCGCGGCCGAGAAGGGATTGCCCCACTGCGCCAGCCCCGTCGCCCAGAGCGCGATCCCGCAGGACGGATCCTTCTCGACCACCGTCTTGAAGTCGTCCATCGCCTGCCCGATTTCGAACGAGTGCAGGAGCGTCATGCCGCGCGCGAACGCGGGCTGCGCGTCCGCACTGCACGAGTTGGCGAACTTCACCGTGCCGAGCTTCCCCGCCTCGCCGTGCTGATGCGCGTCCTGGGCCTGCACCGGCGAGACCACCAGCAGAACGGCGACGATTACGTAGCGCATTTCCCCTCCTACCCGAAGACGGGCGATTATGGCACCAGCGAGAAACCTGTTTCAAGCTGGCCACGCAGCTCCGTTCTCAGACCCCAGCCCAAGGCACGGCGCAGGGGGCGCGTCCTTCCAAGCGTGCTGGCTTGCCTAGCGCCGCCGCGGGACGACGAGAATCGCGTCACTCACTTTGCGCGGCCCTGCAGGATCGGACGGGTGATTCACGATCCGTCCTCCAACCCACATCGTCGTCGACCCGCCGCCATCGAGGTTCAGCGCCGAGCGCAGGCCAAGTCGCTTCGAGAGACGCTGCAGCTCCCCGAACGACATCCCCAGGCTGAGCGAGGGGTTGCGGCCGTCGACGGTGATCAGCCAGATCGCACCCTTCGCGTCGGTGCCGATCACCGTCCGCGGATGTCGCGCCGTCTGGAACCCGGCGGCGATCCGCTCATCGGTCCATTCCCTGAATTCGCGCCCGCCGAGCACCAGTAATCCGGCGCCGCTGATCGCGTGCGGCACTCGGGACCAGTCGTGGGGGGATGAGCTGAGGAGCGGTCTGTAGCCGGGGCGTCTGCCGGGCGTGCGGGTGACGGCCACGCGATCGAAGAGCAGCGTCGTGACGCCACGGCGGTCGTCGATGCCGACGGCGCCGCGCGGACGGCTCGTGCCCGAGACGACGCGCCCGTCCGTTTTCAGAAAGGCGGTCGGCTTGCCGGTCTCGAGCGAAAAGAATCCGCCGTTGATCGCGGCGATGGCGCCTGGCCGTCGCGCGGCGATGGCCTCGACGGTTTCGCGCGCCGGTTCTACATGGCTGGCGCGGCCAATCTCGAGGGTGACGATCCGCGGGTCAAGGCGAATGGCCTGCACGGCAACAGGGCCCTCCGGGCTGAGCAGCGCGGGATCGTCGAGCCGGTAAAGCAGGACGCCGTTGGTGACCTGCTGCGCTGTGTCCAGTGCTGACTGATGCGCGGGGACGCTGACAGCAAGCAGCAGTAACCCGAACGCGACGAGTTGTAGGCGCAGGCGCATTCAGTCATTTCACCACGAGACTGATACGATCGCCCGGAGGCCAAGGCCAACCGTTGTGATTCGATCTCGTAGACGGCGTCGAACCGCGGCTCGAACCGGCCACGGCCGCCCGCCGATGGAGCGACGCATCGGCCGGCGGCGCGCTCGCCAGTATCGCAGCCGGGGGCCTCGGCGGGCTGATTGTCGCGGCGGCCCCGGGGAGCGCTGCCCCGATCGCGATCGCGCCGGTGCTGGCCGTCATCGGCGGCGCCTGCGGCGCGCTGGGCGGCGGCGGTGTCGGTGCTGGACTCTTCCGTGCCGAGGCCCACGCGGGATCACACCGCGTAGTGGCGCTGATCGGCGGCGCCGCGCTCGGCGGCGGTCTGGCGGGAGGCGCGGTGCAGTTGCTGGCTCGATGGGGTCTCGCCGCCCTCCTGGGCCTCGACGTCGACGTCGGTGGCGGTCTCGAGGGCCTGACGATCGGGGGCGCCGCGGGAGCAGGCTACGCGATCGCGACCAGGCCCCCTGATGGGGACATGGCGGGGCCGCGTGGCGAGCGTCGTCTGCGCCCGACCCTCGTCATCGCGGTCCTGTGCGGACTGGCCGGGCTCGCGCTCACGCTCGCCGGATATCCCCTCGTCGGCGGCACCATCCACGCGATCGCCGACGCGGCAGAAGGGTCTCGTGCGACTCTGGCGCCCCTCGGGAGGCTGATCGGCGAGCCGGATTCGGTCCGCTGTCGAGCGCGATCCTGGCGTTCGGCGAAGCGGCTACATTCGGCCTCGGACTCGCGTCCGGCCTCATGCGCCGTTCGCCGGGCTCGCAGAACGCCCACATCCGCCGCGCCTGAGCCGCTTCTCCCCGGCCTCACCGGAATCTCACCCAACGCTCACGCCCCGTGAGAACTTGCGGATGCACCCGGTCGTCCTTCCAACCATGACAACGCGTGAGCCGATGAGTTGGAAACAGAAAGGGCTCGGACTGCTCGGCCTGGGGGTCTGCCTGGTCGCTGTCTTTGTGGCGGGGCTGTTTCTCTACGTTGGCGCGACATCGAAGCCCCTCCACCAGAACCCGCAGAACGTGCCGTCCGTGATGCACGTGGCTCCACCGCAGAAATGGACGGGCGCCGTGGAGCAGGCGCGGCAGATCGTCCGGGAGAGTGCGGCCGGGCAGAACCTGCCGGGAGTGTCGGTGGCGGTCGGGGCCGGTGGAGAGATCGTGTGGACGGAAGGCTTTGGCTGGGCGCATCTGTCCAACCGCGTGGCCGTCACGCCCGACGTGCAGTTCAGGATCGGCACGGCTTCCACGGCACTCACCTCGGTCGCCGTGGGCATGCTGCTGGAGAAAGGGCCGTCTGAATCTCGATGACGAAATTCAAGCGTACGTGCCTGCCTTCCCGAAGAAGCAGTGGCCCGTGACGATGCGCCAGCTGATGGGGCATCTGGCGGGCCTCAGCAGCGACGCCGGTGACGAGGAGCCGGTGCAGGTGCGAGACGATGAGAAGTCCGTGCGATGCCCGCGGCCGTCCGATGGACTCCAGCGCTTTGCGGACCGTCCGCTGCTGTTCGAGCCGCGAACCGAGTATCGCCATTCGAGCTACGGCTGGGTCCTTGTGAGCGCGGCGGTCGAAGCCGCTGCAGAGGTCCCGTTCTCGACTTTCATGCACACGCAGATCTTCGAGCCCCTGGGCATGAACGATACGGCCGCTGAATCGCCGACGGAGCCGAGTCCGGACCGGGCGATGTTCTACTTCCCGAGGTTCTCGGCGGATCCGCGCTACGGTCCGGACGAAGGGCGGGAAGTCGACCTGTCGTGCTTCGCGGGTTCCGCCGCATTCGTGTCCACCCCCGCCGACCTGGTGCGCTTCGTCATGGCGATCAACGGCGGCAAGCTGCTGCAGCGCGCCACGGTACAGCTACTCCAGGCGCCACAGCGGCTGCCCTCAGGGAAGGAGACGGGTTACGGTCTTGGCTGGGACCTCGAGACCGTGGAACTGCCGGGTGCACAGACGCCCGTGGTCGGCTACGACGGGGAGGTGATGGGCGGAGTCGTGGGATCGTTCATCACGTTTCCCAGGCAGGGCATCGTCGTGTCCGTGCTGTCGAACACCGCGTTCGCGGACACGGCGTCGATTGCACGGAGAATCGCGGAGGCTTTCGCGAAGCCAGGCCGCAGGTAGCGCGTGTCTCACCCACATCTCACGCGTTGCTCATCGAACGCTGAAGAGCGACGAGTCGACACCAGATCAGGCTTGCGGTGCGTGCGCGGGATTGGAACATCGCCGCGGGCGCATAATGGCCGGTGATGACCACGGTCGAGATGCTGCGGACGTCCACGCCGAGCGCCGCGCGCGTATTCGCGGCCTTTCCGATTCTGCCCTTCGTGAACGCCGCCAGCGCGCTGGTCGTGTCTCCGCTCTTCTGGTATGTCACCGGGCGACCCGGACGTCTCGACAATCCTCAGGCTGCGGCAATGTCTTTCGCCGTCATCACCGGCGTGGCGGCGCTGCTCGTCACCCTCTGCGGTGCGGTGCCCGCGTTCTCCCGGCTCAGGAAGCGCGGCCCGATCTCCCTCACGCAAACCGTCGCCGTTGGCATCGCGCTCGGCAACGTACCGGTGATCGCGATCGCCCTCGCCGCGCTCTACTTCACCGTGCTGCACATCATCGGAGGCACGATCTCGTACCATCTCAGTCCACCCCTCGAAATCGTCGCCGGATTTCTCCCCCTGATCGTGATCGGATCCGTGCTCGGGACGATGTCAGCGTGGGTGTTCTGGATGATCGCCATCCGAGGGACAGACGTCAGCAGGCCTTCCTGAGGTTCCCGACTGTTAGGATGCTGGAGACGAAACAGGCGACGGATGCTTCTCGTCACCGAGGAGACTGGATGCGCTGGATCTGCTGCGTGGTCGGACTGTTGAGCGGCATCGTGGGAGCACAGGTCTCACCCCCGCCGCCGGCCTCCATCGCCATTCGCCACGTCAACGTCATCGTCGGAGACGGGACGGCGGCGATTCCCGCGCAGACCGTCCTCATTCGCGGTGAACACATCGCGGCGATCGGCCCCGCCGCGGACGTCGTCGTGCCGAGGGGCACGACGATCCTGGAGGGACGCGGTCGCTTCCTGATGCCGGGTCTCATCGACCTTCATGTTCACCTCTCGAAGGCTCGCGGGTCCGCGCTCGGACTCTTCGTCACAAACGGGGTGACGACCGTCCGCGACATGGGCGGAGACCTCGAGGAGCTGCTTCGCTGGCGTCGGGACGTCAACGCCGGCACCCGCGTCGGACCCCGGATGGTTATCGCGGGACCGTATCTGGAATCGACCCGGAACATCGAGCGCATGCGGAAGGATCCGCCTGAGGAGCGCGTCGAGCCGTTCGAGCGCACGCGCATCGGTGTTGGATCTCCCGAGGCCGCTCGCCGCATCGTCGCTGACCTCGCGAGCCGGGAGGTCGATTTTCTCAAGATCCGCACGATCGAAAATCAAGAGACCTACAAGGCCCTGAATGCCGCCGCCAGGGCTCACGGTCTGCGATTGGTTGGACATGTGTCCGGCATCCCGCCGCAGGTGGTGCTCGACGCGGGCCAGGGAGGGATCGATCACGCGTTCTATCCTTCCATGGAGGGTTCTCGAGAGAATCGCATGGCTGTCTGGCGTCAGTTCGCGGCTCGCGGCGTGCCAGGCGTGCCGACCCTCGTCACGCTGTTCGAGACCACCTTCCCGCCCATCGCCCAGTTGAAGGCCATGGTCCAGGATGACCGGGGGACCATTGACCCCCGTCGCGCGTACCTGTCCCGTTATCTGGTGCAGGACTGGCGTGAGCAGGTCAGCGAAGCATCTGACGAGCGCACGGCGGCGCTTCGGAAGATCTACAACGACATCGTCCGACGTGATCTGCGTGAGATGCACGAGGCCGGAATGGATCTCCTGGCTGGATCCGACGTGGCCGCGCTCAACATCTTTCCAGGCTTCTCCCTGCATGACGAGATCGCCTTGATGGTGCGGGAGATCGGGCTCACACCATCGGAGGCGATAGCGCGGGCGACGGGACGATCCGCCGCGTTTCTCGGGCTCGACGATTCAATTGGCACCGTGCAGCGCGGCAAGATCGCCGACCTGGTGTTGCTCGATCAGGATCCCACGACAGATATTTCACACACGAAGCGCATTGTCAGCGTGTTCCTTCGAGGACGCCTGTACGGAACACAGGAACTGGACACGTTGCGGGCCGGTGTTCGAGATGCGGCCGATCGCCGAGTGGATGATTGGGGTCGAACCAGATAGACGGAGCGTCAGCGGCTCCCGATCGGAAACATCTGCCTCAACTCCTCCATCGACGGCTGGCGCCCGTACTGATTGACCTGGAAGGCCTCGGCATAGCGCACCTTGCGACCCCGCTCCTCGCCGTACACCGCGACGAGCTGCTCGCGGTACTGATCGGCCAGCGCCGCGCTGCGCTGCTTGATCGCATCGAGCAGAAACGCGGCGCGCTCCGTCTCCCCCGCCGGCACGTTGGGCCGCGTGCGACCGCCCCATGAGTCCTTGTCCGCAAACTGCGACGGCATCGCCGACACGCACGCCCACTTCTTCTCCGCCACATCGTCTATCGAGACAACGATCGTCGGCTTGAACGCGATCGGATCCTGGAAGCCGTCGGAGAAATACATAAACAGCGGGTTGCGGGGGGTCTCCTTCGTGTCCGGCACGAAGAACGCGGCGGCCACGAGCACGGCGGCGTCGTTCATCAGCACACCGGTGTAGCGATGATCGGGGTGGTAGTCGTAGGGCCGGTGGCCCATCACGATGTCGGCCTGCCACTCGCGGATGAGGCGCGCCACGGTCCTCCGGTTCTCGAGCGACGGCATCAGCTCGCCATCGTGGATGTCGAGCACCTGGCTCTCGGTGCCGAGAATGCGGCCGCACGCCGCCGCTTCGGCCGTGCGGCGACGCGCGAGCGGCCCGCCCGCCTGGGAGAAATGTCCGACGTCGCCGTTGGTCATCGCGACCAGCTTGACCTTGTGCCCCTGCGCCGCCCACAAGGCGCCGACCCCCGCCATCTTCAGCTCCGCGTCGTCTGGATGCGCTCCGAACGCGAGGATGCGCAGCGGCCGGGGCTGGGCGGATTGGGTGGCAACACGCTCGGCGCCGAGAAGCACGAGCGGCAGGAGCAAAACCAGAACGATTCGTTTCATGGGTGGCCTCGCGAGAAATGAATGAACGAGCAGTGACCCGACGCGCCACGGATTCGTGCCGAACCACAGGCCGGATAGGATAGCGCGGGCGAGAAGTTTACGCAGCGGCTGCTGCCGCCTGGCGCTCGACGGTATGCTTCTGGGGGGTCTGGGCGTGGATCGCCCCCGACCACCATAGCCACCCCGCAGCGTGGAGCGCGACGATGGCCCAGAACACAATCATGTAGGACGTCTTCTGCAGCTTGTGCCTGAAGGCGCGCTGGGCAATCAACGCACCCGGCCATCCCCCGAGCAATTCCACGCCATGCAGCATCGCTTCAGACGTGCGCCACTCCCCACGACGCCCAGCCCGCCGCTTGTCGCTCCAGTACAAGAAGAAGGCGACAGCGCTCATGACACCGTAGACAGCGAGAGCGACCACCGGCTACTTCCCGCTCGTAAGGGGCATTGATTACTTATAGGCCAGGATCGCAACGCCGTCCATCGGTAACGGCGAGAATTGAATGGCAAATGGTAAATGGAAGATGGTAAAACGCCAGTATTTAGCTGGCCGGCATTCTTCAGCGGCCTGCCAGCCCGAGGGCCCATCCATGCTCAAGATTGTTGCTGCGGCGCACCACCGGCTGTGCAGCCTGCTTCTTATCGTCGCCATGCCGCTCGTGCTGGCGGGCGAAGCGTCCGGCCAGACCCAGGCCAACACGGGGCAGATCGAAGGCATTGTGCTGGA
>DATLXP010000011.1:0-14017 GCA_035575695.1 Vicinamibacterales bacterium
CGAGTGCCCTCACGGCCACTCGCGAGCAGCTGGACCTGCGCGATCAGGCGGCGGTGAACTACTGGTTTCGCGCCAACCGGCCTGACTTCGTCTATCTCGTCGCCGGCACCGTCGGCGGGATCCTGGCAAATTCGACACGGCCGGCGGAATTCATCTACGACAACATGATGATCCACGCGACGGTGGTCCACGCCGCCCATCAGTACGGCGTGAAGAAGCTGCTGTACCTGGGGAGCTCCTGTATCTACCCGCGCAACTGCGACCAGCCGATGACCGAGGAGCAGCTCCTCACCGGCGCGCTCGAACCGACCAACGAGTCCTACGCCATCTCCAAGATCGCCGGGATCAAGTTGTGTGAAGCGTATCGGAAGCAATACAGCGACAACTTCATTTCCGCCATGCCGACGAACCTGTACGGGCCGAACGATAATTTCGACCTGGCGTCGTCCCATGTGCTACCGGCAATGATCCGCAAGTGCCACGATGCGAAGATCAACGGCCAGACCGACGTCGCGATCTGGGGAACCGGGACCCCCAGGCGCGAGTTCCTCCACGTCGACGACCTGGCGGATGCCTGTGTCTTTCTGATGGAGCACTACGACGGGGCGCAGCACATCAACGTCGGCACGGGTGAAGACCTGTCCATCCGCGAACTGGCCGAGACCGTGCGCGACATCGTTCACCCGTCGGCGACGCTGACGTTCGATACGAGCAAGCCCGATGGCTCGCCGCGAAAGCTGCTCGACGTCTCGAGGCTCCGCGCACTCGGCTGGACGCACCGTATCAATCTTCGAGACGGCATCGAGTCCACGTACCGGTGGTTTCTCGAACATCACCACGAGCTCAGAACGGGTGCCGTCGCGACATCCGCCTGATGGTCCCGAACTGACGTACTCGGAAAAGCCACGCTCGCGGGAACGCACCGCAAAATGAAAAACGGCGGGCACCCGTGAGGGGCCCGCCGTTTTTACGTACGCGCTACGACTACTTGGTGCAGGTATCGGCCGTCATCGTAACGGACGCGACCTTGACCTTGTAGGTGAGACGCTTCGTCTCGGTCCCGCCCGAAGCCATCGCGGCCCCGGTCGCGCTGCCAGCCGGCGCCTTCACCGACTTGGTCCGCTCCGTCGTCACCTGCGTCTTGCCGTCGGCTTTCACCTTGACCTTCGACTTGTCGACGTCTTCGTCCAGGGTGCCTTCGATCGTCACCTGATGGCCGACGTGGCCCCTCAGCTTTGCCGGGGAATCGAGCCAGTAGACGACGTTGGCGTCGGGCGTCATCATGGCATGACCGGAGGGATGCGCGTTCGGCGTACCGCCCGTCGTCGCCGCCGCAGTGTCGACCCGGTGCACGTTGCTCAGCATGAACGTGTCCTTCTTGTCGCCGGCAGCCACACAACCGGTGAGCGTCACAGGGCCGGGAGCAATCTTGTCGTCACCCGGAACCGGCGTTCCAGCCGGAGCCTGGCTGCCCATCGGCATTTTAGGGCCGGCCTGTGCGGGGTACTGCTGAGCGCCGACCGCGACGGCCGACGCGAGCATGAGAGCGGTCAAATTCAGAAATTTCATCTTTCCTCCCAAAAATCGATTTATCAGCTTAGCGACTCATCGGTTGATGGAGCCTGCGGCCGTGTTAGCGGAGACACTCCTGCGAGTATCCTGCCACGTCACTTTAACACGGGTGTAACACCGGCTCAGCTGTTACAGCGCAGCCGACTGCGATGAGGATCGCCACTGCGCTGGGATAAGATCCCCAATGAAAATGAAGGGAATCATCCTCGCTGGCGGCTCCGGAACCCGTCTCTATCCATTGACCAGGGTCGTCAGCAAGCAGCTGCTGCCGGTCTATGACAAGCCGATGGTGTATTACCCGCTGTCAACCCTCATGCTGGCAGGGATACGGGACGTCCTGGTGATCTCCACTCCGGATGAGCTTCCGCGGTTCGAGGCGCTCCTGGGGGACGGCAGCCAGTGGGGGATGCGGTTCAGCTACACCTCGCAGCCGAAACCCGACGGACTCGCTCAGGCGTTTGTTCTTGGAGCGGATTTCATCGGTGACGACGCAGCGTGTCTCGTCCTTGGAGACAACATTTTCTACGGAGACGGGCTGACGGCCATGCTGCAGGCCGCGGCACGCCAGCAAACGGGCGCGACGATCTTCGGCTACTACGTGAAGGATCCCGAGCGATACGGCGTGGCCGAAGTCGGGCCGGACGGGCGCGTGATCGGCATCGAAGAGAAACCGAAGGCGCCGAAGTCCCACTATGCGGTGACTGGTCTTTATTTTTACGACAACGATGTCGTCGAGATCGCGCGACGATTGAAACCGTCCGCGCGCGGCGAGTACGAGATCACCGACGTCAACGTCGAATACCTCCGGCGCGGCGGACTGCGGATGGAGATCATGGGACGCGGCATGGCCTGGCTCGACACCGGCACCCACGAATCGCTGCACGACGCATCCAGCTTCATCGAGACGATCGAAAAACGACAGGGCCTGAAGATCGCGTGTCTGGAGGAGATCGCCTACAGAATGGGATATATCGACGCGGACCAGGTCCGACGCATGGCGGCGCCGATCAGACAGAGCAGCTACGGGGAGTATCTGTTGAGGATGATCTGATTCGGTTCACGGTTCACGGTTCCAGGTTCAGGGTTCGCGGTTCAGGACGGCCGGTTCTACAGTGCGCACGGTGAAACGCGCGCCGTCCCGGGCGCGGACGGCATCCGCTTCGGCATAGAAACTGGACGGCGTCAGGTCCTCCGTCCCATAGAACGCCAGTTCGCGGTCTCGACGCAGCTCCTTCGAGATCGCGGCAAGCCGGTCCACATGCTCCTGCACGCCTGCCGGGAGCCGCTCCCGCTCGGCCGTCACCACGCCCGACATGTCATGGATCCGCGGGGGCGCCACGCCGTAAGCCCTTAACAGCCCTTTCAACGCGAGCTCCACGACCTCCTGGCATTCGCGGACAACATCGGCCCAGCACCGCGCCTCGAACAGCACGTCGATTGCCCGGAGCCGGACGCCGGCCCTCCTGACGTAATCCTGCGCGAGCTCCGGGTTTCTCATGCGGCGTCCCTCGCTGTCCAATACGGCTGGCCATGCGCTGTACGCCGAACCAGGCGTCCTTCGACGATGGCGCGACGGATCTCCACGAGCCGGCGCGAAAGGAGCAAGTCGCGTTCGACGAGGACGATGCCGTCGAGCGCAATCTCAGGCCACAAGCCGCCCCGGACGACTCCGGCCTCGGGAAGATGAACGACCTGCGCCTGCAACGGGTGCCCATCCCACGCCAGGTTGGCGGTGTCGCACCGTCGATACAACTCACGCTGGAGCGGCTGCGAGGCATCCAACACGATCAGCAAATCGACGTCGGACTCTGACGTCGCCTCCCCGCGCGTCCAGGAACCGTAGAGAACCACGCCGGCGACGGCTCCGCCAAAAGCGCCCTCAACCCACTCCACGACCGCCGCCGCGTCTGGCGAAGCAGCTGAGCCGGCCGGTGCTGACAGTCGTGTTACACAGTATTCATTGAGGGAGAGGCCCGCCGCGCGCGCAGCCGACCGCAACGCCTGGTGGAGGGCCTCCCCTGTGCGAAGCAGGAAACGTCCCGATGCGGCGGGCAGATTGGCTGGTAGTATCATCACTAATGGTTAATGATACTATCTCTTCTGGTTCAGGGTTCTGAAAGGGTGAACTCCGAACCGTGATCAGTTGAATCCCGCAACTCGCCGGCGTAGCGCCTTCACGTGATCCAGGACCCGGGTTGCCTCATTCGATTCGTCGTTCCCGCCGTCCGTCCCCTCGTCGTCCTCGTCCCCGTTGTCGCTGAGATCGAAGTCCGATTCGTCAGCCGGCATTTCGCTAGGCGACAGGCGCAAGTACTCCTCGAGGTCCCGCAAGGCGGATGAGAAATCCTCGAGGTGATACGCGAGCAGTCCGCGGTCCCGCAGTTCGTGCACGGCCGACGGATCGGCCGTCAGCAGCAGCGTCGAGACGAAGCGGGCCTGCGGAAATGAGCGCATGCGCACGTAGAGGCGTTTCAGATTCACCAGCATGCGCACGACGATGTCGTGGCGCGTGGCCGGCGCGAGGAGTGATCGATCGAAGGCGGCTTCGTCGCCGACATGGTGCCGCAGCAGTTGCCGACAGTCCACCTCCGAGAGCAGGGCGCCGCCGTGGAACGGGTCGATGATCAGATCGTCACCCGCCATGCCGCCTGGTGCGTGAAGCAGGAAATGCCCCGGGAAGTTGACCCCTGAGATGCCGAGGCCGGCGCGACGTGCAACTTCGAGGTACACGACCGCGAGGGTGATGGGGATGCCGGTCCGCCGGTCGAGGACCTCGTTGAGAAAACTGTTGCGCGGATCGTCGTACTGCGCGCGGTTTCCCGCGAATCCTTCTTCGTCGTACAGAAATTCGTTGAAGACACGGATGGCGTCCGATGTCGCGTGCACCGCACCGCCGAGTCGCTCGGCCGCCCGGGCGCCCATGTCGTCCAGCCGGTCGATATACCGCTGCGCTTCGAGCGCGGGATACTCGACGCGGGCGATCGCCAGCGCCGCCGGCGCGAGGTCTGCGCCCGGGGCGTTCATGGCGCGCTCCAGGTCGGCGGCCACTTCGGTGGTTCGCGCCGTCAGGTGAAAAGGGTAGGGCACGGTCTGATTGTAGTGGCTCAGGGTTCAGGGTTTCCAGGTTGAACCTGGAACCTTGAACCCGGAACCTTGAACCCGGAACCTGGAACCCTTCTAAAGTCGCCTCACCATCTCGGCGGTGAACTCGTCGAGCGACGCAATGACGGCGTCGGCGGTGGTGAGCTGCGAGGCGGGGTAAGTGTTGGTGATCGCCACGCATTTCATGCCGGCGGTCTTTGCGGATTCGATCCCCCAGCGGGAGTCTTCGATCGCAACGCACTCGGCGGGCGCCAGGCCGTGGAGCGTGGCGGCCCGTAAATACGGATCGGGAGCCGGCTTGCTGCTGGCGGTGTCCCCGGATCCGACGATGAACCGGAAGTGTTGGTCGAGTGTGGCGCGCTTGAGGATCATTTCGATCTCATGCCGCATGGCCCCCGAGGCAATGCCCAGCGGAAACTCCGCCGCCAGGCGCTCGATGCATTCGGCCGCTCCGGGATAGAGCACGTCGGTTCGCGCGATGATCGCGTCGAAGACCCGCGTCTTCTCCTCGATCAGTGCCGCGACTGCTCGCGCGTCCATCGTCCAGCCCTTCGCCGCCCCGAGGTGAGCGAAGACGTCCTCGTCGTTGTAGCCGAGATAGCCGGTGTAGTACTCCTCGCGCGTGAGCGTCACGCCGAGCGGCGCGAGCACTTCCTGGTACGTCGCGAGGTGGAGTGGCTCGGAATCCGCCAGCACGCCGTCGAAGTCGAACACGATAGCCTTCATTACAGCTCCCAGCTCCCAGCGCCTACTTCTTCAATCGTTCCCCCGCGCGCACGGGTACGCTGAGGCGGTTCTCACGCGGTGGATACGGGCAGTCATACGTCGCGTTGTACACGCAGAACGGATGATAGGCGCGGTTGAAGTCGAGGTCGTAGATGGCGGTCGCGGTGCGATCGAGATCCAGGTATCGGCCGCCGGGATACGTTTCGCTGCCGTTGGTGAAATCGCCAAACGGCACGAAGAGCCGCCGCATGTCGGTCGTGTCGGCGTCGACAAACGCGGTGAGCGTCAGCTCCTGCCCGTTGAGAGAGAAGCGAAGCGCGCCGGCGCGACGCATCTTGCGGCGCTGGCCGGTGGATGTGGGGAGCTCGAGCCCCTGGCCGGCGGGCGCATCCGTCAGGGATGCCGGGACGCGATACGCCGCGTCGATGGGAAAGTAGAGGAGCGGCGGAAAGCCCGCGCGGGCGTCCGCCGCCACGGGCGAATCGCTCGATTCGCGCATGAACCGGTCCTTCTCCGCGCGCCACGCGTGCACGTCCCCCCCGGGTGCAGGCTTGACGTCGCACGCGCCGACCGCGAGCGCGCAGAGCAGCGTCAGCAGAAAAGGTCCCCTGCGCGAAGGCGAAAGGTCGGGCCTACAGGTACGGATACTTGCCACGGGAGAGAACTGCTGCGGCGATCAGGTTGCGGAGGGGGACCGTGTCGACCGCCGGGATATCGAACAGCCGGCGGATCCTCGCGACGGCGGTCGCGCGCTCGTCACCGTCCAGCATGGCCGCGAGCGCGGTGCGGGCCGCCACCTCCACACGGGCAGCTGCGTCACTCACGTAGACTGACGCCACGGCGGCGTGCAGCGGATCCCCCGCCGCAGCGGCACGCGCCGTGACGCTGTCGGATGCAAAGACATCGATCAGGATGTCGGCCGCGAGCGTCAGCACTTCCTGCTCATCCCCCAGTTTGTCGCCGTACCTGGAGACAGCGGTTGCGAGCACCGTGAGCGCCGCGGCCTTCATGGTGTCCAGGGCGGCCATGACGTCGGGGGCGTCGGGCCGGTCTTGAGGCTCAGGCCCGTCCACCAGCATGGCCTTACTCCTTCGCACGAGCATGCCGGCGATCAGAAGCCGATTGATCTCGTTCGTGCCCTCGAAGATCCGGTTCACGCGCGCGTCGCGATAGTGGCGCTCGGCCGGATAGTCGCGCACGAAACCGTTCCCGCCGTGGATCTGCACGTTCTCATCCACGACATAGTCGAGCATCTCGCTGCCCGCCACCTTCACGATCGAGGCCTCGATGGCGTACGCCTCGAGCGCCGCAGGCAGCCCTGAAAGGGCTGCGCTACGGGTGTCCGGCAGCCCTGAAGGGGGTGCGCTACGGGTGTCATCGTCATGGCCGTCCAGAAGCCCCGCGAGACGGTAGAGCATGCTCTCGACCGCATACTCCCGCACGACCATCTCAGACAATTTGTGACGGATGGCGCCGAACTCCGCGATCGGCCTTCCGAACTGGCGCCGTTCCGACGCGTACTTCGCCGCCTCGGCGATGACGAACCGGGCGCCACCGCTGCACATCGCGCCCAGCTTGACGCGCCCGTAATTCAGCACGTTGAAGGCGACCTTGTGCCCCTTGCCGACCTCCCCGAGGACGTTCTCCGCCGGCACCCGCACGTCCTGCAGGATCAGCGGCGTTGTCGAGGAGCCATTCAGCCCCATTTTGTGTTCTTCGTTCCCGCTCGCGACTCCAGGGAAGGCTCGCTCCACGATGAACGCCGTGAATGCACGCCCGACCTGAAGGTCGGGCCTACGCGCGTCCTCAACATTGGCAAAGACGATGAAGATGTCGGCGAATCCACCGTTGGTGATCCACATCTTTTCGCCGCTCAGCACGAAGCTCCCGTCCGCCTGCCGCACGGCGCGCGCCCGCGCGCTGAGGGCATCGGACCCGGAGCCCGACTCACTGAGCGCGTACGCGCCGAGGATCTCGCCGGAGACGAGGCGCGGCAGGTACTGCTGTTTCTGAGCGGACGTGCCGAAGCACAGGAGTGGCGTGATCGAGAGGCCGGTTTGCGCACCGAAGGTGGTCGCGAAGGATGGGAGTCGACCGACAGCCTCGCCGACGATCAGCGAGGACACCTTGTCCATCGCCAGGCCGCCGTATTCCTCCGGCACGTCGGTGCCAAGCAGCCCGAGCTCCGCGCACGTCGCGACAAGCTCACGCGCGCACGTCCAGTCCTTCTCTTCCAGCCGGTGGATGGCCGGCAGCACCTCGTTCGCCATGAACGCGTCGGCCGTCTGACGGATCAGGCGGTGCTCGTCAGAAAGCTGCTCCGGCGTAAACGTCGAGACCGGCGCCGCTGAGGCGAACAGCCAAGACGCTCCGCGGACGGCTCCAGGCGCACTCATCACAGCCAGCTTACCAGCCACTGGTCCACACCGCCCACCCGGGCCACGGTTCAACACCGCACGACCGGCCACGGTTCAACACAGTTCAACACTGCAAGCACCGCGTCGAGAACCGTGTTGAACCGTGGCCCGTCCGTGTTGAACCGTGTTGAACCGTGGCCCGTCCGTGTTGAGCCGTGTTGGGCTGTGTTGAACCGTGGCTAGAAATCCCCCAGCAGCTCCTCCAGCGCCTCGCCAACTTCGCCCGCCTGTCCCTCGAACAGATGATTCGCCGCGTCGATCACGACAAGCTCTTTCGGTTCTTCGAGCTTCGCGTAAAACGCACGCATCCCCTGAACGGGGCACACTTCGTCTTCTTCCCCCTGCACGAAGAACTTCGGCTTCGTGCTTGCGAGCGTGTTCGGAAAGGAATAGTCCATGCCCGAGACCGACGTCGCGACCGGTGGCGCGATCCCGATAAGCGTGGAGACGCGCTCATCGACGGCTCCCACTTCGAGCGCGACCCACGAACCGAACGAAAAGCCGGCCGCCCAGAGACGAGCGCCCTGGTACTTTGCGGCCATGTAGTCGAGCGCAGCCGTGAAGTCCTGCTTCTCCCCTTCGCCATGCGCGAACGTGCCTTCGCTGCGCCCCACGCCGCGGAAGTTGAAGCGCAACACGGCACACCCGATCCGCGTCAGCCCCTTCGTCCCCTGGTACACCGCCTTGGTGTGCATCGTCCCGCCAAACTGCGGATGGGGATGGGCGAATACGACGACGGCGCGCGGGTTGGGGCCCGAATAGTCAGGAGCCGGGTCATCGATGAGAGCCTCGAGAGTACCGGCGGAGCCGCGAAGGTCATTGACAGTGGGCATGCTCGACGAAATCCGAAACGATGGTGGCGAAACGGGCGGGACGCGTCAGCAATCCCAGGTGTCCCGTGCGCTCGATCATGGCGTACTTCGAGCCTGCGATGAGCGAGAGGTACTCGCGGGTGGCCTCGACCGGCACGACGGTGTCGAGTGCGGCTTCCCCCGTGGTGATGAGCGTGGGCGCCTGGATCCGCGCGCAATCGGGAAAAAAGTCGAGCGCCTGCTGCTCGCGGATCCTCGAAGCCATCAGCGACGGGCTCGGCGGCGCCGCGATCACCCGCGCCATGTGTTCGGCGCAGAACGAGATTCTCGAGGGCCAGTCGTCCAGGGCGCAGTAGATCTCCGGCCCGAGCCGCACGGGGGCGGTCGCGAGAAAGAGCGGCGTCGAGATCCACGGACGTTCGATGTAACCCCCTTGACGGGGGTTCGGCCTCCAGCCGGGGGACGGAGACGAAGCGAGCACGAGCGAGGACACACGATGCGGACGTGTGGCCGCATAGCGGAGCGCGATGAACCCGCCATACGACACGCCGCAAAGCGCCACGCGGTCGAGCGACGCGCGGTCGAGGACGTCATCGAGCTGGCGCAGGTAGTTCTCGAAGCCGAGCGCCGGATCGAGGCGATGGTCCGCCCCGGTATCCCCGGAGAGGGAGTACGTCACGGTCCTCAGCCGATCGGCCAGGTGCGAAAGCGCCGGCGTCAACCATTCCCAGCGCCCCTGGATGCCGGGCACGACGACAAGCGGGGGCTTCATCTCCACCTCGTGAGGATGCTCTCCCGCTCGAATAACGCGACGCTCAGGAACAGCAGCAGGACCCACGCGACGGCCAGCACGAGAGCCAGCACCGCGAGCACCGTCGTGGTGACGACAAACGCCCCCGCAACCTGCCCGACGAGCATGACGAGCAGCGGCAGCACGAGCAGCACCGCGATCTGCTGCGCGCTGCGCGGATCGTTGACGCGGGACGAGACGGCGATGGTCGCCTGCAGCGCCGCCAGCGACGCCAACGGGCCGATCGCTCCGACGAGGAGGATGGTCCGGGCGTTCACGACCGCCTGCGCCACGCCCGGCGACGCAAAGAGCGCGACGAGCAGGATGTAGATGCACAGCCCCGCCGCTTCGATCGCGAGCGAGGGCAGAAACGCGGCCAGGACCTTCGCCAGCAGCATCTCCGCCGTGGTGAGGGGCGTGGTCAGAAGCGGCTCGAGGGTGCGCCCCTGCTTCTCGCCGACGACGCTGTAGGCGGCAAGCGATACGGCGCCGACGATGGGCGCGACGAGAAAGAGGAGCAGGAACTGCTGATAGAGAAACGCCTCGGCCGAGGCGCCGGGCGGGAGGTGGCGGAGCCCAGGCACGTGGGCGGACGCGAGGGCGACCGCTTTCTGCAGAATGGGATCGGCCGCGAGAGATTGCCCGGTGAGGCGAGGGATGACAAGCAGGACCACGAAGGGGAGAGCGAGGCAGGCAAAAACCACGAGGACGACCGGCAGCACCGCGGACGGATTGGCGCGGAACTCGCGCAGCTCCTTGCCGATAAGCGTACCAATCCGGCGGCGGTTCATGGCGTGCGGCCCAGCAGCTTCAGGTACACCTCTTCGAGTGGCGGCTCCTCGTCACGCGCTTCGCGGACCGCGATCCCTGCGTTCACGAGCGCCGCAATGAGTGCGGGGGCATTGCGGTCCGGGTCCTCGAGCTCCATCGTGAAGCCGGTCTCGTCGGCACGAAAATCCCGGGCCCCGCAACGGGTCGCGATGGCGGCAGGGTCGGCGCCGGACCCTCGAGCGCCGAGCGTAATGCGCAGGCGACGGCCGAAGAGCCCGCGCCGCAGCGCCCGCGGCTCTCCGATGGCGATCAGTCGTGTGCTGATCAACGCGACCCGTGAGGCGATGCGCTCCACCTCGTCCAGGTTGTGCGTGGAGACGACGACCGTCGCGCCCCGGTCACGCAACTCGGCGATGAGGTCGCGGACGCTTCGGGAGGTCTGCGGATCCAGGTTCGCCGTCGGCTCATCGAGCAGGATGATGCTCGGATCGTGCACCAGGGCCCGCGCGAGCGCGAGCTTCTGCTTCATCCCTTTCGACAGGAGGGCGGCCCGATCGCTGCGGCGGTCCCACAGGTCGAAGCGGCGGAGCAGGCGTTCCACGGCCGCCTGCGGATCCTGCACGCTGAAGAGCCGGGCGTACGTGAGCATGTTGTCAGCAACGGTGAGCTGCTCCCACAGGCCAGGGGTTTCGGTGAGGAAGCCGATCCGTATCCGCTGCGCGTCCGCGTTCAGGCGTGTGAGTGGCGTGCCGTCCAGCGACACGGTCCCGGTCGTCGGTAGGATCAATCCCCCCAGCATCCTCAGCGTCGTCGTCTTGCCGGCGCCGTTGGGGCCCAGGAGGCCGAACACTTCCCCCGCCGCGATCTCGAAGGAGACGTCGTCGACCGCCGTGCGGGCCCCGAACTGGCGCGTGAGGTGGGAGGCGGAGAGCACTGTCATGGATGGTATCGCGCGTCCAGTAGTTGGGGATTTGGAAGTTGGATGTTTAGAATGGATGTATCCGGGCGCAGCCTGCTGCCTTGACCGTGCGATTCCCGGCGCACCTTCATGGAGTTCACATGAGACCGTTCCGCATTCTTACGGCGTTGGTGATGGCGCTCGTGCTGTCTGTGGGTGTGTTCGCGCAGAGCCGCGGACCTCTGCGGTTGAAGGGCAAGGTGGTCGACGCAGCCGGTCAACCGGTCGAGGGTGCGGATGTGCGCGCGGCGAAGAAGGGAGAAGCGGCTCCCGAGGTCTTCTCGGCGAAGACCAACAAGAAAGGTGAGTTCACGCTCGGCGGGATCGCCGCGGGGCAGTGGGTCATCGAGGTGATGAAGGAGGGCATCGGCGTCACCGAAGTCACCCAGGCGATCACCGAGGCCGACAAGAACAACATCCTGTCGATCACACTCGTCAAGCCTGCGCCGGCCCCGGTGGACCCGAGCATCGAGATCAACGCCGAGCACTCCAGGGCGATCGCGCTGGCGCAGGCGAACAAGTTCACGGAAGCGCGAGCGATTTACGAGGCCCTGCTCGTCAAGTTCCCGACCATCTACCAGCTCCACGCCATGCTCGGCACGATGTACGCCGCGGAGAACAATGCCGCCAAGGCGCTCGAGCACGTCAAGATCGCGCTCGAGAAGGAGCCGGCCAATGTCGACTGGCAGATGCTTGCGGCCGAGCTGATCATGGAGTCGGGCGACAAGGCGGGCGCACAGAAGATCCTCGACACGGTCGACATCACGAAGGTCAAGGACCCGCGCGCCTTCGTCAACAGCGCCATCAACAAGATCAACTCCGGCGACAAGGCGCAGGCCGAGCAGGCCACCGAGCTCCTCACGAAGCTCATCGCGCAGTTCCCGTCCGAACCGATGTACCTCTACCTGAGGGCGCGGTCCTACCTGGCCACCGCGAAGCTCGTGGAAGCCAGGGCGGATCTCGAGAAGTACGTCGCCACCGCACCGGCGACGGCCGTGCAGATGGCGGATGCGAAAAAACTCCTCGAACAGTTGAACAAGAAGTAACCCGTGCGGATCCTCCCTGGCGTCGCCGTCGCGTTCCTCGGTGTGTTCATTCAGGCATGCGGAGGCTCGGGCGGCGGCGGCACGCCTCCTCCCACCACGCCCCCGCCAACGACGGGCGCCAATCCCTGTCTCTCGGCATTGACGACGGAGCTCAGCGCGCCGGCGGCGATCGACCAGGTTCACCGGGCGAACAAGCGCGCCGCCATGGATCGCGATCCTCGCTACAACGTCATCGACGCGGTCTCGCTGCACAAGGAAGTCGAGGGCTGGCGGGCGAGGCCTGGTGCCCGCACGGTGCCGAACGCCCAGGTGTTGGGCGCGGCGGCAGGGCCGGACGCGGTTGACATCGGCGAGATCGCGGTCGTGCCTGATACCGGAGACCTGATCGCGCCGCCGAACAACTTCGATCTCGGTGGCGCCGGGCTGCGGTTCACGCGCAACGGCGCCGGGGGCTACGACGTTCGCCGGATCGACGGCGCGTTCCGCGGCACGCTCGGCCGGCAGCTGACGCTCGGTGACGACGACAGCGTGCCGGCGCCGTCGGTGTTCTCCTTCACCTTCTATGGCAAGGGGCAGACGGCGGCGTTCGTCAATGCCGACGGCAACGTGACGTTCGAGGAAGAAGACAAGGCCAGCACCGATCGCAACGTGTCGCGACTGCTGACCGGTCCGCCCCGCGTGGCTCCGTTTCTCGCCGACCTCGATCCGACGGGAGGGGGCAAAATCTTCGTGAACGCCGTCGCCGACCAGTACACGGCCACGTGGTGCGGCGTCCGCGGATTCGAGTCGGCACGCAGCATCACGACGCAGCTCACGCTGCTGCCCGACGGCACGATCGAGATGAAGTTCGCCGACACCGGCAACTCGCTCACCGACGCGGTCGTCGGGATTTCGCCCGGCCGCACCGGGACGTTCACCGCCGTGAACCTGAGCGAGCCCGGACCGTCCGGTGGCGGCGCGAGTGCGGTGGGAGAACGGTTCGCCGCACGCCCGCAGCTCGATAACGTCGCGGTCAGCAAGAAGTTCTACACGACGCACGGCGACATCTTCGACCAGCTCGTGATCTGGACCGACGCGTCGGTCATTGCGCAGGGAGCGTTCGCCTTCGAGACGACGGTCGCCAACGAGATTCGCGGCATCGGCGTGCCGATCTTCGACGCGGCGCGTGATTTCGGCAGCGGCGGACGCCTGCGCAGCCTGGCCGTCATGGACTTTCTCGGCAAGTATCCGGACGATCCGAATCAGAAGGTCCTCGGTGAGAACACCACGCTGAGCGTCCTCGGACAGGAGGTCGGGCACCGGTGGCTGGCATTCCTCGAGTTCCGCAAGGACGGCGCGCGTTCGGACCTGCTGCTCGGCCGTGACCAGGCGCACTGGAGCTTCTTCTTCGACTCGGACGCGTCGGTGATGGAAGGCAACGACATCGAGGATCTCGGGGGGGGCGCGTTCCGCACGATTGGCGCGGTGAACCGCTTCAGCCTGCTCGACCAGTACGCGATGGGCCTGGTGCCCGAGAGCGGCGTGCCGCCGTTCTTCTACGTCGAGAGCCCGACGAACTTGTCGGTCAACCGGAACCGCGAGTCTTCGCCGCAGGTCGGCGTCTCCTTCAATGGCACGCGGCGCGAGGTCCTCATCCAGGACGTCGTCGCCATCCACGGTCCCCGCCAGCCTTCGGCCGCTGAATCGTCCAAGATCCATCGACAGGCGTTCATCTACGTGACGAGCGCCGGCCGCAACGCCGACCCCGGCCAGGTCGACAAGCTCGATCGCATCCGACGGCAGTGGGAGGAGTTCTTCCTTCGTGCGACGGATGGGCGGATGCG
>DATLXP010000012.1:0-3059 GCA_035575695.1 Vicinamibacterales bacterium
CCGGGTCGACCCGAACCTCGCGAACGGGGGGACGGCGGACATCTCCATCGTCAGCGTCTCAGGCGGCTCCATTCGCACACTGGTGACGCAGGAGGGTCCCGACAGCGGGCCGATCTGGTCCCCGGACGGAACGCAGATCGCGTTCACGTCAGCGATGGCGAATCCGTCGTTTTTCTACACGAACAACCGGATCGCGGTCGTGCCGGCGGCCGGCGGAGCCATCCGCACGATCGGCACGGCGTTCGACGAGCAGGCCTCCCTCGTCGCCTGGGCCGCGTCGGGCATCATTTTTACCGGGCTCGAAAATATCAGCTCGCGCATCTATCGTCTCGACCCCTCAACGGGCACGTTCGCCCCGCTGAACACCACGACGGGCTCGGCGATGGGGAGCGTGTCGTTCAACCGCGACTTTTCCAAAGCCGCGTTCACCAGTGGAGGCGCGACGTCCTTCCCGGAGATTCACGTCGCGGCGGCGTCGAACCTCGACGCGTCGACGCGGCTGACATCCTTCGGTGACCAGATCCAGGGCTGGACGGTCGGCAATCGAGAAATGGTGTCCTGGAAGAGCACCGACGGCGCCGCCATCGACGGGGTCCTCCACACACCAGCCGATTTCCAGCCGGGGAAGAAGTATCCGCTGCTCGTGATCATCCACGGCGGGCCGACCGGTATCTCGCGCCCCTCTCGCGTGTCGGGTGCGGGTGTGTATCCCTACGAGCAGTGGCTTGCGAAGGGCGCGGTGATCCTCGAGCCGAACTATCGCGGCAGCGCGGGGTACGGCGAGAAGTTCCGGTCGCTGAACGTGAAGAATCTGGGCGTCGGGGATGCGTGGGATGTGCTGTCGGGCGTGGACCACCTGATTGCGAAGGGGATCGCCGACCCCGACCGGATGGGTGTCATGGGCTGGAGCCAGGGGGGCTACATTTCGGCGTTCCTCGCCACGCACGACCGGCAGCCGTTCAAAGCCATCTCGGTGGGCGCGGGCATCTCGGACTGGATGACGTACTACGTCAACACCGACATCCATCCGTTCACGCGTCAGTACCTCGGGGCAACGCCCTGGGATGACCCGCAGATCTACGCGAAGACGTCCCCCATAACGACCATCAAGCGGGCGAAGACGCCCACGTTGATCCAGCACGGCGAGCTCGACACGCGCGTGCCAATCGCCAACGCCTACGAGCTGTACCAGGGTTTGCAGGATGTCGGAGTTCCCGTGAAGCTGATCGTCTACAAGGGCTTTGGCCATGGCTTGAACAAGCCGAAGGCGGCGCGGGCGGCGATGGAACACAACTTCGACTGGTTCAACCATTACGTGTGGGGCGAGCCCGGCCCTGACCCTCGCGGCGGTTCCGACGTCCGATGAGATGTTCCACGGTGCTTGCCTTCGCGGTGCTGGCTCTTTCACTGGGTGGGCTGCCGGCGGAAGCCGAAGGCCCCCGGGCCGATCGCGGGCCGGGGCAGCAGGCAGCGCCCAACCCCTCGCACGACCGGCTTCGGGTGTTTCTCGACTGCCATGACTGCGAATTCGACTACCTGCGGCGGGAGATCGACTTCATCGATTACGTACGCGACCGCACGGAAGCCGACGTCCACATTCTCGTGACGGCCCAGGGCACCGGGAGCGGAGGCCTGGAGGTCGCGCTCAAATTCATCGGCCTGGGGCGCTTCAACGGTGTCGACGACGAGTTGAAGTTCGCCACGCAGCCGACGAGCACCAGCGACGAACGCCGTTCGGCACTCGCAAGACTCTTGAAGCTCGGCCTCGTGCGATACGTCACCTCCACACCCATGGCTGAGCGGCTGCAGGTCGTCCTCAAGGACGCGGACGAGGACGGGAAAGAGAGCCGCACAACGCCTCAGAACGATCCATGGAACTTCTGGGTGTTCCGCACGCGCGCCAATACGGCTTTTGAAGGGGAAGAACGCAGCCAGAGCCGCAACTTCGCTGCAGCGTTCTCGGCCAACCGCATCACCGAAGCGTGGAAGATCAGTTCGAGTGCCCACCTTCGGTTTCGCCAGAACCATTACACGTTGAGCGACGGCGGCGAGCTCGTGGACAAGTCCCATGAGGACGAGGCGTCGGCGCTCGTCGTCAAGAGCCTCAGTGACCATTGGTCGGCGGCGCTGCACGGCCGCGTGGGATCGACGACGTTTCTCAACCAGGACCGGCGCCTGCGCGCCGGCGCCGGCATCGAGTACAGCGTCTTTCCCTACCGCACGTCGGCGACCAAGGAGCTGACCGCACAGTTGACCCTCGGCATCAATCACTTCGACTACACGGAGACCACGATCTACGACAAGGATCGGGAAACCGTCGGCGACGCGCGGCTGGTCACGGCCTTCGATCTCACACAGCCGTGGGGATCAACGGAGATCACCTTCGAAGCGCTGGCATATCTTCATGACCCGGGCCGTCATCGCCTCGAACTCGACGGCCGGCTTGATATCCGGTTGTTCAAGGGATTTTCCCTGAGCGTGGAAGGGGCCATTTCGCGGATCCGCGATCAGCTGTACCTGCCCAAAGGAGACGCCACCGACGAAGAGATCCTGCTGCGCAGGCGTCAGCTGGCTACTGACTACCGGTATGAGTTCAAAACCGGCTTCAGTTACACCTTCGGCTCGATCTTCAACAACATCGTGAACACGCGTTTCTGAGCCGGCTTGTGCCTTCCGATTTTCGCGAGCTGTTCGACCAATCGGGACCCGCCGTGCTGCGGTACCTGCGCCGGCTCACGGGCTCGCGCGCGGAGGCCGAAGACGTCCTCCAGGACACGTTTCTGAAACTCCACCTTCAGCGCGGGACCGACGTCCCGCTCGAGAATGCGCGCGCCTGGATCTTCCGGGTCGCGACCAACCTGGCGAGAGACCGCGAGCGGCACCGCCTGGTGGAACAGCGAGAGGCGTCGCGCCCCGCTGCCGGGAACGTGGTCGATTTCGAAACGCGCCTGCAGCGCCAGCAGTTGACGCGCCTGACCCTGCGCCGGCTGCCGCCGCGGATGCGACAGGTGCTGATCCTCTGGTCGGAGGGGTTTTCGTATCGAGAGATCGCCGACATC
>DATLXP010000013.1:0-3991 GCA_035575695.1 Vicinamibacterales bacterium
TACCTGCGCGCGGCCGGCGGGCAGATCCCCGAGCTCAAACGCGTCATCGTGGCGTATCAGAACAACATCGTCATGGAAGAGACGCTGGACGCGGCGCTCGACAAGATCTTCCCGGGAGGCTCCACACCGACGGAGACGGTCCCGGGGCCACTGCCGTCCCAGCCATCATCCGCCACCGGGACGCCGGCTGCTGCGCAGGCGCCGGCCGCCGCCGACGCCGGGACCCTTGCCGGGCAGGCCCGGGGTCACTACCTGCGCGCTCTGCAGGCGCAGCGCGACGGCAACTGGGCGCTCTACGGTGAGGAGATCAGGAAGCTCGGAGACGTGCTCGAGAAAATGAAGCGATGACGCTCCCGGGCGGCCGGGTTGCCTGGGTGGTTCTGCTCGCAGCGGTGGGGGGCGCCGCCTGCGCCAGGAAGCCCGCCGCGCCGTCCGCGACGACGCTCGTGGTGGCTGTCGGATCAGATCCTGGTGCGCTCAATCCGGCGGTGACGACATCGGGGAGCACGCATCCGATCACAGACCAGATCTTCAACGGCCTGGTGGGGCTCGACGAACAGCTCCAGCCGATTCCCGAGCTTGCCGAACGCTGGACGGTGGAGGACGGCGGCCGCGCCTATCGATTCGCACTGCGACCCGGCGTCACGTGGCATGACGGTGTGCCGTTCACATCGGCCGACGTCAAGTTCACGTTCGAGCAGGCACTGTTGAAATACCATTCGCGCACGCGCGCGGCGCTCGAGGGTCTGCTCGACACCGTGGAAACGCCTGACGACCTGACGGCGGTCTTTCGTCTGAAGCGGCCGTACGGACCCTTGCTCCAGCGCCTCGACGTCGTCGAGGCCTCGATCATCCCGAAGCATCAATACGAGGGGCACGATCTGCTGCACGGCGAGCCGGCTCGGAAGCCCGTCGGCACGGGACCGTTTCGCTTCGTCAGCTACGCCACGGCGGACCGGATCGTGCTCGAGCGAAATCCGACCTACTTCCGGCAGGGCCTGCCGGGGATCGATCGACTCGTCTTCCGCATCCTGCCGAACGCCGCGTCCGCCGTGGCTGCGCTCGAGAGCGGGGATGTCGATTACACCGTCAGCGTGCCGGGGCCAGACATCCCGCGGCTGCAGCGCACACCAGGCATTGCGGTCGTGAAGAGCGCGGGCGGGTCCGGCGGCTCGGCGTGCCAGGACGTGCTGATACCGAACCTGACGCGTCGGCCCTTCAGCGACCTGCGCGTGCGCCGGGCCATCGCACACGCGATCGACCGTGACTTCATCGTTGAACGCGTGTACTTCGGCCAGGGTCAGCCCGCGACCGGACCCATCAGCCGCCTGATTCCGTGGGCCTACACGCCCGACGTGCGGCAGTACCCCCACGATCCCGCGCAGGCGCGCAAGTTGCTGGACGAGGCGGGCCTGAAGCCGGATGCCACCGGCCAGCGTGTCGCCATCACCTTCACCCATGGCGCGAATCAGCAGCGGCTCGGCCAGGCCCTGCGCGAACAGCTGAAGGCTGTCGGGATCACGCTGAACCTCGAGATGCTGGACTTCAATGCCGCGGTCGAGCGCGTGTTCGTGAAGAAGACGTTCGACCTCGGGCTCGCCTCGTTCTGCAACGGTGCGGATCCCGAGATCGGCGTCCGCCGTGTGTACGTGTCGTCGAACATCGGGCCGTATCCCTTCTCGAATGGCGCGAGCTACCGCAACGCCACCATCGACGCCCTCTTCGACGCCGCCGCAGCACGCGTGGAGAAAGACCAGCGGCGGGAGACGTACGTCGAGATCCAGCGCATCCTCGCCGAAGAGGTCCCGTATTTCTGGCTCATTGACTCTGAGACGCTCCGCGCGCACCGCCAGACGTTCACGGGGTTCCGTCTCTGGACGGGGGCATTCGCCGAGACCGTGCGCCCCGTGAGCGCCAGCACGCCCAGCAAGCAATGACCCACGCGACGAGCGCCGCCAGGTGGCTGATGCGCCGCGCGCTCTTCGCGGTCCTGGTGGTGGCGGGCGTGACGACGCTCACCTTCGTCCTGATCCATCTGGCGCCCGGCGACCCCATCTACCTGCTGGCCGGCGACGGCGGCAACGCGTCGTACTACGACAGCATGCGGGCGAAATACGGCCTGGATCGGACGATCGCCGAGCAGTTCGTCCGTTACGTGCGCGCCGTCCTGTCGGGGGACTTCGGTTACTCGTTCATGTACCAGCAGCCGGTGATCGGCGTCGTGCTCGAACACCTCCCGGCGACGATGCTGCTTGGGGGCACGTCGCTGCTGTTCTCGGTGATCCTCGGGTTTGGCGCGGCGGTGCTGTGCGCGATATGGCGCTCGCGATGGCTGGATGCCGCGGTCCGCGGCGTCTCATCGGTCGCGTATTCGGCGCCCGTCTACTGGACGGGCCAGGTCTTCATCCTGATCGCCGCCGTGAAGCTGGGCGTCCTGCCGTCCGGGGGGATGAGCACGGCACGCGAGTCGCTCGAGGGGATCGCGTACGTCGTGGACCTGCTCTGGCACGTGCTGCTGCCGGCGTTCACGTTGTCGCTCCCGCTGGCCGCCGTGATCGTGCGTGTGAGCCGCGCGAGCATGATGGAGACGCTCGGCGAGCCACACGTGCGCGCGGCGGTCGCGCGGGGTCTGGGCCGAAGCCGATTGATCCTTCGCCATGTCGCGTGGAACGCCTCGATCCCCGTGGTCGCGCTGGTCGGCCAGCACGCGGGACAACTACTGGCGGGCGCGGCGCTCACGGAGGCGCTGTTCGGATGGCCCGGCGTGGGCCACCTCGTCCTCCACGCAGGCGCGCACCGCGATTACCCTCTCGTCACCGCCGCCTTCATTTTCATTTCCGCGAGCGTCGTCTTTTTCAACGTCGTCACCGACGCCGCCACGTCGTGGCTGGACCCGAGGATCCGCCTCACCTGATCATGCAGGTGGCTGCCGCGACGCGAACGGGCCTGCTGGCAACGTCCGCCTTCAGGCGGACGTCCGGGTCGATGAGCGTCCGCGCGGGCGGGATCGTGGTCGGCGCCCTCGTCCTGGTCGCCCTGGCGGCGCCGCTGGTCGCTCCGGCGGACCCGTTCAGGATTGCGGGGGACGCGCTCACTCCGCCGTCCACGGCCCACCCGTTCGGCACCGACGACCTCGGGCGCGATGTCCTGGCTGGTGTGCTCCACGGAGCGCTGAACTCGCTGAAGGTCGGACTGGCCGGGGCGCTGAGCGCCGCACTCTTCGGGATTGGCATCGGCGGCCTGGCGGCGATGTGCGGCGGCCTGGCGGACGATCTGCTGATGCGCGTGACCGAGTTCGTCCAGGCGATGCCGCGGTTCTTCCTCGTCGTGACGATTGTGAGCCTGTTTGGCGGCCACCTGTGGCTGATCGTGCTGGTGATTGCGCTGACGGCGTGGCCGGATACGGCGCGCGTGTTTCGCGCCCAGGTGCAATCGATCCTCGGGCGTGACTTCGTGGTCGCGGCGCGGGCGGCCGGCTGCAGCGAGCGGCGGATCCTCTGGCGCCACGTACTGCCGCTGACGATCGCGGTCGTCGGCGCGCACGCGTCCTACCAGGCGGGGAACGCGATTCTGTCCGAAGCGGCGCTGAGCTTTCTCGGCCTGGGGGATCCCACCGTCATGAGCTGGGGGACACTCCTCGGTTCCGCTCAGTTCATGGTGCGCGAGGGCTGGTGGGTGTCACTGTTCCCGGGTATTGCGATCACCCTGACTGTGCTCGGATGCAACCTTCTGGCTGACGGTCTGGTCACCGAATCGCCAGAGGACGTGTGAGCGGACGCCGATCGTTATAAGCTGCCTGAACGCGCATCCGCGCGATGATCAGCCAGGAGGCTCCAATGTCAGTCGCAAAAGTCTCGGAAATCAGCTGCACGTCGACGAAAAGCTTCGAGGACGCCATCACGCAGGGCCTGGCGAGGGCGTCGAAAACGCTGCGGAACATTCGCAGTGCCTGGATCAAGGAACAGCAGGTCCGGTGCGATGGGGGAAAGAT
>DATLXP010000014.1:0-7810 GCA_035575695.1 Vicinamibacterales bacterium
ACCGGCGATTCTCAACGGACGGGCGTACTACGGCACGTACGAGAACGAAGTGCTCAGCGTGGACCTCAAGGCGCACAAGATCGTGTGGCGCTACAAGCATCCACAGCGGAATTTCCCGTTCTACTCCTCGCCCGCGATTTCAGGAACCCGCCTCTTCGTCGGCGGACGCGACAAGATGCTCCACGCGCTGGATCTGAGAACCGGCAAGGCGCTCTGGACGTTCATGACGCGGGCGCGCATCGACTCGTCGCCCGTCGTCGTGGGTGGCCGCGTCTACGTCGGGGGCAGCGATGGCAAGCTCTACGGGGTGGACGCCGTGTCGGGCAAGAGCGTGTTCGAGTTCGAGGCAGGCGGGCCGCTCAGTGCGTCCCCCGCTGTGGCCTCGGGACGGCTCGTCATCGGATCGGTCGATGGCAAGTTGTTCTGTCTCGGCTGAGAAATTCTCACCACAGAGGCACAGAGATCCACAGGTCACGGCGTCAGCTCGTCTCCCGTAACTCCGCCTGCTTCTCCATGACCGTCTCCTCCGGCAGCGTCTCTTCTGGCGGGCGATGCACCTGGCGCACCATTTCGATCAGCGCGAGTGTGACGGCGACGACGACAGGGCCAAGCACGAGCCCGAGGAGACCGAAGACTTCGAGGCCGCCCAGCACGGCGAAGAAGATCAGCAGCTCGTGCAACCGCGCGCGGCGGCCCACGAGACGCGGCGAGAGAAAGTTGTCGATCGATCCGATAACGAGCAGCCCCCAGATGACGAGGATGATGGCTTTCACGTAGGTGCCTGTCAGCGCCAGGTAGATCGCCGCGGGGACCCACACCAGAAAGGCGCCCGCCATCGGGATCATCGAGAGAAAGAACATCACGACGCCCCAGAGCAACGGGGACGGCAGACCGAGGATCCAGAAAATGAAGAACCCGAGCGTGCCCTGGATCGCAGAGATCACCAGGACGCCGTAGATCGTCGCGCCGATGACGTCGCGCGTCCGCACGGCGATGTCGTGCATCTGGATGCGCTCGAGCGGCAGCATCCCGTAGATGGCCTGTCGGATCCGCTCGCCGTCCCTGAACAGATAGAACAGTGTGAAGACGACCAGCACCATCTGCACGATGGCGCCCACCACGCCCCCAACCACGAGCAGCGTGCCTGCCGCGAGGGCGGCACCCCAGGTCTGCATCCGCTGAGCGACGAACTTCTGGGCGGCGGCGGCGTCGATGTCGATATACCCGTCAGTCTTGGACAGGAACCATGCGACGCCAGGCAGCGTCGACACGTTCGACAGTCGCTGCACGCCCGCCTGGAGGTTGTCGGCCGCCCCCGCCAGTTCCCGCACGACCGCAATCGTGATGAAAGTCGCGGGCAGCAGGATGAGCACGACCACCAGCAGCGACGACAGGGCGGCCGCGCCAGATGCACTGCCGACACGGCGCCGGATGCGCTGGTGCAGCGGATAGAAGACCACCGAGAGCACCGTCGCCCAGAGCACGACGTTGACAAACGGCTGCAGCATCAGCCAGCAGAGGTACAGCGCGATCGCCAGGACGACGGAGAGCGTGATCAGGCCGGCCATGCGTCACTCCCCCGCTTCGGGAGGCGGCTCCGGTAACCAGAAGCTCGCAATCAAACCCACAAGATAGACCGAGAAGCCCACGCAGGCCGCGACGAGCGCGACCTTTGTGGGCGCGTAGGCGCGATCGCTGGTGACCGCGAGCGTCGCGGTGAGCCAGGCGAACGAGGTGCCGATCAGACGCCCGCCGATGTTGGCGGCGAAACTCTCCCCTGTGCCTCGCAGGTGCACCGGGTACACCCGCGGCAGGTAGTTGCCCCAGAAGCTGAACTGCGCGACGGTGAAGAGACCGGCGAAGAAGACTCCGTAGTAGAGCCACTGCAGGCTGTGGGTGGCAAAGTAGCCGAATACGATCGGGATGAGGAGGAGCCCCGGGACCTGGAACAGCCTGATCAACTTCCGGCGACTGACGATGATCACCGCGAGAAACGCCAGGAGGGTGCGTCCGACGAGTCCGCCTATCTCCTGCACCTTGGTGACGTCGGACGACACGCGCTGTTCGATCGCACGCGCTTCAGGGACCGGCTTGCCCTGCGCCATCTGGCGCACTTCGGGCAGCCCCGGGACCATCTGCGGAATCTGCTGCAGCGCGCCGAACGCCGCGCCATACGCCATCGCAAACATCAGCGTCGTCACGATCGTCGTGCGGCGCAACGCCGGCGAGAATAGCGCCGCGATGCTCGGACGCTCGAGTGTGCCGGCAAGCTTCTTTGCCTGCCAGATGGGGGACTCCGGCAGGAACGGGCGGATGAGGATCAACGGTATCGCGGGGATGACTCCCGACATGAGTGTGTAGCGCCACGGCGCGTGCGGGTTCTGCACCACCATGCCGAACCAGTCGATCGCCGGCAGGCTCATCGCGTATTTCACGCAGAGACCGTTGACCGTGGCGACGAGCAATCCACCCAGCGATGAAAACGCCTGGGTATACCCGAGCACCTTCTCGCGGCGCTTCGGCTCGGTGAACAGCTCCGCCAGCCACGCCACGGCGGCCACGAACTCGACACACACACCGATGAACACGAAACAGCGCAGGACGAGCAGCATCTCGATCGAGGTGGAGAACCCGGACAGGAACGCGGCGATGGCGTAGATCAGGATGCTGTAGGTCAGCACGCGCCGGCGTCCGAGCCTGTCGGTCAGATAGCCGCCGAGCAGGCCGAAGATGCCACCCGCGAACGCGGGAATGTAGAACAGGCGTCCGACCCACATCTGGAACTCGGGCGAGCCGGGTACCGCCCCCGTCAGCTCCAGCAGCGCCGGACGGACGATGAGCGGAAGCATCAGGATCTCGTAGATGTCGAACGCGAATCCGATCGCGGCGATCGCGCAGATCAGCCACTGTACCGGCGTCAGTCGGTTCGTCATGCGTGTTCGGCCTTCGCGTCTCAAAATGTGAGGGTGCTAGAGTTTACTTCAGGGCCGGTGCCCTTCGATTTCCAACCGCGCATAGTATTGAGGGTGCAAGAGGAGCCATTCTATCGATGCTGAAGCGCGTCTTCATCCTATCCCTGCTGCTCGTCACATCGTTCGTCACAGCCGTCGGCGCGCAGACGGCGGCGACCGTGTCCGGCATAGTCTTCGATCCGAGCGGCGCGGTGGTGCCAGGGGTCACCGTGACGGCCAGAAACGGCGCGAACGGGCTGATCCGCACGACGGTCACGGGGCCGGAAGGCCGCTACGTGCTCGCGCAGCTGCCCCCCGGAGTCTACGAACTGCGCGTCGAGCTGGCCGGATTCAAGCCGCACGTGCGGCCCGACGTGCCGCTCGATGTCGCCCAGTCGCTCACGCTCAACGTGACCCTGCAGGTCGGCGACCTCGCCATCGTCGACGTCGTCACGGGGTCGACACCGCTCGTGAACACCGGCAGTTCCGAGCTCAGTTACCTCGTTACGGCACAGCAGATCGAGCAGATTCCGTTAAACGGACGCAACTACACCGACCTTGCGCTGCTGCAGCCTGGCGTCAACGCCTTTCCTCATCGGGACGGCGGATCGGTGGTGGCGCACGGCCTGGGGATGAGTATCAACGGGCAGGATCCGCGATCCAACGTGTACCTGCTCGACGGCACGCTGCTGAACGACTTCACGAACGGCCCCGCCGGCAGCGCGGCAGGCACGGCGCTCGGTCTCGATACGATCCGCGAGTTCCGCGTCGAGGTGAATGCCTACAGCGCGGAGTTCGGGCGCAACTCCGGCGGACAAATCAACGTCCTGACCAAGTCGGGCACGAACCGGTTCACGGGGAGCGCCTTCGAGTTCCATCGCAATGAAGCGCTCGACGCGCGGAACTACTTCGACACGCTGGGCAAGCCGGATTTCACGCGCAATCAGTTCGGCGCGACGCTCGGCGGTCCGCTGACACCGGACCGAGCCTTTTTCTTCCTCGGCTACGAGTCGTTGATCGAACGTCTGGGCCGTACGATCTCGACGGTGGTACCGGACGACAACGCCCGGCTGGGGATCCTGCCCACCGGGCAGGTGACGATCGATCCCCTGGTCGCGCCCTATCTCGCGGCGTTCCCCCGCGCCAATGGCGCCTCGCTCGGGCAGGGGCTGGCCTCCTTCAGCTTCCCCTTCCGCCAGCAACTCGATCAGCACTTCGTGCAGGGCCGGATCGACTACAACTCGAGCGCGAACAACCAGTTCTTCGGGCGTTACACCCTGGACGACGCGAGCCAGTTCCTGCCGACGGACTATCCGCAGTTCCCCCGTGAGTTTTTTTCGCGGAACCAGTTCTTCACCGGCGAGTACCGCCACATCTTCTCCAGCCGCACGCTGAACACCGCGCGACTCGGCTTCAGCCGCACCAGGCTCGGTCAGAACGTGCAGGCGAACCTGGATCAGCCGCTCGGCGAGTTCGTCCCGGGGCGCGGAAGCCTGGGAGCCATCGACATCGGGGGGCTCAAGCGGTTCGGCCCGCAGACGTCCGCAAATCTCCGGCTGGTGCAGAACGTCTTCAGCTTCCAGGACGATCTCGTCCACACACTCGGGCGGCACACGCTGAAGGCCGGGGGACTCGTCGAGCGCTACCAGGACAACATGGTCAACCCGACCTTCAGCCTGGGCATTTTTCGTTTTGCCAACCTGAGCGCGTTTCTCCGCAACACGCCGGCGAGCTTCGTCGGCCTGACGCCAGGGGCCCAGTTCGATCGCTACTGGCGGTTCACCCTCTTCGGGCTCTACGCGCAGGACGACTACCAGGTCACGCGGAACCTCACCGTGAACGCGGGCCTCCGGTACGAGTTCACGACCATGCCCCGGGATATTTACGGGCGCGACTCCGCGCTTCCGGATCTGACGGCATCAGCGCCGACCCTCGGCCGTCTTTATGAAGGGCCGCGCTACACGAACGTGTCGCCGCGCGGGGGTTTCGCGTGGGACGTGTTCGGCGACGGCCTGACGTCGCTCCGCGCCGGGTATGGGCTCTACTTCAACACCAACAGCCACCAGAATCTGATCGTCACGGTGACGAATCCCCCGGCCACGCCGCGTCCGGTGATCGTCAATCCAACCTTTCCGAATCCACCATTCAGCCGCGCCGGCGCCATTTCGATCCGGCCGATCCAGTACGACATCGAGACGCCTCGGGTGCACGTCTACAACGTCAACCTGCAGCGCGAGATCCTGGGGCGTACCGCAGTGACGCTCGGATATACGGGCTCCCGCGGACGGCACCTGTTCCGCAGCAATGACGTCAACACCGCGCGCCCGACCACGCTGGCTGACGGGACGGTCTTCATCCCTGCGGGCACGCCGCGTCCGAACACCAGTTTTTCGACGATCGAGTTGAAGAGCAGCGACGGCGATTCCTGGTACAACGCCCTGATCGTCGACGTGCGTCGCAGGTTCGGCGCCGGCTTCTCGATCCAGTCGTCGTACACGCTCTCGAAGAGCGAGGACACTACGCAAGCATCCACGTTCTTCTCGGATGCCACCAACGGCACCACGACGGCCTTCCCTGAGTACATCCCCGGCTACAACAAGGGGTTGTCGGATTTCGACACGCGCCACAACTGGGTGGTGAACTTCACCGCCGACATACCGGGCCCCAGGGGCCTCGGTGGCGTGCTGGACGGGTGGCAGGCGTCGGGCATCTGGAACATGCGGAGCGGGCAGCCGCTGACCGTGTTCGTGCAGAGCAACCGCTCGCGCTCGCTGTGGAATCCGTCGCTCGGGCCGGGCATCGGACAGGATCGCCCGAGCTACGCGCCAGGGTCGGGGCCCGGCAATGCCGTCCTCGGCAGTGTGAACCAGTGGTTCAACCCGGCGGCGTTCGTGCTGCAGCCCGCGGGCACCTTCGGCAACACCGGCCGAGGCGATGTCATCGGGCCGAACCTCCGAACGCTCGATCTCTCGCTCACCAGGCGTGCGGCCTGGACGCGGCTCGGCGGCGATGGCAGGGTCGAGTTCCGCGGCGAGGCGTTCAACGTGCTGAACCGCGCCAACTTCGGCCCGCCCGCCCTGGTCGCCTTTGCCGGCACGACGGACGGCGAGGCGCCGCTCTCGACATTCGGCCGCATCACCACGACGATCACGTCGGCGCGGCAGGTGCAGCTGGGCGTGAAGCTGTTGTTCTAGCACTCATCACTAGCCAATCCAAAGACAATCCAGGATTGATCGGTGGATCTCTGTGGCTCTGTGGTGGGTCTGCCGATCCGCGAATTCAACCACAGAGTCACAGAGGGCCACGGACTTTTCTGTGACGAGAGCCCTAGCACCAAGCACTAAGCAGCAAGCTCGGTTCAGATATGATCTCCCCATGCACTGGTTGAGTTTCGTCGTGGGCGCCGTGTTGTCCTGGGGCGTGTACGGGTCGATGCTTCATGAAGGACAGGGCAAACTCGGGAGTCCGGTTCGCGCGCTGCTCTGCGTGGGCGTCGCCTACTTCCTGATCGGGGTGCTCGTGCCGCTCGCCGTCCTCTTTTCGCAGGGGCAGGGATTGCGCGGCTTCAACGCTGCGGGCACGACCACCGCGACGCTCGCAGGCGCGCTTGGCGCGATCGGCGCCGTCTGCATCATCTTCACGTTCCGGACCGGGGGCACGCCAACCTACGTGATGCCGCTCGTCTTCGGCGGAGCGCCCCTCGTCAACGTGCTCTACACGATGTACCGCCATCCCCCGTCACACGCGCCAAACCCGTTGCTGTACGTCGGCTTTCTCGTGACCGCCCTCGGCGCAGGCATGGTGCTGTATTTCAAGCCACCGGCGCATTAGGCCACGGTGCGGCACGGCAGGACAGGCCACTGTGCAACGCGGTTCAACACGGCAAGACGGGCCACTGTGCAACACGGTTCAACACGGCAAGATGGGCCACTGTGCAACACGGTTCAACACGGCAAAACAGGCCACTGCGCAACACGGTTCAACACGGCAAGACGGGCCACCGTGCAACACGGTTCAACACGGCAAAGGCAGGCCACGGTACAGCACGGCAGGACGGGCCACGGTGCAGCACGGTTCAACACGGCTTCCGGCGTGATTGAGCAGTGTTGAACGGTGTTGAGCCGTGGCCTGTGTTGAACGGTGTTGAACAGTGGCTCCTGGAAAAGGTGCTGAACCGTGGCTAGCGTGCTCGTCACCGGCGGCGCCGGCTTCATCGGGTCCCATGTCGCCGATGCGCTCATCGCCAAGGGGCATGACGTCACGGTGCTCGATGACCTCAGCGGCGGGTACCGCGACAACGTCCCTCCGGGGGCGGCCTTCGTGCAAGGCAGCGTGACCGATGAGGCGGTAGTCGATGTGCTCTTTTCCACGCACCGCTTCGACTATGTGTTCCACCTCGCCGCGTACGCGGCCGAAGGCCTGAGCCATTTCATCAAGCGATTCAATTACACCAATAACCTCATCGGCAGCGTGAACCTGATCAACGCCTCCGTGAACACCGGCGTGAAAGGGTTCGTCTTCACCTCCTCGATCGCGGTGTACGGCTCGAGCCCCGAACTGCCGATGACGGAAGAGACGACGGCTCATCCCGAAGACCCCTACGGGATTGCGAAGCTCGCGGTCGAGCAGGAGCTGGCGGTCTCGCGCGAGATGTTCGGCCTCGACTACATCATCTTCAGGCCGCACAACGTATACGGTTCCCGCCAGAACATCGCGGACCGCTATCGCAATGTCGTCGGGATCTTCATGAACCAGATCCTGCAGGGCCGCCCGATGACCATCTTCGGCGACGGAACCCAGACGCGCGCCTTCACCCACATCCAGGACGTGGCTCCGCTCATCGCTGAATCGATCGGCAA
>DATLXP010000015.1:0-2576 GCA_035575695.1 Vicinamibacterales bacterium
GCCGGTGTTGAGCGCCGACAGCCGCACGCCCGGGCTGAGCAGCGCGAGCGACGAGTACTCGCGACCATTCAGGGGGAGCTGCACGACCTGCTGTGCCGTGATGACCTGGCCGCGCTCGCTCGAGTCGGTCTCGAGACGCGTGGCCGCTCCGACCACTTCGACGGTCTCCTGCATGCTGCCGGGCGCGAGCTGCAGCTCCACGCGCTGGCGCGCACCGACGGTCACCTGCACGTTGTCGGCGAGCGCGGTGGAGAACCCGGTGAGCTCCGCGGTGATCTTGTAGCGTCCGATCCGGACGGTGACGAACTCGAAGTTGCCGTTCTCATCGGTGACCTTGGTGGCCGCGATCCCGGTATCGAGTCCGGTCAGCGTCACGGTCGCGCCTGGCACGACCCCCCCGGTGTTATCGCGAACGGTCCCGAGCACCGTGGCGCTGTCGAACTGCGCGGACGCGGGCCGGGCGCTCCCGAGCAGCAGGGCGAAGAGCATGACGACGTGAACGTGCTTGCGAATAGTCACAATACCGGTCCTCTGGAAATAGCGCGCGGCGATGGCTGTTGGTGAAACGGCTTTGAAGCCGCGCCAATAGTGCCATAATCCGCGCACCCGATGGCATCAACTGTTCGTAACGCCCCGGATCCCCGGATCGACGCCGAGTACCGCCGGCAGCGCCGGGATGTCTTTGCCGGCATCTTCCTTGGCTACGCCGGCTACTACCTGGTTCGCAACAACCTGGCACTCGCGATTCCCGACATCCTCCGCGAATATCCGCAGCACTCGAAGGCGGAGCTCGGCCTCGCCCTCACAGCGCTGTCGCTCGCCTACGGCGTGTCGAAGTTCCTGATGGGCGCGGTGTCCGACCGCAGCAACCCGAAGTACTTCCTGCCGCTGGGGCTCCTGCTGTCATGCGCCATCATGGCGACGACCGGTCTCGTGAAGGGCATCTTCAGTTCGCTCGCGCTCCTGGTCGCGCTCCAGGCGCTCAACGGCTGGGTGCAGGGCATGGGCTGGCCGCCGTGCGGCAAGACGATGGTCCACTGGTTCAGCACCCGTGAACGCGGACTGGTGGTGTCGTTCTGGAACGTCTCGCACAATGTCGGCGGCGCACTTGTCGCGAACTTCGCGCTGCTGGGCATGGCCCTCTTCAACGACTGGGGAGCGAAGTTCTACTTCAACGCGATGATCGCGGCGGGGACGGCCGTCCTCGCCTTCGTGCTGCTCCGGGACACGCCGCAGTCCGTAGGCCTGCCACCGGTCGAGGAGTACAAGAACGATTATCCGCCGCAGTACTCCGCCGACCACGAGCGGGATTTCACGTTCCGGGAGATCTTCTTCGAGCACGTGCTGACGAACAAATACCTGTGGGCGATCGCCATCGCCAACGCCTTCGTCTATTTCGTCCGGTACGGCGTCGTCAACTGGATTCCGACGTATCTCGAGACCGCCAAGGGATTCTCCTTCAAGGAGTCGAGCATCGCCTGGTCGCTCTACGAGTACGCGGCGATCCCCGGCACGATCGTCTGCGGCTGGATGTCCGACAAGGTGTTCAAGAGCCGCCGCGCGCCCGCCACCATGCTCTTCATGGCGCTCACGCTCGTGGCGGTGCTCGTCTACTGGTGGAACATCACGGGGCCGCTCTGGATCGACTACGCGGCGCTCATTGCCATCGGCTTCCTGATCTACGGGCCGATCATGATCATCGGCCTCCACGCGCTCGACCTGGTGCCCAAGAAGGCCGCGGGCACCGCCGCCGGATTCACCGGGTTCTTCGGATACGTCTTCGGATCAGCGATCGCCGGCACCGGCGTCGGATGGATCGCCGATCACTGGGGCTGGAACGGCGTCTTCATCACGATGGTCGCGTGTTGCGTGCTCGCGATCATTTTCAGCGCCATGACGCTGGGGCACACGGCGACCAGCGAATCGCGACACGCCTAGGACCTCGGGCGACAGGCCCGCATACAATGTCTCCCGTGCCGATCCCCTCACAGCTGAATCATTACAAGATCCTCGGTCCGCTCGGACAGGGGGGGATGGGGGAAGTGTTCGTCGCCGAGGACACACGGCTGCACCGGAACGTCGCCCTCAAGGTCCTCTCGACCCTCATGGCCGGCGACCCCGAGCGGCGGCAGCGCTTCGAACGGGAAGCGCAGGCGGTCGCCGCCCTCAATCACCCCAACATCGTGACGATCCATTCGGTCGAAGAGGCCGACGGCGTGCCGTTCCTCACGATGGAGCTCGTCGAAGGGAAGACCCTCAGCGAGACGATGCCCAGGGCCGGCATGCCGCTCGACGCGCTGCTGAAGGTCGGTATCTCGATCAGCGACGCGATCGCCGCCGCCCACCATCGGGGGATCACGCACCGCGACCTCAAACCCGCCAACGTGATGGTCACGAACGACGGGCGGGTAAAAGTCCTCGATTTCGGTCTCGCGAAGCTGCGTGAAGATCATGCCGCGGGCAACGCGGACGATGTCACACACATGCCAACGGCCGATCTCACCGGGGAGGGGCGGATCATCGGGACGGTCGCCTACATGTCGCCGGAACAGGCCGAAGGGAAGCCTGTCGACCAG
>DATLXP010000016.1:0-88541 GCA_035575695.1 Vicinamibacterales bacterium
TCTCGAGGATTTTCCGTCGCTCGGTGACGGTCTCTCGCGGAGCGAACGCCAGATGCTTCGAACGCTCGGCGATCGACCCCGAACGCCAGGTGACATGTTCGCTGCGACTCAGGCGCTCGAAGAACGCGTCTTCATGGGCGATGCGACGTTCTGGTCCATCGTTCGCGGCCTCGCACGCGGATCCCACCCACTGATGACGATCGATCCACACGAGCGGGATATGCCCCTTCACGGTGGTCTCGTCGAACTGACCAGTGCGGGCCGTGACGTGCTCGCCGGCGCAGCGGACCAGATGGCGCTGAATGGCATCGACCGGTGGATGGGTGGCGCGCACCTCACCACCGGGCACCACTGGAGATGGGACCAAGCCGCGCATCGTGTCCGGCGGTTCGTGGGGCCGCCGTTGGCCTCAATGTTGCGTCCTGCGAGCACGGAGGTAAACCAACACATGGCACCTGAAGACGACGATCGTGATCTCGCTCGCGGTACCGACGACGCCGACACGGGCGGTGGCGACGAGGACGCGGGCATGGAAGAGGAAGTAGGCGGCGGATGGGTGGTGGTTGGCGGGTCCGGTGAAACCGGCGCACCCGCGTCATCGCCCACTACCACTTCCAGCGCCGGGGGCGCGGGCAGCCGGAAGAAGATGTCGGCCGATTCGAGTGGTCGCCCGCCCGACCTGAAGGTCGGGCCTACGGCATCCCGAAAACTGAAGGTCGGGCCTACGGCATCCCGGAAACTGAAGGTCGGGCCTACGTCATCCCGGAAACCGGCCGCCAGAAAAGCGGTGCGGCCGGCAAGCAAGCCCGCGCCGAAGAGGAGCAAGCCTGTGCCGAAAACGCGTAAGCCTGCGCCGAAGAGGAGTTCCGCCAAGGCGGCAACGCGCACCCCCTCCAGGACCCCGAAGAGAGCGGCCGCAAAGAAGGCGGCAAAGACGCCGAAACGAAGCGCCGCAAAGAAGTCTGCGGCGCCGAAACGCAAGGGAGCTCGAAAGGCCTCACGCAAGCGCTAACAGCCGCCAACATGCCCAACCAGCAACGGGGGGCGGGGTCGCGTGGATGATCCCGTCTCTCGTTGCCTACTCGGACGTTAGAATCACACGGCCGGGCCAGCCTCATCCCGCACGGCATCCTCTCCACACTCTGTCTTCAACCGGGGGCCGGCGCGCTCCGTCAGCAATCGGACGAGCTCAGGCTGAAGGAAGGCGAAGTGATCCGGGATGTCGAGGCACACGAGCCGCTGCAGCGCGGGGTGCCCGGGGAACATCTCGTCGAGCGCCGTGCGCTGAGAGGCGTCCATGATGAAGATCTCGTCGGCCCAGGCGAGCATACGTCCGTTGACACGCACCAGCGCGTCGCCGCTGGTGCCGGCGGAGCGAACGTCCAGGTCGGAGCGCTTGCAGAAGAGGCGCTCCGCAGTTGCGCTGCGGCAGCGATTCAACTGGCAGATGAACAGAACTGTGCGGGTCTGGGCCGACTGCATCATCGGAAAAATCGGCTAATCTTAACAGAACCTTACATGCGCAATCTCCTGTTGACGACCGCCGTGGCGGCGCTGTGCCTCGCCCTTACCCATCCCGGGACCCATGCGCAGGGGCCCGTGGCGACTCCTCCCGAAACGCACCTCACGAACGTGCGCCAGCTCACCCACGGTGGGGAGAACGCCGAGGCGTATTTTTCAGAGGACGGGAAACGGCTGATTTTCCAGGCGACCCGCCCCGGCTACCTGTGCGACCGGATCTTCACGATCAATATCGATGGCACGGGCGAGACGCTCGTGAGCCCCGGCTCCGGACGCACGACCTGCGGGTACTTCTATCCAGGTGGCACGGAGATCCTCTTCGCGTCGACCCACGGGGCCGGCCCCCTGTGTCCCCCGAAACCGAGCTACGAGCGCGGATACGTCTGGCCGATCTACGACGGCTACGACATCTACAAGGCGAAGGCGGATGGCTCCGCCGTCACCAACCTCACGAAGTCGTCTGGTTACGACGCCGAGGCGACCATCGCGCGTGACGGCCTGGTGGTGTTCACGAGCGTCCGCGATGGTGACATGGAGATCTACTCGATGCATGCGGACGGGTCGGATGTGCGCCGCCTCACCCATCGCCCCGGTCCCGACGGCGGACCGTTTTTTTCCTGGGATGGGCGGCGCATCGCGTTTCGCGGCCGGCCTCTCGGCCCCGGCACCGAGTTGAACGGGTACCGCGCGTTATTGAAGGACGGGTTGTGGCGCCCCACGCAACTCGAGCTGTACGTGATGGACCGTGACGGCGGCAATCTTTCCCAGGTCACGAGGCTCGCAGGAGCCAATTTCGCGCCGTCCTGGCATCCGGACGGGAAGCGGCTGATCTTCGCCTCGAACATCGGGGATCCGAAGGGACGGAACTTCGACGTGTACCTGGTGAACGTCGACGGGACGGGCCTTTAACGCATCACTTACAACGAGAGCTTCGACAGCTTTCCGATGTTCTCGCCCGACGGGAAGCATCTGGTCTTCGCGTCGAATCGCAATGCGAAGGTTGAAGGGGAGACCAACGTCTTCATCGCCGACTGGGTCGAGTAGCCACGCACACCCTGCTCGACGACAACGATATGGCGATGCACGAGCACGCGTGAGGTCTCGGCATGGGCGCGTGCAGTTCGCCTGTGCCGCCATCGCGCTCGTGACGGTGTGGGTGACACGCCCGACGGCGACCTCGCAGGCGGCAGCGGATCTCCCTCCAACGTTCGAGGCGTATCTGTCGGCGACTGTGCATCCGACGGCGGCCGAGCGCGCGTCGATCCGGAGCGGCGCAGTGTTTTCGACGCTGCTGGATGGTGACCCAAGTCAGGACGTCATCGTCTTTGGCTCCGTGTGGATCAATGCGCCGATGAGCCGGTACGTGGAAGCCGTCAAGGACATCGAACGCTTCGAGCGTGGCGGCGGCTTCAAAGTCACCAGACGGATCAACGCGGCGCCGAAGCTCGGAGATTTCGACGCGCTGAGTCTTCCGGAGGACGACGTCTCGGCTCTGCGTTCGTGTCGCATTGGTGACTGCAGAGTGAAGCTGAGCGAGCAGCAGATCAACGCGTTCCGTACGGAGGTCGACTGGAAAGGGCCCGGCGCGCGCGCCGCTGCCGACACCGTGATGCGGCGGCTCGCGCACGAGTACGTCACGGGATACGTGGACGGTGGCGGCGCGCGGCTGGCCGTCTACCGGGACAAACCGCGCCCGACATCCGTCGATGAGGAACTTCGCTCACTGATCGGCCAGGGGTCGGATCTGACGAGCGGTTGGCCTGCGTTGCGCCGCTATCTGCTCGAGTACCCGAAGTCTACGTTGCCCGATGCCACATCGTTTCTCTACTGGCAGGAGACGCGGTTCGGTCTCAAGCCGACCATTCGGATCAGCCATCTCGTGATCCTGGAGCGACCCGCGGCGACGCTGGTCGCCTCGAAGATGCTCTTTGCCACGCACTACTTCAGAACAGCCCTCGAGCTGCGCGCGCTGATTCCAGACCCCGCCCGGGGTCCGGGATTCTGGCTCGTCACCGTCAACCGCAGCCGATCTGACGGCCTGACCGGCTTCATCGGCCGGATGGTGCGGATCCGGGCTCGGAGCGGCGCGCAACGGGCGATGTCAGCCACACTTGCGTCAACGAAACGGACCCTTGAACAGCGGCGATTACCATGACCCCGGGATGTTCGCGCGCGTGTCGAGCTAGGGTGGTCAGCGTTTTCGTTGTAGCCTGTGGAAGGGTAGCAAGGACGGCTGAAGAACGCATCCTGCATGGCAAATGTTAAATGGAAGATGGTAAAACGCCAGTATTTAGACGTTCTTTCCCATTTCCCATCTACCATTTTCCATTCAGGCCGGCATTCTTCAGCGGCCTGTTACTGTTTCGGTTGTGACCTTGTAAAGGAGTCAAGAGTGAACGTAAACGGAATCGTGTCGGCGATGGTAGCGGGTTGCGCGGTGGTTGTGATGTCGGCGGGCTCAGGCCTCGCGGCGCAGGCGACCCAGGCGACTGCCGCAGTGGCGCCCCCCTCCATGGCCCCAAAGTGTCAGGCCATGATGGACGCGCAGGAAAAAATGATCGCTGACCAGAAAGTCGCCGATCAAGCGCTCGATCGTCTTGTCGCGACGATGAACGCCGCGCCGGGCACGCGGAAGACGGCGGCGACGGCGGCCGTCGTCACCGAAATGGTGGCCCAGACCCGGTCGACGCGCGCTGGCATGATGAAGATGCACCAGGACATGGTCAGCCACACCGCCGAACACATGCAGGCGGGGAAAGACTCGATGGCTACGTGCCCGTTGACGAAAAAATAAGCGCGGGACGTGCGGCCAAGTGACGCCATGGCCCGGCGCGACGTGCGATAATTGATCCGTCGGGGCGTAGCGCAGCCTGGTAGCGCATCTGGTTTGGGACCAGAGGGCCGGGGGTTCGAATCCCTCCGCCCCGACCACATTCTCACGTGCTACGGTTCGACGTGCTACGTGCTCAGACGTGCGACGGGGTTACGTGCTCAACGACGTGCGAAGACGCCTGCTGAGCACGTGGCATGTCCGCACGCAGCACATCCGCACGCCGCACGTGCGCACATAGCACGTCGAACGTCGCACGTGGTCATTCCGACTCTTCGAGCAACTCGGTGATCTTGCGCACGTAGTTCCGCGTTTCCTTGAACGGCGGAATGCCCTTGAACTTCCTCACATTGCCGGGTCCGGCGTTATAACTCGCGAGCGTCAACGGTATGTTGCCGCGCTGGGCGGTCAGCAACTGCTTCAGATACTTCGCCCCCCCCATGATGTTGTCGCGTGGATCGAAGGCGTCCACGACGCCCATCTCCCGAGCGAGCGCAGGCATCAACTGCATGAGTCCCTGCGCGCCCACCGGCGATACCGCCGTCGGGTTGAACGCTGACTCTGTTCTCATCACCGCGCGGATCAAGGCGGCATCCAGGTCGTGCAGGTTCGCCGCTTCCTGAATGAGGGCTTCGTACGCGGTCTCGGGGCGCTGGGGGTTGAAATTGCTCAGTTCGACTGCGACCGTGGGAAAGAGCGGACGGGATTTCATCCAAGGGGATGCCGCGAGCGCCGCGGCGGCGAGGAGCAGGGTCCGGATGCGTTGCTTGCGCCGTTCCCCACGGCGCCGGTCAGGCTTGAACCGTGACTGCGTTCTCCGGCTGTTCTGACGCCGCTCGATGTGCCCGTCGGTTACTCGTCGCTCGAGAGGCGGTTGGAGCTCAGGTGTGTTCTCAGGCATCGGCTGATTGCCTGCAAATTTGCCGACGTCATCAGTGTTACGGCTGAGCCCGAAATGAGACAGATCTGGGGGGGCGCTGAGTCAGGCGCCCCTAAAATCACCTCGATAGGACGTCTGGTGCGGGTTGAACGACACCGCGCAGGACCAGTGACCACTTCCAGACGGCATTCACCATGATCACGACGACGCAGACCATCATGATGAGGGTAAGCGAGGTGTTCATGTACCCCTGGAAATGCTTAGCGCTGTTCGCGCCGATGGCCATGGGCCAGAAGTTGTCGCGCACGCTCAAGGTGCCGGCCGTGAGGGTCGTGACCGACACGAACGCCAGCGGCACGAGCGTGACCCAGACGTAGCGCGCCTTGCCGGTGTTGATGATGATGGTCGTCGCCACCGCCAGGGCCACGGCCGCGAGCAGCTGGTTGGCGATGCCGAACATCGGCCAGATGGTGCTGATGCTGCCGGTCCAGATGAAATAGCCCCACGCACACACCACGATGAGCGTCGAGATGATCGCCCCGGGGATCCACTCCTGGCGCCCCATCGGCGCGTAGAACCGGCCGAGAAATTCCTGCACGAGGAACCGCGCGACGCGGGTGCCGGTGTCGATCGTCGTCAGGATGAAGAGCGCTTCGAACATGATCGCGAAGTGGTACCAGTAGTCCATCAACCCGCGCATGCCGGGGAGACCGCTGAAGATCTGCGCGATGCCGACGGCCAGCGAGACCGCTCCACCCGGGCGTCCGGCGACGGTCTCGCCGACCGCGGCTTCGAGCGACGGAAGATTCACGATGGGGATGCCGAGGTTCGCAAAGACCGCCGGCGGGCTGTTGATCGCGAAGTAGTCACCGGGAAACATCGCCGTCGCCGCAATGAGGGAGACCACACCCACGAGTCCCTCGATCAGCATTGCGCCATAGCCGATGGGCCGGATGTCCGAGTCGCGGTCGATCATCTTCGGTGTGGTGCCTGAGGCGATGAGCGCGTGGAATCCGGAGATGGCCCCACAGGCAATCGTGATGAACGCGAACGGAAACAGAGGCCCGGGGATGATCGGCCCTCCTCCCCCGGTGAACTGGCTGAACGCGGGCATCTGGAGCTCCGGGTTCACGATCACGACGGCGATCACCAGGAACGCGATGGTGCCGATTTTCATGAACGAGCTGAGGTAGTCGCGAGGACAGAGCAGCAGCCAGACCGGCAGGACCGAGGCAATGAATCCGTAGCCGGCCATCGCGACGATCAACTGTTCGCGGGACAAGTGAAACCACTGGCCGAACGAAGAGGCGGCGATCGGCTTGCCGAGGATGACCGCGAGAAAGAGGCCGATCACACCGATGATCGTCGCTTCGCCAATCTTCCCCTTGCGAAACCGATACATGTACAGGCCCATGAAGAGGGCCAGCGGGATCGAGACGCCGATCGTGAAGGTCCCCCAGGCGCTCTCCTCCAGCGCGTTGACGACCGCCAGACCAAGCCCAGCCAGGGCGATCACGATGATGAACAGGATGGCGACGGCGGCCGTGGCCCCCGCGACCGGGCCGATTTCAGCCCTCGCAATCTCCGCCAGCGACTTGCCGCCGCGGCGGGTCGAGGCCCAGAGAATCATGGAGTCGTGGACCGCGCCGGCCAGGCACACCCCGGCGACGAGCCAGATGAGCCCCGGCGCATAACCGAACTGGGCGGCGAGCACAGGCCCGATCAGGGGGCCCGCGCCGGTAATGGCAGCGAAGTGATGCCCGAACAGGACGAACCGATTCGTCGGGTGATAGTTGTGCCCGTCGTTCCGCACATGCGCGGGCGTGATCCTTGTGTCGTCGAGGACCATGATCCTGGCGGCAATGAAGGCGGAATAGTAGCGGTACGAGATGGCCAGGAGCCCCAGAACGGGGAGGATGACGTAGAGAGCGCGCATGATGGGCGGAGTCTAACAAACCCTTGAGTCGAGCGGTACATCAGTTGCACTACCAGCCTCCGCGGCGCACCCGCTGAGCCCAAAGTGTCAGCGGAAGTAGACATCCAGACCCTCCGAAGGACCGTAGGAATCAGTATGAGCACACTCCGTCGTCTTGCCGTCTGCGCCCTGTTGTTTACGCTGGCGGCGCCGGGGATCGCCCGCGCCCAAGGGGGATACTTCGGGCAGAACAAGGTCCAGTACAAGAAGTTCGACTTCAAGGTGCTGAAGACCGAACATTTCGATATTTATTACTACCCGCAGGAGGAGCCGGCCGCGCGCATGGCTGCGCGGATGTCGGAGCGCTGGTACACCCGTCTCTCTCAGTTGCTGACGCATGAGCTGCGTGGACGGCAGCCGCTCATTCTCTACGCGAGCGGCCCGGACTTTCGGCAGACGAACACCATCGAGGGGGACATCGGGGAGGGGACCGGCGGGGTCACGGAAGCCTACAAGCGCCGGATCATTCTGCCGTTTGCAGGGCCGCTCGAGGCGACCGACCACGTGCTCGGTCACGAGCTGATCCATGCCTTCCAGTACGACATCAGCGGCACCGACGTGAGCTCGAACACCGCTGGCGCCCTGGCGCTGCCGCTGTGGTTCATCGAGGGCATGGCGGAATACCTGTCGATTGGCCCCGACGATCCTCACACGGCCATGTGGATGCGCGAAGCCGCGCGCCGCGAGAAGTTGCCGACGATCAAGGAGCTCGACAACCCGAAATACTTCCCCTACCGCTACGGTCATGCGCTGTGGGCGTTCATCGGCGGAAAGTACGGCGATCGGGCCGTGGGATCCCTGCTGCGCGCGGGGGCGGTGGCGAAAGACTACGACGAGGCTTTCAAGGCGGTGCTCGGCGTCGATGCGAAGGAACTGAGCACGCTCTGGCATGACGCGGAGTTCCAGGCCTACCGTCCCATTGCCGAAGCGACGAAGATGCCGGGCTCGATCGCCCGGCCAGTGATCACGGGAACCGACGGCAGGGGCAATCTCAATGTGAGCCCCGAGATTAGCCCGGATGGCACACGCGTGATGTTCTTCTCCGAGCGGGACCTGTTCTCGGTCGATCTGTTCCTGGCTGACGTGGCCACCGGCAAGATCATCCGCAAGGTCACCGACACGGCGACCGATCCGCATTTCGAGAGCCTGCAGTTCCTGGGGTCCGCGGGTGCGTGGGACGCGTCCAGCAAGCGGTTTGTCTTCCCTGGCGTGAGTAAGGGGCAGCCCGTCCTGACGATCATCACTGCCGCCAACGGCGATCGCGAGCGCGAGATCCGGCTGAAGGAAGTGGACGAGGTCTACAATCCGACGTGGTCGGCTGACGGTCAGCTCATCGCCTTTTCCGGTCTCGTGGGAGGGCTCACCGATCTGTTCGTCTACGACCTGTCGGCGAATACGCTGAAGCGGCTCACGAACGACGCATTTGCGGAACTCGATCCCGCGTGGGCGCCCGACGGGCGACGGATCGCGTTTGCGACCGACCGATTCACCACGAAGCTCGAGACGCTCGAATCCGGTCGTCTGCGGATTGCCGTGATGGACGTCGCGTCCGGAGACGTGAAAGAGGTTGCCGGCTTCCGTGACGCCAAGAACATCGGCCCGCAGTGGACGCGCGATGGGCGCGGCATCATTTTCCTGTCGGACCGGCAGGGGGTCACCAATATTTATCGCGTGGCCCTGGACGGCGGGCAGCCGACGCAGCTCACCAACCTGCTCACGGGCGTCAGCGGCATCACGGAGCTCAGCCCCGCGATGTCGGCGGCCGGCGGCCGCATCATCTTCAGCGCTTACGAAGAGGACGGCTACAACGTCTACGCGCTCGAAACCGATGCGGAGACGTCCGGCACGGCACTCGTGGACCTGCCGCGCTATGCCGGCCTGCTGCCCCCACGCACGACGGCCGACGGCCCCGTCGCCACGGCCCTCGCCAATATGACGGCCGGACTGCCGCCGGCGACGGCTGACGCGCCTGCCGAGGAGTACAGCCCCAAGCTGTCTCTCGACTTCGCCGGGCAACCGTCGATCGGCGTCGGCACGGACCCCTTCGGCACCTACGCGTCTGGAGGCGTGTCGTTTCTCTTCAGCGACATCCTCGGCAATCATCTGCTGGCCACGTCGGCGCAGGTCACGAGCCGATTCGATGAATTTGGCGGCAGCGTGTTCTATCTGAACCGGACCAACCGCTGGAACTGGGGTGTGGCGGTTGATCAGACCCCGTACGTATCACGCGGCTTCGAGACAGGTGTGGATCGCACACCGGGCGGAGACGTCTACGTCGAGAACGAATACCGCATCCTGCAGGTGGATCGTTCGGCGCAAGGTGTCCTGTCGTATCCGTTCAGCCGGGCGCAGCGGGTCGAGGTGTCGGGCGGTCTCCGGCAGATCGGCCTGAAGCAGGACGTCACGAGCCGCACGTTCTCGCTGCAGAGCGGGCAGCAGCTGTCGGAGGACGTTCGGGAGCTCGATTCGTTCCCCACGCTGAACCTCGGGGAGGCGTCAGCGGCGCTCGCGTATGACACGTCCATCTTCGGCGCGACGAGCCCGATTCGCGGGAGCCGGTACCGCTTCGAGGTCTCGCAGAGCGCCGGGTCGCTGACGTATACGGGGTTGCTCGCCGACGTCCGCACCTATCTCATGCCCGTACGTCCCTTCACCCTCGCGTTCCGCGGGATGTATTACGGCCGCTTCGGCCGGGACGGTGAGAATCAGCGACTGCCCACGTTGTTCCTCGGGTACCCGGGCCTGGTCCGCGGTTACGATCCGGGTTCGTTCGAAGCTGGCGAGTGCGGCCTGCAGGTCGACGGCTCGTGCCCGGCGTTCGACCGCCTGGTGGGCAGCCGGGTCGCGATCGGCAATGCCGAACTGCGCTTCCCGCTCCTCGGGCTGTTCGGCGCCAAGAATTTCTATGGACCGCTGCCGATCGAGATGGCGCTGTTCACTGATGTCGGCCTGGCGTCGGGTGAGCGAAACTCCACGCAGTTCACCAGCGGGGATCGTGAGTGGGTGAGAAGCATCGGCGCGGCGGCGCGCATGAATCTGTTCGGCTTCGCGATTGGCGAAGTGGCCTACGTCAAGCCGCTGGACCGCAGCCGTGGATGGCTCTGGCAGTTTTCGCTCAGGCCGGGCTTCTAGCCACGGGGATTCCTGGTGGCCATTCGGGGCCACGGTTCAACACGGTTTAAAGCCACGGTTCAACACTGTTCAACACGGTTTAAGGCCACGGTTCAACACTGTTCAACACGGCTTAAAGCCACGGTTCAAGGCGACTGTTCAACACAATTCAAGGCCACGGTTCAACACGGTTGAAAGGCACGGGTCAACACGGTGGGGCCGGCCCATTCGGGTCGGCTCATCGCGCGATCTGTTCGAACTGTTTCAGATGGTGGATGTCATGTCCGGCCATCTGCGCCGCGACCCAGGCCACGGTCAGCGAGCCGAATTCCGGATGCGTGAAGGCGCGCTCGCGCTGCGCGTCTGACAGACCCCGCCACATCGCCATGTTCATCTTCCGCACCGACGTATAGGCATCGAGCGCCGTTCGGGCGTCGGCGGTGTTATCGACGTCCATCCACTGATCCTGGTCGAACGACTGCGCCTGGTATCCGTCAGCGCTGAGCGCATACCGCACGCGCGTGCCGAGCGCCTGCTCGGTTTGCGCCAGGTGGACGAGAATCTTCCGTGCGCTCCACTTGCCAGGCGCGTAGGTCCGCTCGAACTGCTCGTCGGTCCACCCGTCGACGATCCTGCGGATCTGCTGAGGCGTCTCGGCAAGCGCCGTGATGGGATCGAGGTCGCCGAGGTCCGCAGCATACGGGTTCTTGTTCACGGTGGAGATGATACCCGGGAATGCTTTCGGCTACATGAACACGCCCGACAACGGCGACTGGTTTATGATCAAGTGCGTTCATCGGTCACCAGCAGGGGTCATCGACACCGCCGAACCTATTCGCTGATGCGCATCACGTCCCGACGTAACTGAGTGTTCGTCACGCACGACATCCCGAGTCTCTACCTCGGCTCGACGCGCCGCATCACCGTCTGGCTCCCCCCGGGAGCCAGACGCCGGCTCGCGCAGTATCACTATCCGGTCCTGTACCTCAACGACGGCCAGAACCTCTTCGAACCCGGGCGCGCTTTTGCCGGCAGGACCTGGGAGGCGGCCGAGGCGGCGGAGTTTCTGGTTCGGCGGCATCGCATCCCCGCGATGATCATCGTCGGCATCGATCACGGGGGCGTGCGACGCGCGCGCGAGTACCTGCCCGTCGAGGATGCGCGCAACCCGTGGGCGCGGCGGCCGCTGGGGCGGGAATACGCCGAGTTCGTCACTCGCGAACTGATGCCATTCATCGCGCGGTCGTATCCGATCGCGGGGGGACCGTCCATGACAGGCTTCGGCGGGTCCTCATACGGCGCGCTGTCGGCGCTCTATACGGCGCTCCTCAAGCCCGGTGTCTTCGGCCGCCTGCTGATCGAAAGTCCATCGCTCTATGTCGGGAGGTCGTACGTGCTGCGGATGGCGCGCAAGGCACAGCGCTGGCCGGCGAGGGTGTACCTGGGCGTTGGCACCGCGGAGACGGGCCGCCCCGACGTGAACGAAGAAACGGTGAGGAACGTGTTGCTGCTGGAGCGAACGCTGACGCGCGCGCGGCTCGGCCCTCGGCGCCTGCGCGTGCGTGTCGACGAAGGGGGCGCCCATACAGAGTCGGCATGGGCGGCACGATTGCCGGAGGCCCTAGAGTTTCTGTTCGGCTGACGCAACCGTGTTGAACCGGGTTGAACCGCGGCCTGAAACCGTGTTGAACCGTGTTGCACCGTGGCCGTTGTTGAACCGGGGCCCTGACCGTGTTGAACCGGGTTGAACCGCGGCCTTGACCGTGTTGAACCGTGTTGCACCGTGGCCCGTGTTGAACCGGGGCCCTGACGGTGTTGAACCGTGTTGAACCGTGGCTCGTGTTGAACCGTGGCTTTGACGGTGTTGAACCGTGGCCTAGGGGAAGGCGGTCCGCAGGTATTCGCGTACGGCCCGAAACGCCTTGCCGCGATGACTGACCTTCGACTTCTCGGAGCCGGCCATCTCTGCCAGCGTCACGCCGAGCGGGGGATACAGAAAGATGGGGTCGTACCCGAAGCCGTCATGGCCCCGCGGTTCGTCCGACAGACGACCGTCGACGGTCTGTTCGGTTTCGTACACGATCCGCCCATCGCGCGCGAGCGCCGCGTGGCAGACAAACCGCGCGTCGCTCGTCTGCAGTCCGCTCTGCTCGAGCCGTTCGCGTATCTTCTGAAACTTGACGCCGTAATCCGTGCCGTGCCAACGCGCCGAGTGCACGCCCGGCTCGCCGTCGAACGCCCCGATCTCGAGGCCGGAGTCGTCTGCCACCGTCGGCAGTCCCGTGGCGGCAGCGTAGTACAGCGCCTTGAGCCGCGCATTCTCGCCAAACGTCGCGCCGGTCTCTTCGGGCTCGTCAATCGGCGGAAGCGCCCCCAGCGTCACCAGCTCCACAGGCAGACCTTCGAGGATCGCGGCGATCTCGCGGAGTTTTCCCTGGTTGGTCGTCGCGACCAGCAGGCGCGTCACCGCAGGTCGCCGACGATCGATCGCTGCAGCTCGACGAGGTCGCGGATGCCGGCGTCGGCGAGCTCGAGCAGCGAGTCGAGGGCGCCCCTCTCAAACGGGGGGCCTTCCGCCGTGCCTTGCACTTCGATGAAACGCCCGTCGCCGGTCTTGACGACGTTCATGTCCACGTCGGCTTTCGAGTCCTCGTCGTAGGCCAGGTCGAGCATCGGCGTGCCGGCCACCACACCGACGCTCGTGGCGGCCACGAAATCGCTGACGGGCAGCGTGCGCAGCATACCCTTCTGACGCATCTGCTTCAGTGCGATCACGAGGGCGACGAACCCGCCGGTGATCGAGGCGGTGCGTGTGCCGCCGTCTGCCTGGATGACGTCGCAGTCGATCCAGACCGTGCGCTCACCGAGTTCGGGGAGCCGCATGACCGACCGCAGCGAGCGCCCGATCAGGCGCTGGATCTCCTGCGTCCGTCCCCCGACCTTGCCGGCGCTGGCCTCTCGTTGTGTGCGGGTCGACGTGGCGCGCGGCAGCATCCCGTACTCCGCCGTGACCCATCCCTTGCCCGTGTTGCGCAGGAAGGGAGGCACGCGCTCTTCGACGCTCGCGGTGCAGATGACGCGCGTGCGTCCGGCCTCGATCAGGACCGATCCTTCCGCGTGCATGGTGAAGGATGGCGTGATCCGTGTCTCGCGTAACTGCGCTGCCTGACGTCCGTCGGTTCTGCTGCTCATGATGGGTTATCGGTCTTGATCCACTGCAGGTTTTTGGAAAGCGGGCGCCGGAGGTCGACGTGCCCCGCGAGTGTATCGGCTTCCTTGCCGTCGATGAGAATCTGGACGCGCGTGATCGCCGGCAGGTTCACGGTCAGTGCGTTGACCACCGCGTACACCGTGAAGAGCTCGTCGAGCGCGCCCCCGGTGTGCTGGGTCGTGATCTCACCACTGAAATCGACGAACGCTTCGCCGCGCTCGCTGACGTACAGCGCCCGCAGCTTCACGCCGGCGGGGACGGCGGAGGCCAGCGAGTCCGGCGGCGGCGCGATCTGGGCCTCGATGATGCGCCGCGCCTGTTCGTCGACCGGGTCGCCGAACGGCACCTCGCGCTGCACCGTTTCGAGTGACATGCCGTCCTGCCCTATGAAGAAGAGCGTGGCGGTGATCTTTCGCTGCGCGGCCGACCCGTCCGTCTGCTGCGGCTGCGCGGTCTCCGCCTGCGGACGGGGCCGGTAGAGTCCTGGCGCAGCGATGAACAGGATCCACCAGACGGCGACGGCGCCGACGAGGATGGCGGTGCCGGTGAGAAGCCGTCCCCGCGTCATCGAACCGCCCCGGGCACTGACGGCGGAGGTGGCGGGATGCCCCCGCGCGCATCGCGGAATGTCACGATCGCGTCGACCAGCGATTGCACGACGTCGTTCTGGTACTGTTCCGACGCGAGCTGCTTCGCCTGTGCCGGGTTGGTCATGAAGCCCATCTCGACGAGCACTGCGGGCATATTGGCGCCGACGAGCACCCTGAAGGGGGCCTGCTGCAGGGCTCGAGGGCTCATCGGCACGCGCGTGCGCAGCGACGCCTCCACCGCGCGCGCGAGCGCCGCGGACTGCTCGATATGCCTGGCCTGCGCGAATTGCCACTGGACGGCTTCAATGTCCCGGCTACCGCCGCCAAACACTGGCAGCGTTTCGCGGGGGGCCGTCGCCGCTCTTAGCGCGTCGTCGCCGTATGCGTCGAGGCTCAGGTAGAAGACCTCGGCGCCTGCCGCCGAGGCGCGGACCGATGCATTCGCATGCAGGCTGATGAACAGATCTACCTTGTTATTGTTCGCCACAGCCGCGCGTTGATCGAGTGGCACCGCCGTGTCGCCGTCACGCGTCAGGATGACGCGCACACCCAACCGGGCTTCGAGGGCGGCCTTCAACCGGCGCGCCACCGCCATCGTCACGGTTTTCTCGTTCCCGCCGTCGGCGTCGCGCGCTCCGTGTTCCGCCCCTCCGTGCCCGGCATCGATCACGACGGATCGCAGTCCACCCGACGGCGTGATCTCGAGCAGCGGCGGCGCCTCCTGCGGGGGAGGTGGCGGCACCGGCAGCTGGCCCTGGTCGGTCGCCTGTGCGACCACGTCCACGACGATGCGGGTGGCGCCGCGGTCGCCAGGGAGATCCGACGTCCTGAAGGAGGCGAACCGGGGACCGAGATCGATCGCGAGACTCGACGCACCCTCCGCCCGCACGTGCTGAATCAGGTCTGGAGCGGTCGCCTGGGGCAGCGCGGCGTCGAGTGCGTCTGCTTCGAAGCGAACGACCAGGCGGTTCGCCTCCTGCGTGACCGAGTGGGGAGTCGCCGGGGCGACGTCGAGCGTGAGTCGTGCCAGTGCGGTCCCCTGGAGTTCGATCCGGCCGGCGACGCGTGGCACACGGATATCGCCTGAGAGGATGAGGCGGGATGGCTTGCGCAGCTCGACGCGAAATCCCGCCACTGGCGCCAGGGCACGCGAGACGAAGTCGACGGGCACGAACCACGCGCGCCCCTCCCGGACCGGCGGTGTCGGCAGCGAGACGAGCCGGCCGCTGACCGAGACCAGTTCCTGGCCAGGGGAGAGGAGGATGGATTGTCCGCGGCTGGTGATCGTCAGGCCCCCGGCGATGGCGTCTTCGGCGAGCGTCAGGCCGAAGAGGCGGGCCAGATCGTCGACGGCAAACATTTCCTGCCCGTTCACCATGCGTGCGGCGAGCGGACGACGGGCTTCGCGTGAGAGGACGGTATAGGGTACCGGTGTTTGCGGCGCCTGCGCCGTCGGCGCGCCGCTGAGCGCGGCGAGAAGCACCCACGCGATGGTCGCCCGCCCGTAGAGGATCGTCAAGACGCCTTCAATTCTATGACGGGGCACTGGAAACGGGAGTCTCGGGAAGGGCAGGTTGTGAGAAAGGGGGGGATGTAGAGGCCCCCTCCCTCCGGACTGTCACTGGCCCAAAGCATCAATGACGGTGCGGAAGTTCTCGTGCGTTCGACAATCTATTCCGCGAAGTCCTCTAGGGAGCGAACGTGCGGCGCTAGCAGCGGATAATCCGCCAGCCGCCGCGCGAATCGATCGTCACCGGTGATCACCTGCGTTTCGAGGCGAACGGCAAGCGCCAGGTAGGTCGCGTCGTAAACGGTGATACCTGTTTCCAGCGCCAAGGCGTGTGCGTCTGGCAGCAGGCCCCGCATGGAAACTGCTTCGACGGCGATGACCGACAGATCGGTCACCAGCTGCTGCCCATTATCAGGGCTCACCTCGCCGCGCCGAACCTTTTTCCAAACCGTATTTCCAGTTTCCGGAAACAGGAGATCGGGCGCAACGTAGTCATGCGGAGCGTCCAGCCACCGACGCGCGGCTTCCGAATCCACTTCGGGCACGAACCACTTGATGACCAGGCTGGCGTCAACGACGAAGACGCTCACCGCGCGTCTCGGTCCTCACGAATGAGCGCGGCGCTGTCGGAGTGGTCGGAACGGCCAAGGCGTTTCAGCCATTTCGTCGAGAGGCGCCGCGTCTCAGCCAGATTGCGCGTATTCGCCCGGCGCAGCACGTCATGAATCTCCGCCTGCAGCGACCGGCCGTTGGCTTTTGCAGCAGCCTTCAGCTGCTTGAGAACGTCATCATCGAGGTCGCGGACTAATACGTTAGGCATACGTTTTCCTCAGGCAGATGGTATCATATTGATACCAGACTGCGGGAGTCCAGCGCAGGCGCCCGTGGAATTTTGGATCCGGTGGAGTGCCGCCGATAGACCGCGAGCGGCATGGCGGTGGTCTGCCCGCCGGTTTGGGACGGATCAGGGACGCGAGAAGTTGTTGATATTGGAAATCCTGCAATATCAACAACTTGAATATGGTGGAGGCGGCGGGATTCGCACCCGCGTCCGAAAGCACAAATCCGCAGGAATCTACGATGCGTATCCGCCTCTGCGGTGTCGCGCCCGGCGTGAAGAGACGGAAAAACCGCCGGGAACCCGCCCCGAAAAGTCTCGTCGCTGACGTCCGAGGTAACCGTCAGCAACCAGCCTGCTGAAATGACATCCAGGTCCCGGCCCGCAGGCTGACCGGATTGGACGCTCACAGGCTCTTAGGCTGCGAGAGCGAACTGCGTATCTGCAGTTAGGGTTGTTCCATCTTTTGTCGAGGGTGATGGTCCTCGGCACGCATCCTACGAAACAGTATCTCCGTCGAATCTAGGTCGCCCCCAGAGGGCCATTTTACGCTTCCGCTGGACCCTCGTCAAACTGCTGTCGGGCTTGAACTTGCGGCGTTCCCCCCAGCTTGACTCCACCGCGAGTCGACCCCGATAATGACGAGGGATGCCCGAGGAGATTCAGAACATCATCGACTCCGTGCGATCGCGGCTGCAAGCCGAGATCGAGGCGCAGTTGGGGGCCGTCGCCGAGCAGCATCAGCAGGCGCTGGTGGAGGCCCGGCGTGCGGGGGAGCAGGATGCGGAGGGGCGACAGTCGGCCCGGGTGCGCGCCGCGGAAGAAGACGCGGAGCGCCGCTCCCGGGAGGCGATCGCGACGCTTCGGTCGGAGCTCGAGCGCCAGCACCTCGACGAAAGCGCGAAGATCCGCGCCGAGGCGGACCAGCGGGTCACCGAGTCGTCCACTCGCGTTCGCCACGACCTGGAACGCGCGTTAACCTCGGAACGCGAGCAGGCGCGAATCCGCGCCGAGGACGAGCGTCGCCGGGCGGAGGACGATCGTCGCCGCGCCGACGAGCAACTGTCTGAAGCCCGGGCGGCACTCGACGCTGAACGCCTCACCGCCGCGGCCTCGTCAGTCGCGCCCGCCGCCGGCCCCTCGCCGGACCAACTCATGAGTGGGTTACGGGCCCTGGACGCAGCGACAACCGTCTCGGACACGCTCGCGGCCCTTACGCTGGCGGCGGCGGCGCAGGCGCCGCGCGTGGCGCTGTTCATCGCCAACGGGGAGCAGCTCGACGAGTGGGCCGTGGCGGGCGTGCCGGCGCTGACGCACGACTCGATCAGGATCGATGATCCCTCCGCCGGAGTTGTCGGCGTGGCTGTCCGTGATCGGATGAGCGCACGGGATGCCGCCGGCCGTGCTCCCGCATTCTCCGGCCTGCCGCATGGGCGTGCGACGATTGCGATCCCGCTCCTCCTCGATCGGCAACCCGTGGGGGTGCTGTATGGCGACGAGGGCGCGCCCTCGTCCCTCTCGACTCCGGCCCCAGCCGATGGCACCTGGCAGGACGCGTTAGAGGTCATCGCGACCCATGGCGCCACTCGACTGGGATACCTCACGGCCGTGCGGACGGCCCAGGCGATGGGGTGGATCAGCCGCGCTGCTCCGGCGCGGGCTACGGCGCCTGACACGCTCCCCCCGCCGCCGTCGTCTGACGATGAAGAACAGTCGGCGAAGCGGTATGCGCGCCTGCTGGTGTCCGAGATCAAGCTCTACAACGAGGCGGCGGTGCGTATCGGCCGCCAGAAGCGCGATCTGCTGCAGCGCCTCGATCCCGAGATCGACCGAGCCCGACGTCTCTACGAGGAACGCGTCCCGACGACGGTGTCCGGACGCGCTCAGCATTTTCACCACGAACTCGTGCACACGCTCGCCGGTGGCGACGCGTCGCTGCTCAGCTGAGGCCATTGACTATCCGGACGTTTCGCGCGCTCGTCGCGCTATCCCTGCCATCGGTGCTCGGTCCGTCCGGGGCGTTGCCCGAGGCGTCCGCGCAGCTGTCGCGCACGACGCACGCGGCGCTACCGGAACACGCCAGTGAACTCTGGCTCGTCCCATCGGGCAACGACCGCACCGCGCGCGTATCTGCGCAGTACGACGCGCTCTCCGACGCGGCGGCGCGCTACCGGGCGGGCGACTACGCCGGCGCGCTGCAACTCGCGTCGGCGCCGAGCTTGAAGGGAACTCCGCTCGCCGGCTACGCCCGGTACTACCAGGGGCTCTCGCAGCTGCGCCTTCTTCGGACCGATGACGCGCGGAAGACGTTCGACGCGCTTCTCGACGACAAGCCGGCCGGCGCGTTGGCGACCGCAGCGGCCCTGGCGGACGGCGAAGCCGCCGAGGCTGCGGGGGACAACGCCGCCGCAGTCCGGCGATACGAGAAGCTCGCGACGGACAAGCGCGTCGTGTCTGACGAGGTCCTCGCGCGCCTCGGGCGCACGGCGTTGGCGTCCGGCGACCGCAAGACGGCAGCCGACGCCTATGTGCGCCTGTACTACGAATTCCCACTCACGCCGGCGGGCGTTGCCGCGGGCCCTGCGCTCGAGTCGCTCCGTGACCTGCTCACGCGTTCGGGGTACGCGGCCGACATCGGACGCGCGCAGATGTTCTTCGGCGCAGGACGTTACGAAGAGTCCAGGGCAGCCTTTGGCGCCATCCGCGCCGCGCTGAGGGACGACGAACAGGAGTTGGCCGACCTGCGCATTGCTGAATCCAACTTCCAACTGAAGAATTACGCGGCGGCTCGCGACGCGTTGCGGCCGTATCTCGACAGCGCATCACGACGTGCGGAAGCCCGCTTCTTCTACCTGAGTGCTATCCGGGGACTCGGCGATCACGAGCAATACCTGACGCTCGCGCGAAAGTTGATTGCGGAGTTTCCTGACAGCTCATGGGCGGAAGAAACGCTCAACCACCTCGCCCGGCATTACATCCTGGGGAACCAGGATCAGGCGGCAGCCTCCACGTTCCGTGAGTTGTACTCGAAGTTCCCGAGAGGTCAGCACGCCGAGCGCGCGGCCTGGAAGGACGGCTGGTGGAGCTACAAGAACAGGAATTACGCCGACACGATCCGGGTCTTCGAGAGCGCGGCCGCCGGCTTCCCACGCTCGAACTATCGCCCGTCGTATCTCTACTGGGCGGCCAGGTCGCACGCCAGGATCGGCGCGGCCTCCGAGGGGCACTCGCGCATGCGCCTCGTCTACGACGACTACGCGCGGTCGTACTACGGGCGTCTTGCCGAGGGTCACCTGCGCCGCGCCGGGCTCTTGCCGGCAAACGATACCGTCCGACGGGCATCGAGCGCTCCACCTGCCCCTGCCGCACCGTCGCTCCCGACTGAGGAGACGATCCGTCTGCTGCTCGCGAGCGGGTTGTATGACGACGCCTTGAGCGAATTGCGATATGCGCAGCGCGTGTGGGGTGCGTCTCCGGCGATCGATGCCACAATCGCGTGGGCCTATCACCAGAAGGGGGAGCTCCGACGCGCGATCACACTGATGCGTCGAGCCTATCCGCAATACCTCACCGCCGACGGGCTTCCATCCGAAATTCTCCAGGTCATCTATCCGCTGGTCTACTGGGACTCGATCCGTCGCGAATCCTCCAGGCTCGGGCTCGACCCGTACGTCGTGGCCGCTCTCATCGGGCAGGAATCCACCTTCGATCCCCAGATCAAGTCCCCAGCCAATGCGTGGGGCCTGATGCAGATCGTGCCGGCCACGGGGCGGCGGCTTGCCCGCAACCTCGAGATCAAGAACTTCACGACCGAGCGGCTCACCGACCCCGAGCTGAACCTCAGGCTCGGCACGTATTATTTCGCGCGCCTGATCCAGCAGTTCGGCGGCACGTACTACGCGCTTGCGAGCTATAACGCCGGCGAAAACCGGGTCGTCCGCTGGAAAGCGGAGCGGCCGGGTCTCGACGAGGACGAGTTCATCGACGACATTCCGTTTCCGGAAACTCAGAACTACGTCAAACGGATCCTCGGCACCGCCGAAGACTATCGGCTGCTCTACGGCGGCGGCAACGGCCGGCCTCAGATCGCCCGGGCTCCTTCGAAGCCCCCTGCTGCGGCCGCGGGCCCCGCCCCCACCGTCAGGAAGCCGGCGACGAAGAAATCGGCGGTGAAGAAGGCTTCAGCCAAGAAGGTGACCACGAAAAAGGTGACCGCGAAGAAACGGCCGGCGAAGAAGCCGGCCACAAAGAAAACGACGATCAGGAAGAGGACGACCCAAGGACGCCCGAGATAGGCTCAGGGGAACCCCACCACCTCATAAAGCGTCATCCGCTCGTCTGCCGCGAGTTCCCGTAGGTACGGCAGGTACGGGTTGAGGCGCAGCCTGATCTCTTCCCCGCGCGGCCCAAACATATCCCAGTGAATGCCGATGTAGCGGACGCGTGCCTTCTGCAGGATCCGGAAGGAGTCGTGTGAAGGGAACGAATCCAGCACGAGCGATTCGGGTCGGAAGCTGGTGGGCGTGTGATCGCTGTACCCGTTCAACATCGGCATCCAGTGAGTCGTCGAAAACGCCATGTACTGCGTGTGCAGGTGCCACGCGACGCGACCCCCGTAAAACGGGAATTCGGCGAGCGGCCCCCGCGGGAGCTTCGCAAGCACGCGATAGGGCGTGGGAGCCACCAGCGCGCGGTCCCACGGAAACGGGATGACGGCGAGCTCCGCCAGCGCGGCCGCCGCGAGTAGAACCGCCACGAGAGTGCGCCGCGTGCCCGTCCGGTCCAGCAGCCAGCGCAGTGCATACCCGGCCAGCACCGCAAGGCACAGCACCACGACAATCCCGAGCCGGACGGGTGCGCGGAGGAACGAGAACATGGGAATGTGAAAGAGCGCGGTGTACAACCCGCCACGCGGTCCGAACGATGCCCAGAATGCCAGGAGGCCGAAGACGCCGTACAGGAGGGCAGACTCTCGGGCCCGATCGCCGACACGAGCACGCGACACCGCGAGGCCGGCGCCTGCGAGTCCGAGGATCACGGCGCCGAAACCCGGAAAGACGACGTCGGTCCATCGCGGCCAGTCCGCGATCGCCCGGAGCAGCCAGGCATGCGCGTGCGCGGACGAGGCCAGGTAGCTGGCGGCATTCGCCGAATACCGTGCGGCGTCAGCGAGCGTGCGCCTGAAGCCTTCGTCCTGCTGGATCCCGATATACGGAAAGAGAAACGGGACGACGCCGGCGATCGACACGGCAGCCGCGACCGCGACCCCCTTCCACCAGTCACGGTTGCGGAGGTGCGACCGGCTGATGGCGAAGAGGACCACCGCGTAGCCGACCATGAGCGCCGCGAAGATGCCGTAGTAGGCGCAGGCGAGTGCCTGAAAGAGGAGGGCCAGTCCCAGGCCGAAGCCGCGTCGCACGGTTGGCGCGTCTGCCAGGCGGTGAACCATGAGCATCGCGAGCGGCAGGCCCCCCGTCCAGAGAAGCTGCACGTGCGATGTGTGCGCGAACACGTACGGACAGAAGGCGAAGAACACCGCCGCCACCGTGGCCGTCGCAGGATCCTCCGTCAGGTGTCTGACGAGCATCCACGCGAACAGGTACGCAGACGCGAACGCCACGAGATAGACGAAGTTCAGCGTGGCGTACGGATTCCTGGTCGCCCACCACACCGGCGCTCCGACGATGCCCGAGACGAGATTGGCTTCCGAATAGGCGAGCGCCTTCTGATGCGGGTGGAAGATATTGGCGTCGAAGAGGTTGACCGGATCCGCCACGACGGTGCGCGCGACCCACGCGACGTTCCACAGCGAGAAGAGTCCGTCGCCGTTCGAGCCGGTCCAGCCGTTGCTGTTCGTGGGGGCCCCCGTGCGCCCGGCGCTGCCCAGGCGCGGGGCCAGCGGCCATGTCATCAGCACGGCCAGCGCCACGGCCGCGAGGGCGGGCAGCGCCAGGCGCCGGAGACGGGGGACGATACTCTGCTCTCGAGTGTGCATGTAGAATGCATCTCATTCTACTGTCACACCTCGGCCGCTCCGTGCGCACCTCGCGCGTTTTTCCTCTTGTTGCGGCGGCGATCGCATCGGTAGCCGCATGGCTGTCGCAGAGTCTCGTCCTGTTCACCGGAACGGGTGATGGACGCATGGCGTTGCTGCCGCTGTCGCTGACGGCAGCGGCGCTGGCACTGAGCGTGGGCGCCGCGGCCTGGTGGGCCGTCAGACGTGGCGCAAGCGCCGTTCCGCTCGCCCTCCTCGCGCTGCTTGCGGTGCCGTGGCTTCCAGGCCGCCTGCCATCGATCGCACTGCTGTGGACGGGGCCCATGGTGTGGCTGGTCTGGCTGGCCGTCGCCCTGTGCATGGTGGCCGGCAAAGACCATCTGCGGTTTCAGGTGACGCGCCCGCGTCTGACCGCCGGCTTCCTGGCGTTTGTCGTCGGCGCGTTCGCTTTCTGGCAGGTGAGCCCGTCGGTGCCTGGAGGGGACGAGCCGCACTATCTCGTCATCACGCAAAGCCTGCTGCAGGACCGGGACATCCGGATCGAGAACAACCATCGGCAGCGGGACTATCGGGCCTATTTCGCCGGTGAACTCAATCCTGACTTCCGGGTGCGGGGACGAAACGGGGCGATCTATTCGATCCACGCACCCGGGGTGTCGGCGCTCGTCGCCCCGGCATTCGCGCTGGCCGGCTACCGGGGTGTCGTGGTCTTCCTGCTGGTCCTGTCGGCGCTCGGCAGCGCGCTGACGTGGCATCTGGCGTGGCTCGTGTCGAGGCGGGAGGACGCGGCCTGGTTTAGCTGGGCCGCCGTCACGCTGTCGGCCACCTGGATCTTCCACAGCTTCACCGTCTACCCCGACGGTCCCGGGGCTGTGCTGGCGCTCACGGGCGCCTGGGCGCTGCTGCGGGCCGAACGCGAGGCGACACTCACCGATGAGTCGATCGTCCCCTGGCTGTTCCACGGGGCCGCTCTGGCGATGCTGCCGTGGATGCATACGCGATTTGCGGCGATTGCCGGCCTGACCGGGGCGCTCGTGCTGCTGCGCCTGCCGCGCGTGCCGAACGCCGCCGGGAAAGCGCTGGCGTTCCTGTCCCTCCCCGCGGTGAGCGCGCTCGCCTGGATCGGTTACTTCATCACGATCTACGGCACCCCGAATCCTGCGGCCCCCTTCGGTGGCGAGGCGAACGCCCTCGCGTTCATCCCGGACGGCCTGGCGGGGCTGCTCTTCGACCAGCGTTTCGGTCTGCTGCCGTATGCGCCCGTGCTGCTCTGCGCGGGGGCGGGTCTCGGTCTCATGGTCGTCCGTCCGCGCCTGCGCCACTACGGCCTCGACATTCTGGCCGTCGTCGTGCCCTATCTTCTTGTCGTCACGTCTGTGGCGATATGGTGGGGAGGCAGCAGTGCGCCCGCGCGGTTCTTCATGCCCGTCCTGCCGTGGCTGGCCATGCCGGCGGCCGTCGCCTGGACGGCGTTCCCGTCCCGCGCCGCGAGGACGCTCGCGGGCGCGGCACTGGCCTTCACGGTATTCGCGTCGGCGGCCCTGGTGCTGGTCGACGACGGGGCTCTCGCCTTCAACAGCCGGGTGGGATACGCGCGCTGGCTCGAATGGCTGAACGGCAGCCTGGACCTCGGCCGCGGGCTGCCCGTGTGGTGGCGTGACGACGAGGGGCCGTTGTTTCGCGGGATCGGGATCTGGACCGCTTCGGCAGTCGCCGGCTATTTCGCGGTGAGATCGCTCGAGCGGCGGCGCGGACTGCAGAACCGCGGAGCCTTCGCCGCCACCGCGGCGTTCATGGCCGCGGTGTGCGCGATGGTGGCGATTTCGGTCAGCTGGATGGTGAGCGGCGTCGACGGGCGAGCCGCGGTGCCTGCACAGCTCGACGCACTCCGCCGGCTGTCGAACGCACGACGCCTCCTTGCGTTGGATCTGAAGAGAGTCGACCGGATCGCACCAGCCGGTGTCGCATCGGTGCTGCACATCGCACCGCCATTGTCGACGGTCAATGGAGGCGCGGGCCGCAACGACCGCCCGCTCTTCGTCGTCCCCGCCGTGCCGGCCGGCGAGTATCACCTCCGCGTGTCACGCCGGGCGGCGGGCGGGTGGCTGATGATCGGGATCGGCCGCGACCAGTTTGCACTGCGCACCGAGCCGCTCGACGCGAGCGGCCCTCCGATCTCCGTGACGTTTCCCGTTGCTGTGCGCGCCCTCATCGTTCGAGGGGACGAAGAGGCTCGACAGAACGTCCAGGGCCTCACGATCGAACCCGTGCGGATCCTGCGCCCGAACGAGCGACTGTCGAAGGATGTCGCCCGCCGCGCCGTGCGGTACGGGGCCGCCACGGCGTTCTTCATGGACGACCGGAGCTTTCCGGAACCTGAAGCGTTCTGGGTCGGTGGCGCCCGCGACGCCGTCGTCGTGCTGCAGCCCGATCGGCCGCGCGCCACGCTGACGCTCCTGGTGAGAAACGGCGCCGTTGAGAACTCGGTGCTGATCTCGGCGGGTTCGTGGCGGGACGCAGCCAGTCTCGGACCTGGAGAGGAACGCCACATCGATGTTCCCCTCGATCAGGCTCGCGGTGCGACCTTGCTGCGGTTCACGACCAGCGCAGGCTTCCGGCCCTCGGCCGTCGAGCCGAACAGCCGCGACGACAGGTTCCTGGGGGTGCTGGTCAAGGTGATCAACTAGCTAGAACCGCAGGACCCCGCCGACGTAGAGCCCCTTCATTTTCAGTTCCCCCTCGTCTGTATCCACCTTGTAGAACACGTCGAACGAGCGGTAGCCGGCCTGGGCGCCGAAATGGTCGGTGAAGTTCACGCTGCCGTAGACGTCGAAGTCGATGTACTTGGCCCGGTAGTTCTCGTCGATGCCCTCGGGAAGCTTGAAGCCGCTGATCTCACCGGTGATGGAAATGTTCGGGACGACGTAGACACGCCCGATCGCGCCGACCGCTGGAATCGGCGCGCGGGCGCGGGCGAACTCCGTGTCCAGGAAGTTGGCGAGCGTCGCCTGGACGTCCGTGTACTTCGCTTCGAGCAGGATCCCGAAGAATCCGCGGTCGCGGTAGATCATGTCCCACTCGTACGTGAAGCGGTACGCATTCCACTTCAGCTCCGTGGCGATCGGCAGCGCGATGGGGTAGAGGATCCCGTTGAAGACGACGTTGCGGCGGAGGACACCGTTCGGCTGTTCGTACCGGATCGGGGTGTATTCGAACCGCAGCTTGTGCTTCTTTCCAGGCCGGACGACGACCTTCAGCTGTGGGAAGCGGGTCTTCTCGATCCCGAGATCGTTGACGAAGTCGATCCGGCTCCCGATGATCCCGAGCGCTTCGCTCGTGATCCCCAGTGTCGGCGTCGGGTTCCAGAGGTAGCCGCCGATCTCGAAGTGATAGTTCTCGCCCGTCGCGCGGTCTGACGTGCCCCGTGCGGCGTACTGTGCCTGCGCCGGTACGGCGACCATCAACATGAGGCACACAAGAGATATGGCTACGCGGATGCGCATGGATTGTCTCGCTCCTGAAATGAACAAAGGAAAACGGCCCGTCGAGAGGAGCATGGCTGGGAAACGGGCCCAGAATAGCACATATACTGCTGCTGGATGGGCTCTGCGTTTCGTCGTCTGCTCCCGTACGTCTTGCGGTACCGGCGTCAATTTTCCCTCGGTCTTTTCTTCGTCGTTGCGACCACGGCGATCCAATTGTTGCCGCCGTGGGTGTTGAAGCATGCCGTCGACGACCTGACAGCCGGCGTGACGGTGGCGAAGCTTCTACGCTATGCCGGCATGATCGTCGTGATCGCCTGCGGAGGGGCGATCTTCAGATATCTCATGCGGCTGGTGCTCATCGGTGCGTCGCGCGACATCGAGTACGACATTCGGAGCGCGTTCTTTGCCAGGCTCCAGCAGATGCCGCTTGGGTACTACCAGGCGCGCCGCACTGGCGACCTCATGTCCCGCGCGACCAACGACCTCAACGCGGTGCGCATGATGGTCGGTCCAGCGGTGATGTACTCCGCCAACACCATCATCGTCTTCGTGGTCGCCATCCTCGTCATGCTCTCGATCGACGTGCGGCTGACGCTCATCGCCCTCGTGCCGTTGCCCCTGGTATCGGTCAGCGTGCACTACTTCGGCCGCGCGATCCATCGGCGGTTCGAGGCGATCCAGGCGCAGTTGTCGGAAATGAGCGCCGTGGTGCAGGAGAACCTCGCGGGCGTGCGCGTCGTGCGTGCGTATGCGCAGGAGGCGCATGAGCTCGACCGCTTTCGTGAGGTCAACCGGGACTACGTCAGCCGGATGCGATCGCTCATCCGGCTGCAGGGGATGTTCTATCCAAGCCTGACCCTCTTTCTGGGTATGGGCTCGCTCCTGGTGCTGTGGCTGGGCGGGGAAGCGGTCATCCAGCAACGGATCACCCTCGGGGAGTTTTTTGCGTTCAACGCGTACCTCGCGATGCTGAGCTGGCCGATGATCGCGTTCGGGTGGGTCACCAACATCCTGCAGCGGGGGATGGCCTCGTGGGGCCGCATGCTCGAAGTGATGGACGCCCTGCCCGCGATCAACGATGCCGATGTGACGGAGCGGGGGCGCACGGCGCCGCTCTCAGGGACCATCGAGTTCCGTCACCTGACGTTCACGTATCCGGGATCAACGACCGCCGTGCTGTCCGATGTCTCCATCCGCATCGGCGCCGGCACGACCGCGGCCTTCATAGGCCCAACGGGATCGGGCAAGTCGACGCTCCTCAGCCTGCTGCCGCGCCTGCATGAGCCACCGCCCGGAACCGTGTTTCTAGACGGCGTGGATGTGCGCGAGATTCCACTCGACCGCCTGCGCGGGGCGATCGGGTTCGTGCCCCAGGAGCCGTTCCTGTTCTCGACATCCCTCGCGGAGAACATCCGCTTCTCCGACCGCACTCAGGGACCCACGGACCCTGGGACCCAGGAACCTGCCGACCGCGTAGCCGACGCCGCGGCCATCGCGCGGCTGGACAAGGACGTCGCCCAGTTCCCCTCCCGATACGACACCGTGATCGGTGAGCGAGGCATCACGCTCTCCGGCGGCCAGAAACAGCGGACCGCCATCGCCAGGGCGGTGTTTGCCGATCCGCTGATCATGATCCTCGACGACGCCCTGTCGGCCGTGGATACGCAGACAGAGGACGAGATCCTCGGGCGGTTGCGGGGTGTCATGCGCCAGCGCACCTCGTTGATCATCGCGCACCGGGTGTCGACGGTGCGGCAGGCGGACCAGATCGTGGTACTCGACGGCGGCCGTGTGGTCGAGCAGGGCGCGCACGATGAGCTCATCGCTCTCGGCGGGACCTACGCGTCCCTCTATCGGAAGCAGCTGCTCGAAGAGGAACTGGACGCCAGCTGATGTCGATGCACGAGGATGACGTTCTCGGAAAGGCCTACGACGTCAGGCTGATGCGGCGCCTGCTCCGGTACCTGCGCCCGTACTGGCGCCAGGTCCTGGTGGCGCTCGTGGCCATCGTCTGCTCGTCGGCCCTGCAGCTCGCCCAGCCGTACCTGATGAAGGTGGCGATCGACGACTACATCGCGGCCGGCAACCTCGAGGGGCTGGGGCTGATTGCGGCGTTCTACCTCGCCGTGCTGGTCGCCGGCTTTCTGCTCGAATACCTGCAGACGTGGACGCTGCAGAACACCGGGCAGAAGATCATGTTCGACATGCGCATGGAGATCTACGGACACCTGCAGCGCCTCGACGTCCAGTACTTCGATCGCCATCCTGTCGGCCGACTGATGACGCGCGTCACCACGGACGTGGACGTGCTCAACGAACTCTTCACGGCCGGCGTCGTATCGGTCTTCGGCGATATCTTCCTGCTCATCGGCATCATGACCGCCCTCGCGCTCATGGACTGGCGTCTCGCGGTCGTCGCCTTCACCGTACTGCCCCTGATCGCGCTCGTCACCCAGTGGTTCCGCCGCAATGTGCGCGAGTCGTACCGCGGCGTCCGCCTGTGGATCGCGCGCATCAACGCCTTTCTCCAGGAGCACATCACCGGCATGTCCACGGTGCAGCTCTTCCGGCGCGAGCAGCGCAGCCTCACGGCGTTCGACGCCGTCAATCGCGGCCATCGCGATGCGAACGTGGACTCGATCTACTACTACGCCGTCTTCTACCCGGCGATCGAAGTCATTGGCGCGCTCTCGACCGCCATGATCATCTGGTTCGGAGGCGGATGGGTGCTCGAAGGCTCCCTGTCGCTGGGTTCGTTTCTCGCATTCCTGCTGTACTCCCAACGCTTCTATAGACCCATCAGCGACCTGTCGGAGAAATTCAATATCCTCCAGGCCGCCATGGCGTCGAGCGAGCGGATCTTCCAGCTCCTGGATACGCCGCCTCGCATAACATCGACACTCCAACCCTCCAACTCCGGACCCCGGCCCCCGGGCGTCGGTCACATCGCGTTCGACGACGTGTCGTTTGCGTACAACGACACCGATGAGGTGTTGAGGCACGTGTCGTTCGAGGTCAAGCCTGGCGAGCGCGTCGGTATCGTCGGCGCCACCGGGGCAGGCAAGTCCACGATCATCAATCTCCTGCTGCGCTTCTACGACGTGACGGGCGGACGCATTCTCGTCGACGGCGTCGACATCCGCGAGCTCAACCTGCAGGATCTGCGGCGGCTGTTCAGTCTCGTGCTGCAGGACGTGCACCTGTTTCAGGGAACGATCGCATCGAATATCCGCCTCGGCGAGACGACCATCGACGATGAGCGCCTGCGGAGCGCGGCGGCGTCGGTTCACGCGAGCGGCTTCATCGAACGTCTGCCGCAGGGATACGGCACGGCGGTCGCAGAGCGCGGCGCGACGCTTTCGGTCGGCCAGAAGCAGTTGTTGTCGTTTGCGCGCGCACTCGCGTTCGATCCGCGGATCCTCGTGCTCGATGAAGCCACGTCCAGCGTGGACACTGAAACCGAACTCCTCATCCAGGACGCACTGCACACGCTGATGGCCGGCCGCACGACCATCGCGATTGCGCATCGACTCTCCACGATCCAGGACATGGACAAGATTCTCGTCCTTCATCGCGGTCAGTTGAGGGAGTCAGGGACCCACCAGGAGCTGCTGGCGCAGCGCGGGATCTATTACAGGCTGTTCGAGTTGCAGTACAACTCCTGATTCCCAGACCGGGCCCGGTGGGTGCTATTTCACGGGGTTCGGAGGTCGGAGGTCGGTGTCAGGAATTGGCAAGGCCCGCATGTGTTCGCGCTGCTTGAACAGGCGGTCGATCAGGGATGGTGAGCTCGCGAGCGGGTTCCACCCGAGCCTCAGAACGGTGAGCGCGATCGGTCGGCGTCCGAGTTCGAGCGCTGCGTGGCAGCTCCACAGGTAGATGTCCACGTGGCGACCCTGGACCTTGGGACCCGTGTCCATGACTGTGTAGATACCGTTGTAACGATCGTCGAGCTTGTCGACGCGGATGACCGAGCCCACCGGCAGGAGGTCAGGGTCGCCCGCCGCTATGCCGTGGCGGACGTTGACGCCCGACTTGGTGACGGTCCCTTTGCAGTATGCCGTTGCCGTAAACCTCAGGCGCGCGCCGGTCTCGGGCTTTGCCGGTTCGCGGAATTCGAGGACCCGCGTGAAGGGGCGCGAGTCCAGGATGCTGGCTTCGAAGAGATACGCGAAGCCAAGGACGGCGACGACCGTCGCAAGAGCCTTCCGCCCCGTAGATCGCGTCAAGAACATGGCGTGGAACCAGCTCCACTATACGCCCCGCGCCCTGCGCCGGCCAGGGCATCGCTAACGTGTTGCTGTTCAGTGGGTTATGTCTGTCAGAAATGCGTGAAGCCGCGCGGCAGCGGCGCGGAACGGCCGTCCCGGCCGACCATGAGGTCGGGCTCCGTGGTCAGCTCGCCGATGCGGGTCAGCGGCACGCCGCGCGCGGCGGTCTCGGCCGAGCGAAGCCGCCGGGCCGTCTTGCGAGGCACCGCGAAGAGGAGCTCGTAATCATCCCCTCCGGACAACGCCGCGTCGACCGGGTCGCGGTCCCGCGCGGTGAACCACGCCCGCGCGGCGCTATCGATCGGTAACGCCGACGCATCGATCGCCGCTCCGGTGCCGCTCGCCTCCGCGATCTGACGAACGGCATCCGCGAGTCCATCGCTGAGGTCCATGCACGCAGAGGCCACGCGCGCGCGCCCGAGCACGGCGCCGATCCGAAGCCGCGGCTCGGGTCGACGATGCCGCCCGACGCAGGCGGCCAGGCCGTCGTCGTCCGGGTGAAGGCGGACATTGCGTGACGCGGCCGCGTCCGCCTCGAGTCGAACCTTCTCCTGCAACCAGTCCAGGCCGGCTGCGGCGGCGCCGATGGAGCCCGTGACGTAGAGTGCATCACCAGGCCGTCCACCGCTCCGCCTCAGAATGCGTCGGGGTCTCACGTGACCCGTTGCGGTCACGTCCACGATCAAGGCCCCGGGGGAGCGCGTGATGTTTCCGCCGGCGACGGCGACCCTCGCGATGCCCGACATCTCCAGGATGCCGTCGAGCAGCGCATCGATGTCTTCGAGCGATGTGCCGTCAGGCAGCATCAACGAGACGAGCGCGAGCGAGGGGGTGCCACCCATCGCTGCCACGTCGCTCACGTTCACGGCGATCGCCTTGTAGCCGACGTCGGCCAGCGACGAGAAGCGCCGGTCGAAATGTACTCCCTCGACGAGCGCATCCGTGGTGAGGACCTGCAGGGCGCCGCGCTCGGGGATCGCCACCGCGGCATCGTCGCCAACGGCGACGATCAGTGACGCAGGGGCTGGCGGAAGCCGGGTGCGGATGCGGTCGATGATGGTCCGTTCGCCTGGCGTGGCGCACGGGTCATGTAACGCATGACTAGCGGGCGAAATCAACGGCGCGGGTCTCCCGGATCACGGTGACCTTGATCTGGCCAGGGTACTGGAGCTCGTTCTCGATGCGCCGTGCGATGTCCTTCGACAGCCACACCGTCGCCTCGTCCGAGACCCGGTCGCTTTCGACGACGATCCGGATTTCGCGCCCGGCCTGAAGGGCGAAGGCCTTCGACACGCCTTCGAAGGAGTCGGCGATGTCTTCGAGTTTCTCGAGACGCTTGACGTACGACTCGAGAATGTCGCGGCGTGCGCCGGGGCGCGCGGCAGAGATCGCGTCGGCCGCCTGGACGATCATGGCCTCGAGTGACGGCCAGTCGATGTCCATGTGGTGCGCGGCGACCGCCTGCAACACCGGCTCGCTCTCGCCGTGCTTGCGGAGGAAGTCGAGCCCGAGCTCGAGATGCGTGCCTTGCAGATCGCGGTCGATGGCCTTCCCGATGTCGTGGAGGAACGCCGCGCGCGCGGCGACCTGGCCGTTGAGGCCGAGCTCCTTCGCCATGATGCCCGCGAGGAAGGCCACTTCGCTGGAGTGGTTCAGCACGTTCTGGCCGTAGCTGGTGCGATATTTCAGCCGCCCCATGAGCCTCAGGACGTCTGGATGCAGGTCGAAGAGGCCGAGCTCGAATGCCGCCGCTTCGCCGTCCTTGCGGACGCTTTCTTCCATGTCCGCCTTGACGCGTTCGACGACCTCTTCGATCCTCGCCGGGTGGATCCGGCCGTCCGCGATGAGCCGTTCGATGGCCTGGCGCGCGACTTCCCGCCGATACGGATCGAAGCTGGACAGGATGATAGCCCCTGGCGTGTCGTCGACGATGAGCTCTACGCCGGTGGCGGTTTCAAGCGCCCGGATGTTGCGTCCTTCGCGCCCGATGATGCGCCCCTTGAGATCGTCGCTCGGGAGGTCGACCACCGACACCGTGGTTTCGATGGCGTGCTCGGCCGCGCTGCGCTGGATGGCATCCGCAATGATCTCGCGGGCGCGCTGCGCCGCGGTCTCCCGCGCTTCGGCTTCGAGGCGCTTGACGAGATTGGCGGCATCGCGGCGTGCGTCTGTCTCGATCTGTTTGAGCAGGAGCTCCCTGGCTTCTTCGGCCGTGAGCCCTGCGACACGCTGCAGATCGCGCTGACGCTCGGCGAGGATCTGCTCGGCGTGGGCCAGGGCCGCGCCCGCGGCCTGGTCCTGTGCGGCGATCGTGCGCTCCCGGTCGCGAAGCTCACGTTCGATGCGCTCGGTGGACGTGAGGCGGTCCGCGAGGGCGCGCGTCTTGTCGGCGAGCACCTGTTCGAGGCCGGAGATTTCCTGGCGGCGTTCGCGGGCCTGCAGGTCGGCCTCCGCGGCGAGCTCGTGCGCCCGCTCACGGGCTTCGAGTGCCGCTTCCTTCCGCAGGCTGTCCGCGTCGCGCTCAGCCTGCTTCAGCACGCGCGCCGCTTCGGCATGGGCCCGTTCCACCGAATCATCGGTCGCGCGGCGACGACCGCGCGTGACGAGAAAAATGAGACCGCCGAAGGCTACGGCCGTCAGGACTACCAGGAAAATCGTGGCGGCGGAAGGAGTGCCCATAACAGAACAGAAAGGCCCCGCTTTGCCGTGTGGGGAGGTCGGATGAACCTGCGTAAGCAGGTGGAACCGCTGCACAAGCCGCGCTTTAGGCTTCCTCTTACAGAGGCATGCACACCACGCAGCGTCGCGATTCTCTTCGGATAAAACGTTGGCTCAAACGAGCCTCCGAGCCATCACGCACAAAGCAGGGAACTCAAACTCAAACCCTACCGGCATCTTACTGCAGCGCCGCGGCGGCGGTGCGAAAGATTTCGCGAGGACTAACCCTGCGCGCGGGCGGCGCCAGGCTGATCGAGACCGAGCGCCAGATCGAGCATGCGCTCGAGCTCTTCCGCGCGGTCGCTGAGGCGCGTTCGACGATCCTGATCATCGTGCTGGACCCTGAAGCACTCGTCGGCGATGTTGAGGGCCGCGAGCACCGCGATCTTCAGCGAGTCCCCCGCGGCGGACTCCAGGGAGGCCGCGCGCATCTTCATGTCCACGTAGGCCGCGAGCTCGGCGACGTACGCCGGCTCCAACCCGCTACGGATCGGGTACTGCTGTCCGTGGATTTCCACGTGTATGACGCGCGAGTCGTCCATGGGGATCGGCTTCAGGTCCTGGCCTCGGACTACAGGTTCAAGCCTTCGATCTGCTGGAGCATGTCCGTGACGCGCGAGCGCACCAGTTCCCGTTCTTCCCGGAGTGCGCTCAGCTCCGCGCCGGCGCCGTCTGCTTCGGCGACCCTCGAGCGCTGGGCCTCGAGCTCGCGCGTCAGCCGCTCGTTGTCGTCAGAGGCTCTGAGATGCTCCGCGCGCAAGCGATCGATCACGCCCACGAGCATCTTCAACTTTTCTTCGAGCCGATCAATCGGTTCAAGATCCACCGAACGATCCATCACTGCCTTGGCCAATCTGTGCTCCTTTATGGATCGGCGGGGCCCGTGCACCCGCCTGGCGACCTTCACTCGCTCGCGCTCCGTACCGGTCGCTCAGCGTTGCAAACTTATCGCCGTTCCGCGCCGTGGATCTTCTGCACTGCCGCCACGATCGCCGTCATGGCCGCCTCCACTTCGTCATCGGTCAGCGTGCGATCCGATGAACGGAATGTGAGCCGCAGCGACAGGCTCACGCGACCATCCGGAACGCCCTTCCCCTGGTATCGATCGAACTCGCGGATCGTCTCGAGGGTCGACGGCGCCGACGATCGGATAGTGCCACGAACGGCAGCAGCAGGCAAGGATTCGCCGACGAGAATCGAGAGATCGCGGACGATCGACGGATACTTCGGGATCGACGCCGCCCGCAGTTCGTCCGGCGACGCCGTCGCCTCGAGGGCATCGACGTCGAGCTCAGCGACATAAAGCTCCTCGGCGGCCGGAAATCCGCGCGCCTCGGCCACGGCCGGCGCCAGCTGCCCCATCACGCCCAGGGTCACACGACGGATGCTCACGGTCGCCGCGCGTCCGCGCACGAGCCAGGCGGCGTCGGACGGGCTGAACTCCGGCGCCGCAACGCCGAGCGTGGAGCACAGGAGCTCGACGACACCTTTCACGTCGAAAAAGTCCACGGTCCGTGCCTCAGCCGACCAGTGGGTCTGAGATCCGGTGCCGGACCACGCCAAGGCCGCGGCGCGGCGTTCCCCGTCCGCCGTGAACCGGCTCCCGGTCTCGAACAGGCGCACGTCCTTGCGCCCGCGGCGCCTGTTGTGCGAACAGGAGTCCACCAGACCCGGCAGCAGCGACGGGCGGAGCACCGCGAACTTTTCCGACAACGGGTTCGCGATCGCGGCCGGCTCGGTGCCGGGCGCGCAGAAAGGGAGCGCCGCGTGGCGCTCGATGAAGGCGAACGTCATGGACTCCGACAATCCGGCGGCCGTCATGACCGAGCGGATCCGGCGCTCGCGCTCCAGGCGCGCATTCGGCGCCGGCTGCGGCGCGGCCAGGACAGGGAAGGTCACCGGCAGACGGTCGAACCCGTGATGTCGCCCGACTTCCTCGATCAGGTCGACCTCGCGCGTCACGTCCACCCGGTAGGTGGGGACGGTCACCGACCACCCCAAGCTGGCGCTTGTGACGCCGAAACCCAGCGCCTCGAGGTAGCGCGGGACATCACCAGCCGGCACCTCCTGCCCGAGGATGCGGGTGATGCGTGAGGCGCGGAGATGCAGCTGCCGAGGCTCGCGCGGTGCGGGGTAGCGGTCGATCAGCCCGCCGACGGGGCGTCCGGCCCCGAGCTGCGCGAAGAGCGCCGCCGCGCGCGCGATTCCGGCGGGCGGTGCCTCCACGTCCGCTCCACGTTCGAAACGCGATGACGCCTCGGTTTTCAGGTTCAGGCGCTTGCTCGTGCGGCGCACCGTGGCGGGCTGGAAGCAGGCGCTTTCGAGCACGATCCGGGTCGTCGAGGCTCCGACCTCCGAGCCGGCACCTCCCATCACGCCGCCAATCGCCGCCGGGCGCTCCGCGTCGGCAATCACCAGCATGTCGGGGGCCAGCGTGCGGTCAACACTGTCGAGCGTGCGCAGCGTCTCGCCCGCGCGGGCCCGGCGGATCACGAGCGCGCCCCCGGCCAGCCGGTCGAGGTCGAACGCGTGCATCGGCTGGCCCATCTCGAGCATCACGTAGTTGGTGACGTCCACGATGTTGTTGATGGGGCGGACCCCCGCGGCCGTCAGCCGATCCGCCAGCCAGTCCGGCGAGGAGGCGATCGTCACCTCGAAGACCTGCGCGCAGTACCGCGGGCAGAGCTCGGCGTCCTCGAGGGTGACCGAGACAGGCGACGGAGCCGCGTCAGACCGTGGTCGTTCCGCGTCCGGTCTCCCGGCGGGCACTCCACGATCTGCCACCGTCTTCAGAGGGCGTCCGTAGATGGCCGACACCTCGCGCGCGAGACCGAGGTGATTGAGGCAGTCAGGACGGTTCGCCGTGATCTCGAAGTCGATGACCGGCTGGTACCCGTGCTCGACGGAGGCCACCTCGAATCCCCGCAGTCCGAGGTCCGTTGCGAGCTGCTCGGGCGTCTCGCTGACCGCGACGAGATCGTTCAACCAGTGATAGACGAGTCTCACAGCGGGAACTGCTCCAGGAAGCGCAGGTCGTTCTCGTAGAACAGGCGGATGTTCTCGACCCCCCACTTGAGCAGGGCGACGCGCTCGATCCCCATGCCGAAGGCGAAGCCCGTGTACTTCTCCGGGTCGTACCCCACGGCTTCGAACACGGCAGGATGCACCATGCCGCTGCCCAGAATTTCGATCCAGCCCGTTCGCTTGCACATCGCACACCCGCCTTCGCTCGTGCCGAGCTTCGGCGAGGCAGGCCCGCCGTCGCTCGTGCCGAGCTTCGGCGAGGCCATGCCCGTTCCACGGCACACGGCGCAGCTGATGTCCACTTCGGCGCTGGGCTCCGTGTACGGAAAAAAACTGGGGCGGAAGCGGACCTTGCGGTCCTGTCCGAACAGCTCCCGTACGAACTGGTCCAGCGTGCCTTTCAGGTCCGCCAGCGTCACGTGCTCGCCGACGACGAGCCCTTCCACTTGCGTGAACATCGGCGTGTGCGTCAGGTCGAGGTTGTCACGGCGGTACACGCGCCCGGGCGCAATGAGCCGGACCGGGGGCTGGTGCGTTTCCATGTACCGGATCTGCATACCGGACGTATGGGTGCGCAGGAGCGTGGCCGGCGAGCCGGCCGACGATCGCACCGGGGACGACAGGTAGAGGGTGTCCTGCATGTCGCGCGCGGGATGCTCCGCGGGCATATTGAGCGCTTCGAAGTTGTGGTAATCGTCCTCGAGCTCGGGACCCTCGATGACCAGGAAGCCCATGCGCGTGAAGATGGCCTCGATGCGCTCGCGCAGGAGGGACAACGGATGGCGATGTCCGAGCGCGGGCGAACGGCCCGGCAGGGTGACGTCGACGGCCCCTGTGGGCGGGCGAGATTGTGCGGCACGCGCGACCGCGTCATCCAGGCGCGACTCGATGGTCTGTTTGAGCGAATTGGCGAGTTGACCCAGGCGGGGGCGGTCCTCCGCGGGAGCGGAGCCGGCCGCCTTCAGGACGGCCGAGACCAGCCCTCCCTTGCGCGCCAGGTAGCGATCCCTGATGGCACGCAGTTCTGCCTCGCTCGCGGCCGACGCGAGGTCGCTCTCGAACTGTGCTCGGAGGGAATCGATGGTGGAGTCGGACATGGTCGGTTCACGGTTCCGGGTTCACGGTTCACGGTTCGAACCCGGAACCCTGAACCCTGAACCGTGAACCGAATTACGCTCTCGCCTCTGCTGCCGCCCGCGCCTTCGGACGCGCGGCCTTCGCCGTGCCTGCCGCGGGACGCTTCGTTGCGGACGGCTTCGCATCGGACGCGGCCTTGGCGAGGATCGCAAACGCGGCCGGCGAATTGACGGCGAGGTCAGCGAGCTGCTTCCGGTCGATCGGATTTCCGGCCGCCTTCAGGCCGGCGATCATCTGGCCGTACGTCAGGCCGTTCTCGCGCGCGGCCGCGTTGATCCGCGTCACCCAGAGGCGGCGGAAGTCACGCTTCTTGCGTCGGCGGCCGACGAAGGCGTACTTGAGCGCGGTATCGACCGACTCTTTCGCGGCGCGATAGAGCTTGCTCTTGGTCTGGTAGAACCCTTTTGCACGCGAGAGAAGCTTCTTGCGCTTCGCCCGGCGGACATTTCCTCTTTTTACTCTCGGCATCGTCGTTCCTTCTTACGGGAGCATCAGTCGAAGCTTGGCCTGGTCGGCCGGCGATACGACGACCGTACCCTTGAGGCCGCGCTTGCGGCTGCGGGATTTGCTCGTCAGGATGTGCTGTTTGAAGGCCTTGCTCCGGACGAATTTTCCGGTCCCGGTCTTCTTGAACCGCTTGGCGGCCCCTTTGTGCGTCTTCAGTTTCGGCATCGTCTTGTTCTCTACTCGGTTTCCGCCGCTTTTTCTTCCCGCTTGGGCGCGGCCTTCTTGCCGGCCTTCTGCGACAGGATCGTGTGCATTTGATTGCCCTCCTGCCGCGGCGCCGTTTCCGCTACCGCCACTTCCCCCAGCTCGCCGATCAGCCGTTCAAGGATGCGGCGGCCGATTTCCGGATGCGCCATCTCGCGTCCCCGAAAAAATATCGTCGCCTTGACCTTGTCTCCTTCGGCGAGGAAGCGCTCGATGTGCTTCTTCTTGAAGTTGTAATCGTGCTCGTCGACCTTTGGCCGGAACTTGATCTCCTTGACCTCGATCACCTTCTGGTGCTTCTTGGCCGTCCGGGCGCGCTTCTGCTCCTGGTACTGGTAGCGGCCGAAGTCCATGATGCGACAGACCGGCGGCACCGCCGTCGCGGCGATTTCGACCAGGTCGAGCCCCTTGCCACGCGCGATGGTCAGCGCCTGCTGGGGAGGCATGATGCCGAGCTGCTGTCCGGTGTCGTCGATGACGCGCACCTCGCGAACCCTGATTCGTTCGTTTACCCGGGTGCGGTCATCCCGCCGCGGGCTTCGGTCAAAAGCGATAACGGCCTCCGTTCAAACTGTCCACGTTCAGAGCGCGGCGGTCAACGCGACAGGCCCGGCCGTCCGGCCGGACACTTCCCGTTGCGCATGGCCGATGAACTCGTCGACGCGCTGCGAGCCGAGGTCCCCCTGCGCGCGGTGGCGGACCGACACCGATCCCTCGGCGGTCTCGCGGTCGCCGGCTACCAGCATATAGGGGATCTTCTGCAGTTGAGCCTCGCGAATCTTATATCCGATCTTTTCCTGGCGATCGTCGAGCCGCGCCTGGAGGCCGGCGCCGCTCAGCCGCCCGACAACCGCCCGCGCGTACTCCTGGTGACGATCGGCGATCGGCAAGACCGTCACCTGCACGGGCGCCAGCCACAACGGGAACGCCCCGGCATAGTGTTCGATCAGCAGAGCGATGAACCGCTCGAAACTGCCGAAAATCGCGCGGTGGATGACGACCGGGCGATGCTCGGCGTTGTCGGCCCCCACGTATTTCAGGTCGAAGCGCTCCGGCATCTGATAATCGAGCTGGATCGTGGCGCACTGCCACTTGCGGCCGATCGCATCGGTGATGTCGAAATCGATTTTCGGTCCGTAGAAGGCGCCGTCGCCCGCGTTGACGGTGTAGGCCTGTCCGGCGGCCTCGAGCGCCTGCGTAAGCGACGCTTCCGCGCGGTCCCAGGTCGCCACCTCGCCGAGGAACTCGGCAGGCCGCGTGGAGAGCTTCGCCTCGTACTCGAGACCGAAGTCACCGTACACGCGCTGCACGAGCTTGAGCAGCGCCTCGACTTCCGAGGCGATCTGGCCTTCGGTGACGAAACAATGCGCGTCGTCCTGCGAGAACTGGCGGACGCGGGTGAGACCGGTGAGCACCCCTGAGGCCTCGTTGCGGTGCAGCGGCGTCTGCTCGTGATAGCGCAGCGGCAGGTCGCGATAGCTGCGCATCTCGCTCCCGAACACGAGCATGTGGCCAGGGCAGTTCATCGCCTTCATGCCCATCTGCTCGTTCTCGGACTCGATGACGAACATGTTCTGGCGGTAGTGCTGCCAGTGGCCCGATGTCTCCCACAACGCCTTGTTGTAAACGAGCGGGGTCTTGAGCTCCACGTAGCCGGCGGGGAAGAGCACGTCGCGCATGTAGTTGGCGAGCGTGTTGTAGAGCGTCGTGCCCTTATCGAGCCAGAACGTCGAGCCCGGGGCCCACTGGTGGAAGGTGAAGAGGCCCAGGTCCTTACCGACCTTGCGGTGGTCCCGCTTCTTCGCTTCTTCGATCCGCTCGAGGTGGGCCTGGAGCTCCTTCTCGCTGAAGAACGCCGTGCCGTAGATGCGCTGCATCGGCTGGTTCTTCGCGTCCCCCTTCCAGTAGGCGTTGGAGGTTGACAGGAGTTTGAAGCCCTTGAGGCGACCGCTCGACGGCACGTGCGGCCCGACGCAGAAATCCACGAAGGTGTCGCGGTCCTTGATCGTGTAGCAGGTCACCTCGGGCAGGCCCTCGGTCTTCTCGTCGATCAGCTGGACCTTGAGCGGTTCGCCACGCCCGGAGAAGTACTGCTTCGCCTCGTCGCGCTTCCACATCTGCCGCTCGTAGGGCAGGTCCTGCGCGGCCATGGCCTTCATCTTCTTCTCGATAGCCTCGAGATCGTCCGGGACGAAGGGGCGATCGACGATGAAGTCGTAGAAGAACCCCTCGTCGGTGGCGGGCCCGATGCCGCACTGCGCGTTGGGGAAGAGGTTCGTCACGGCCGCCGCCAGCAGGTGCGCGGTGCTGTGCCGGTAGACGTGCAGCGCCTCGGGACTCTCCTGCGTGATGACCCGCACGCGCGCGTCCTGCTCCATGGGGTACGAGAGATCAACCAGGCGGTCATCGACCGCCGCGGCGAGCGCCGCCTTCGCCAGGCGTGGCGAAATGGCAAGCGCCACCGCGCCGGGCGTAGTTCCGGCGGGCACACGACGGTTGGATCCGTCTGGGAGCGTGACGGTGATCTCGTGCATGAAAAAAAAGCGGAAAGGCCCCAGATGGGCTTGGTAGGCACGGGCAGACTCGAACTGCCGACCTCCTGCGTGTCAGGCAGGCGCTCTAACCAACTGAGCTACGCGCCTATGTTACGGAAACACTGGCCTTACCGAAACAGTGAGTCTAACACAGAGCCCACCGTGCAGAGTAGGCCCGACCCTCACGCCTGGCGCTAGGCGGCCTTTTTGCGGGCGAGCCGCGTCAGCGCGGCGTCGAGCACCGGATCGGTGGTGGGCGCAGGCGCGCCGAACTCCACGTCCGGCTCCGCGACCTCCAGATCCGGCGTGAGGCCCACGCCGTGGATCGCCTTGCCGGCCGGATTCAGATAGCGAGCGTAGGTCAGCCAGAGGCCGCGATTCTCCGGCAGCTTGACGAGCTTCTGCACTCCAGCCCGTCCGATCGTCGACTCCCCGATCAACTCCGCGCGGTTGTTGCCGTCGAGGGCGGCCGCGAACACTTCCGCCGCGCCTGCGGTCCCCGCGGCGACGAGCACCACGGCCGGCAGCTCCACGGCTCCATCTCCGTCAGCGGCGGTGAACCTGGTCGCCCCCACGGTGAGGTCCCGCTTGTCCTCCTGCGGGCGTGCGCCCGGGACAGGTTGCTTCGCGGCTTCCGCGATACGGATGCCCTGGTAGGCCAGCACGCCGGTCTTCACGAAGAGCCGCGCGGTGGCGATCCCATCGTCTATCGATCCCTCCGCCGTGCGGCGGACGTCGATCACCAGCGACTGCGCGCCGGATCTGGCGAGCTCGCCGGCGCGGCGTTTCACGTCTGAGGAGGTCGTGGCGGTGAAGGCCGGAATCCGGATGTAGCCGGTGTTGCCCGCGAGCATTTTCGCGGTGACCATCGGCGTCGCTTTTTCGCGGACGAGGACGACGTCGTGCGGTTCGGCAGCATTGCCACGGATGACGGTGAGCGTGACCTTCGAGCCGGGCTGGCCTCGCAGCAGCCGCACCCCTTCGAAGACGGACATGTCACGTGTCGGCTTTCCGTCGATCGCGCGCACGTAGTCGCCGCTCTGCAGGCCGGCCTTCGCGGCGGGCGAGTGGTCACGGGCCGCGATGACGCGCAGGTAGAAAGTGCGGGTCAGTTCGATGCCGAGGTCCCCCTCGGGCCGTGACGCGGCGCTCTCGACCATCCGCACCTGGGCCGCCGTGAGGTACGCGCTATCGGGGTCGAGCCCTTCGGCCAGGCCGCGCATCGCACCCTCCATCACCCTGTCGGTCTTCACTTCTTCGACGTAATTCGACATGACGAGCGACACGACATCTTCGAAGACCCGCAGGTGCTGCACGGTCTGGTCATCGCCGCGCGCCGCCGCCTTGTTCCCCATCAGACCGCCGATGATCACAAAGGCGAGGATCGGGGTGGAAATCAGCAGGACCGACAGGCGTGTCTTGAAAGTCATTTCTTCAGCCATTGTAAGGGATCGACCGGCTTACCGTCGACGCGTAACTCGAAGTACAGCGCGGGGTTGCCGCCGGGGTTGCGCCCGGAGAGCCCGATCCTGGCCTGGGGCTCCACGCGGTCTCCCTTCGTGACGGACGCCGTCGACAGATGGCCGTAGAGGGAGTGCGCTCCGTCGCCGTGGTCCACGATCACGAGGTTCCCGTATCCGGTGAATGGCGCCGCAAACGACACGATTCCCTCGTGGATCGCCTGTACGGGGCGCCCTTCCGCAAGAGAGATCTCGATCCCGTTTCGCGCGGTCTCGATACCGCCGCGACCTGTCCGGCGGCCAAAGCGGCTGAGCACGATGCCGTCGGCCGGCCAGGCGATGGTGCCTCGGAAAGGCCTGAGCGGCAGGGTGACCGTGCCGGGCCGCCCACTTCCTCCCTGTCCGATCGACGCCTGCAACCTCTGCTGGGCCCGTTCGAGCTCGTCAGCCAGTTGGGCGGTGAGGTCGCGTCGTTCGTCGATCGACGCGACCAGGGCGGTTCGGGCGGATACGGCGCGCTCAATGGATGCGTGCGCCGTCGCGGCCTGCTCCTGCAGCGTCGCGACCTGACGGGCACGCTCCTCGAGCGCGATCCGCTCGCGTGCGAGCGCCGTCAGGGTCTGTTCGTGCCGGCGCACGCGGTCGCCATCCAGCTGCGTGAGGGCCGCTGCCGTCCGATAGGCCCGTCCCATCGTTCTCACATCATCCACGTCGAGGAGCAGGCGCCAGTACCCCGCGCGCCCCATCTTGTAGAGCCGGACGAATCGCGCCTCGACGTCCGGCCGCTCGGTGTCGGCCGCTTCGCGCAACGCGGCGGCGCGGCTGATCGCGTCGGCCAGCTGCGCCTGGGTTGTGCGGAGGTCCAGTTGGACGCGGCCCAGTTCGTCGGTCTTGAGCTGTCGTTCGATCTCGAGCGTTCGAAGCTCCGCCAGCAGGGATTGTCCACGCGTGGAGAGGTCCTCGGCTTCGCGCCGAAGGGCCCGGAGTCGCTCGCCGGCGCGCTGGGACGCGGATTCCGCGGGCGCGGCGGGGGACTGCCCACGGGTGTCAACTTGAAGCGCACACAGGGCACCAAGCACACCAAGAACAACGACCAGGGACCTGGTGTGCACCGACCCCGTCAGCCGGTTCACCACAGGGGCTTGCCGTCCATGGTGTGCGGGATCTGCACGCCGAAATACTTCAAGACGGTCGGGGCGATGTCCATGATGGACGGCTCGGCTTTCGAGATCGGCTTACTCGACACGAGAACCCCCGCCGTGGTGGCGAAGTCGTATCCGCCGTGGTCTCCGCTCCATTTCTTCATGTTCGGGTACACGATCCCCTGCGGCGAGCCGCCGAGCGTCGTCTGCCAGGAGACGCGGTAGCCGTCTTCCATGCCGACCTGCAGTTCCGCCGCGTTCCCGAGGAACTCGCCGGTGTAGACGTCATCACGCTTGTAGACGGCACGCACGATCCTGGAGCCGTCCTCCGGGTCCTGCAGCGTCAGCAGGCGCGCGCTCAACTCGTCTGCGAGCTGCGTCGCTTCGGCGCCAGGGGAGACGATCCCCTTGGCTTCGCGTCCGCGCAGGTTGAAGTACACCTGGCCGAGCCCCATCGCGTACGCGCGTGTCTTCGACCAGTCGACGTTCTCCCAGAACTCTCCGCCGCCAAACAGGTCGTCGAGCTTCTTCTCGGCCTGCTGGCCTCGGACCACCATGTAGCCCTGCTGCACCAGCCAGGTGTTCAGGTTCACGGACTTGCGCCAGGAGTGAAATCCGTGATCGGACACGATCAGCACCTGCGTGCCTGGCTCGAGATGCTCCAGGACCTCGGCGACGAACTGGTCCGCGCGCCGGTAGATGGTCTCAATCGAGTTTCCGTACTTCGCGGCGAGCGCCGCGTCGTACATCGGGTGCTTCTCATCCATGAGCCGCCACATCATGTGCTGCACGCGGTCGGTGGATTCGATGACGCCGATGAGCACATCCCACTTGCGCGCATCGATGCGGTTGAGGATGACCTGCGCGCGATCGTCGAACGCCTTGTAGAGGTCTTCCATGAACGTCTGTTCGTCCATGCGGCCTTCGTTCAGCGGCCAGGTCGCCTCGGCCCAGCCGAGCGTACGGTAGGGACCGATCTGCCGGAACAGGTCGCCCGACAGGGACGCCGGGTGCGAGATGGGCATCGGCGGGCTGTCCGGCTTCCAGTTCACCGGTGAGACGTACAGCTGCAGCTCGTTGCCGGCGTTCATCAACAGCAGTTGCGCCATGCCATGGACGCGGACGAGAAAATTGATCCGGAACTCGAGGTCCACCCACTTGCTGATCTTGCCCCGTTCGAGGGTGATCGTCTCGCCGCTGATCTCGACCGTCGCTGTGCCGGCGCCGCGGTTCCAGCGAACCGACATCGGGATCTTCACGTCCTCTTTCTGTTCGAGCTCCGCGATCTGCCGCCGATCCGCATCGGTGAGGGATTGCGCCTTCGCACGAAGCGCCACGAGTTGCTTTCGCACCACGGGGTTGGGCGGGCCGACGAGCTCCGTCTTCGCGACGTCGTTCTCCATGACCAGCCGCCGGAGCACGCCGCCAAGCTCGGTGTTGCCTTCTTCGTAGCGACTGAGGTCTGTCGCGAAATAGTAAAACGTGCCCATCGTGCCGCGGATGTCTGGGAGCGGGAGGCCCGAGAGGAGTTCACCGTTCTGCACCTCTTCGGCTGGGAACGTGACGGGAACGGTCATGACGCTCGTCCGCACACCGGCCTGGCCGGCGGTCACCCAGAACGACGTCCCGCCGCGGATCGACGTGATCTTCGGCTTGGCGATCGGGATGTAATCGAACAGGAACTTCGCCGGTTCCCGACTCACCATGCCCAGGTCCGGCAGGTAGGTCGTCGTATCCCGGACGAGGAAGTCGTAGATGTTGTGCTTGCCCGCGTTGACCCCCGTGGCGAAGGAGGCCCACGATGTTGGCGACTCGGGCGAATGCGTGGTCGCGAGCGAATAGAGTCCCCCTTGCTCGGCCAGCCGCTTGAACGTCGGCATGCGGCCGGCGTCGATCCACTGCTTGAGAAGGTCGGGGTCCATCCCGTCGAAACCGAGGATGACCAGCTTCTGGGAGTACTGTGTCCCCGATGACCCGCGGGTACACGCGAGCATGCCTGCGCCGAGCGCTGCGGCCAGGAGCACCGCCGTCACGCGTCTGTTCATATTGGGACGCCCATTGTACGCTTCATCGATATGCGGGTATATGCGGGATAAACGCGCCCTGGGCATCGATTACGGGCACAAGCGGATCGGCCTGGCCCTGTCGGACGCCGCGGGCATGCTGGCGAGGGGCTGGAAAACGGTGGCGCGCGTGGGGAACCCTTCACAGGTCGCCACGTCGCTCGCGGCCGACGTCCGCACGCTTGCCGGTGAAGACGATGGCCTGGGAGTGATCGTTCTGGGATTCCCCCGTCGCCTGAACGGCGAGCCGACCGACCAGACGGCCAGCGTGCAGGCGCTGGCCGAACGGCTCCGCGCGCTGGTGGATATTCCGGTCGTGCTCCAGGACGAGCGGCTGTCGAGTCACGAAGCCGACACCCTGCTTGCAAGGCACGAGAAGGATTGGCGCAAGCGAAAAGCGCTGCTGGACGCCGCGTCCGCCGCGGTGATCCTGCAGGATTATCTTGATTCGCATCCGGAGGGCAGCAGGTGAGACGACTGGTGGGATGGGGTTCGGTGGTGGTGCTGATCGCGTTGCTCGCGGCAGGTGCATGGACGTATGCGAACCTCGAGCGTCCATACAAAGGCTATGCGGCGGTCGAGCAGTTCGTTGAGATCCCGCCCGGGACTCGATCGAAAAAGATGGGGCAGCGGCTCGCCGACGCCGGTGTCATTCGTTCCGCGGGCACGTTTCGCCTGGCCGTCTGGATGCGCGGCGCGGGCCGCCGGCTCCAGGCCGGTGAGTATCGTTTCGACAAGCCGATGACCACCGCCCAGGTCGTGGACAAGCTTGCGCGCGGCGATGTGTTCGTCCGCTCGATCACGTTCCCGGAGGGGCTGAGCCTCCGGGACATGGCGGCCCTGTTCCAGGCCCGCGGTCTCGGCGCCGGCGCGGATTTCATCGCGGCGTCGAAGAACGCGGGACTCGTGGCCCGGATCGACCCCGCCGCACGGGACCTCGAAGGCTACCTGTTCCCCGACACCTACACGCGGACCCGGAGCATGACCGCGGCCGACCTCGTGGCGCGGATGGTCAAGCGCTTCGACAAGGCGCTCAGCCCGAAGATGATCGAGCAGGCGGCCGCGAGAGGCATGAATGTGCGGCAACTCGTGACGCTGGCGTCGCTCGTGGAAAAAGAAACGGGCAAGGCCGACGAACGCGCAACGGTCGCGGGCGTCTACGCGAACCGCCTGAAGATCGGCATGGGATTGCAGTGCGATCCCACCGTCATCTACGCCCTGATACTCGCCGGGCGGTACGACGGGAACATCCGCCGGGAGGACCTGCAGATCGACTCGCCGTACAACACCTACCGGTACGCAGGGTTGCCGCCCGGCCCCGTCGCCGCGCCGGGCGAAGCCTCGCTGCGCGCCGCCGCGAATCCCGCAGCCGTCCCTGACCTGTACTTCGTCAGCCGAGGGGATGGTTCCCACGTCTTCGCGACGACGCTCGACGAGCACAACCGGAACGTCAACGAATTTCAGAGGGGCAGATAGAACCTGGAACGGTTAGAACTGAAATCCCAGCGTCAGCGACGCCGACCGTCCCGCCGCGTACACGAAGCGAGGGTCCGGGCTGGCGTAGTAGTCATCATCGAGCAGATTGCGCACGACGCCCCGCAAGTCGAATCCACGTCGCAACTTCCACCCGGCGCTCAGATCGATGACGCGCGCGGCAGGGGCGACCACTTCGCTGGGCCCCGGGCGTGTGTCGTCGGCCATGTAGGACGCGCGTACCTGCGCGTAGGCGACCTTCTTGAGGTCTTGCCGCAGAGACACGGACACCGTGGTGGGGGAGATGTCGTCGAGGTGGGCCTTGTCGTCGAGCGCCACACCACGTCCGATGTTCACACCCCCCTCGATTGAAAACCCGGCGCCCGCTTCCGCCCGCGCCTCGAGCTCGATCCCGCGCAGTCGTCCCCGGCCCCGGTTCCTGAAGAAGAAAAAATCGGTCTGGGGCGTAAAGCGCTCGATCAGGTCGTTGATGCGGTAGTGGTACGCATAGGCCGCCACCTGGGCGCGGCCGACCGAGTAGCGCGCCGCCACGTCGAACTGCAGGCTGTCTTCCGGCTCGAGATCCGGATTTCCCGTGATGAAGCCGCGTCCCGATGGCCCCCGGAAATATCGATCCGAGAGTGTGGGATCCCTGAAGCCACGCGCGACCTGGCCCGTGACGGCGACGCCGGCGAACGGGCCCACCGTGACGGAGCCGAAGCCCGAGAAGGCACCGTTCGACGTCGAGCGGTTTCCGAAAAACCCGCCGGCGTTCCGTGTGGTGATGATGTCACCCCGAGCACCGCCTGCGACCCGCAGCGCGCTGGCCACCGCGACGTCGGCCTGAAGGTAGAGGCCGGAGTTGGTGCGGCGCGCGGAGTCTACCGAGACGATGTCGGCTTGCGACGCGATCGCCCCGGCCGCATCGTACCGGATCGTCGAGTCGCCCCCCTCGAGTCCGAACCGGCCGTTCACGTCCACGCCGAATTCGAGCCGCGCACGTCCCTGTCCGCGTACGCCGCTCGCCTTGACGTGAAAGTCGCGCGCGGACACGTCCGAGCGGTCGATCGTGCGCACCGAGGTCGCGGTGGCGAACCGATCCTGGTCCGTGCGCTGGTCGAACGTGCCGACGTACGCCGTCAGAGACAGCTGCTGCAGGCCCGCCACGTTGGCCAGCTCGTACGATGAGGTGAACCTGTGCGAGTTTTCGTACGGATAATAGAAACGGATGCTGCGGGAGTTGTTGCGGGGACGCTCGACGTCACGACCGAAGTCCCCCTGCCATCCGATCGTCAGCAGCCCGCCGCCGACCTGGTGATCGACTCGGGTGAGGATGCCCCGGTCCTTCCAGCCCGAATTGAAGACCGTGCTGCCGTCGACGGGGCTGTCCCAGTCGTCGGCCTGGCGCGCGTGCACCTGAGCGATCACCCCACCGCGAGCAAGCCCCCTGGCGACTTCGACGGAGCCGCGCCGGTCGGGGATCCCCGCGCCGTAGGTGCCGCTGACGCGCACGTGCAGCGGGCTGCCGGGCTGCGCACGCCGGGTGCGGACGGAGATCACCCCGCCGATCGCATCGGATCCATAGGCCACCGAGCCCGGCCCGCGCGACACGTCGATGCCCTCGAAGCTCGCCGGGTCCGCAAACGTGGCGCTCGGGCCGACGCGTCGCTCGGAGCTGACGCGGGCGCCGTCGATCAGCAGAAGGGTCCGGCCGCGCGCGAGTCCGCGGATCGCCGGGACGGCCGCGTGTCCTTCAGACACGACGTTGATGCCGGGGACCGTTTCGAGCGCCTGCGTCAAGTTCTCCGGCGTCCGGCTTGCGATCTGCGCGGGTGACAGCAAGGTCTTGCCGGCCCCGGGCGAGGACACGATACTGGGCGCCACGCCCACGACCGTCACCGACTCGTCTGACAGGGCGTTGACCGGGATCGTGGTACCGCCGGTCTCGATGGCGGTGACGTCCACCGGACGCGCGACCTGGCCCCCGGGGAGCACGATGATCACCTGGAAAGGCACGGCAGGGGACCCTTCCCACACGAAGCGCCCGTCCGCGTCGGTCCTGCTCGTGCCGGCCACGCCGGGGATGGTGATGATGGCATCGGCGACAGGTTTCAGGGTCGTCGCATCGACGACCCGTCCCGTGAACTGGGCAGGCGGCTGCGCGCTCGCAAGGGCGGGGAGGAAGGCCAGTGCAAGGGCACACGCCAGGAGGCGGATCGAATGATTCATAGGGGTGTCAGCGGAGCATCAGGGATCGACTTACGACCGGCGGCCGTAGGGACTCAACGTTCGGACCACTTCAGCTTTTCTCTGAGCACATCGAAGTACGTGCGCGTCGCCGCGCGCACGAGCTTCACCGGGCGCTCCGCACGCTGCACCAGCACGACGTCAGCGGGCTCCAGCGGGTGTCCTGACTGGCCGTCGAACGTCACGAACAGCTCGTCGTTCGATGAACCCGCGGCCGCCTGCACGCGCACCTCGGTATTCCCGGGTATCACGATCGGCCGGTTCGTCAGCATGTGCGGGGCGATCGGCGTGAGGAGCAACGCGTCCACGGCGGGATGCACGATCGGTCCGCCGGCCGCCAGGTTGTAGGCCGTCGAGCCGGTCGGACTCGCGATGATCAGGCCGTCTGCGCGCACGCGCATGACCGGCTGATCGCCGATCGCGACGGCGAGATCGATGATGCGCGAGAGCGCACCCTTCGTGATGACCACGTCGTTGAGCGCAAGGCGCTCGATGTGCGTGGCACCGTCGCGCAGCGTCCGCGACCGCAGCATCAGCCGCTCGTCGATCTGCGCCGTGCCGTCGAGCACCGACTCGAGCGACCCGTACAGCTCCGGGAGCGTGATCTCGGTCAGAAAACCGAGGCTGCCGAAGTTGACGCCGAGGATCGGGATATCGGCGCCCGCGTGCGCAATGCGTCCGGCCATGCCGATGAGCGTGCCGTCTCCACCCAGCACGACGATCAGGTCACATTCGCCGGGGATCTCATCCCGGCTGTATGTCACCCGATCCGGCGGCACACCCGCGAGCGCCGCCGTCTCGGTGTCGAACACGGCGCGGACATCGCGGGCTTCGAGCCAGCCGGCGAGTTCGGCGATCACTCCGGCGGCGGCTCCAAGACTGGTCTTGGCGACGAGCCCCACACGAGAGACGGGCTGCACGGTCATTTGTGTCTCAAATGCATGAGGAGCTCGCGGTTGCCTTCCATGCCGGCGATCGGCGACTCGATGACGGCCAGTCGAATCAATCCTAGTGTATCGGCGACCGCCGCGACTTCCTCCACGACCCGCGCCCGCACCTCGTCATCCCGAACGATGCCCCCCTTGCCGACTTCCTCGCGGCGCGCTTCGAACTGCGGCTTGACGAGGGCGACGACATCGGCTGCCGGCGCCAGGAGTGCCGGCACCACGGGGAGGATGTGGCGGAGTGCAATGAACGACACGTCCACGGTCACGATACCGAACGTGCGCGCATCCTCCGGAAGGTCCTTCGGCGCGAGCGTCCGCGCGTTGGTCCGCTCGATCGTCACCACGCGCGGGTCGCGTCGCAACTTCCAGTCGAGCTGTCCGTGCCCCACGTCGAGCGCGACGACGCGGATGGCTCCCCGCTGGAGCAAGACGTCCGTGAAGCCCCCCGTGGACGCGCCGATGTCGAGACCCAGGCGGCCGGTCACGTCGATCGCGAACGCGTCGAGGGCATGCGCGAGTTTCAGGCCTCCACGGCCGACGTAGGGATGATCCGGCACCGCGAGCGTGATCTCGGCATCGGGGTCGACGCCTGTCCCCGCTTTGGCGGCGGGCATGCCGTTGACGCGGACGTCTCCGGCGAGGATGAGCGCACGGGCCCGCTCACGCGATGCCACCAGGCCGCGCTCCACGAGCAGGGTGTCGAGGCGGATTTTCATTGATGCATCGCGATTTATCTACTTATCGACTTGTCTGCTTATCGATTTATCGGCTTATCTGCTCATCGACTGATCTGCTCATCGACTCATCTGCTGACCGATAAATCGATAAATCGATGAGCCGATAGATCGATAGATCAACGGTCCCGGCCGATCACCCAGTGCGCCAGGGCGGGCAGGTGGCCGCCGAGACCGGCTCCAGTGAGCGCGTGTGTCGCGCGCTCGACGCATGCGGCCGCAGCTCGCCGCGAGCCTTCGAGGCCGTGCAGCGCGGGATAGGTGGGCTTACCGGCCGCCGCGTCTTTGCCGGCGGTTTTCCCGAGGTCCGCCGATGCCCCCTCGATGTCCAGGATGTCATCGACGATCTGGAACGCGAGGCCGACTTCCGAGCCGTACGTGCCAATCGCCGCCAGGGCGTCGTCGGATGCTCTCGCCACAGTCGCGCCGGCAAGGACCGAGGCGCGGATCAGCGCGCCGGTCTTGCGGGCATGCATGTCGGCGAGCGTCGCGGCGTCGAGCGGTGTCGCGCCGGAGGCTGCGCCCAGGTCGAGCGCCTGGCCCCCGACCATGCCGCTGGCGCCTGCGGCCTCCGCGATGAGGGCGATCGCCCGGAGCTGGCGCGCCGCGCGCTCGCCCGTGCCCCCGGGCTGCTCGCCGGGCTCACGCGCGAGGAGCGCGAAGGCCTCCGTCAGCAGCGCGTCACCGACGAGGATCGCGAGACCCTCGCCGTATACGACGTGCGCCGTCGGGCGGCCACGGCGCAGCACGTCGTTGTCCATGGCGGGGAGGTCGTCGTGGACGAGCGAGTAAGTATGAATGAGCTCCAACGCGCAGGCGACCGGGAGGGCGTGCGCGCGTGCCTGCGCGAGATCGGTCCCCCCGCGTTGTGCCACAGCCTCCGCCGCGGCGAGTGCCAGGACCGGACGAAGCCGCTTGCCACCTGCGAGCAGGCTGTAGCGCATGGCGTCCCAGACGACCGCCGGTTCGCGGCCCGTCGCGGGGATCCAGCGCTCGAGCGCCGCTTCGACGTCCAGGCGCCGCGTCTCGAGCCACGCGCCCAACTCCACGGCGACCGTGCTCACCGGTGCCGTTCGCCCTCGTCGTGGATCTCGAGGCCGAGGGATGCGGGAGCCGGCTTGACTTCGCCGCGCTCGTTGAGGATGTCGATCCGTCGCTCGGCCGTTTCCAGCGCCGCATGGCAGAAGCGCGAGAGCTGCAGGCCGCGCTCGTAGAGCTCCATCGACTTTTCGAGGGTCAGGTCCCCCTCTTCCATGCGCTTGACGGTCGCGTCGAGCTCGGCGATCGCCGATTCGAAGTCCTTAATCGTTGATTCCATCGTTACTCCGTCCGCGAACTTCGCAATCGATCTCTCCTTCGTGCAGCGTGACGCGGACCCGGTCGCCGGGATTCACGGCCGTTGCGCGGCGGATGATCACCGTCCTGTCCCCGTTCCAGCAGACGGCGTACCCGCGGGCGAGCACGGCGAGGGGACTCAGGTTCTCGAGCCGCCCGGCGAGCACGCGGAAGCGGCCGTCGATGCGCTCGCGCGACCGGATGGCGGCGGCCCCCAGCCGGCCGTCCACGGCCTCCAGCCGTCCACGGATGCCGGCCATCCGGCGTCGCAGGTCGTGCGCCTCGAGGCGCTCCCGCAGGCCGCGGTACTCGCGGTCCTGGCGCGCGACTCGCGCGAGCATCGCGCGCCTCAGCCCGTGCGTGAGTTCCGCCGCGTGTCGTCCATGCATGGCGACGCGTGTCGGCCAGCCGCCGAGACCCCGCCGCGCGGTGAGGCTGTGCAGGAGGCCCTGGCGCCGCTGGACGCTGCTGCGTGCGGCGGCCTGGAGCCGGTGCCCGAGGCGATCGATCCGCTGGCTGAATTCATCTTTTGCCGCGACCACCAGTTCGGCCGCCGCCGATGGCGTCGGCGCCCGCAGGTCCGCGACGAAATCCGCGATCGTGACATCCACCTCGTGCCCCACGGCGGAAATCACCGGAACGGGGCAGTCGGCGATCGCGCGCGCGACCGCTTCCTCGTTGAATGCCCACAGGTCTTCAATCGAGCCGCCGCCGCGTCCGGCAATCACGACATCCACGCCAGGGACCTTCCCGATGGCACGGATCGCACGCGTGATCTCGGCCGCGGCCCCCTCGCCCTGCACGCGGCTCGGACGGATCACGAGGTGGGCGTTCGGGTGGCGGCGTCGCAAAACCTTGATGATGTCGCGCAGCGCCGCGCCGTCGAGCGACGTCACGATCCCGATCTTCCTCGGCAGGGCAGGCAGCGGACGCTTGCGCGACGGGTCGAACAACCCTTCCGCGTGCAGTCTCTTTTTCAGCTGGTCGAAAGCCAGCTGCAGCGCGCCGAGGCCGTGGGGCTCCATGTGCTCGCAGACGAGCTGGTATTCACCCTTGGGCTCGTAGACGCCCAGCCTCCCGCGCGCGACCACGTGAAGGCCATCGTCCGCCGTGAAGCGGAGGTTCCGCACCGCCATGCGGAACATGACCGCGCGGATCTGCGCGGTGCCGTCCTTCAGCGTGAAGTACATGTGCCCCGTGTTCCAGACGCGGCAGTTGGAGATCTCTCCCTCGACCCAGACCTCGCCGAGCTGCCCCTCGAGGAGACCGCGTATCTCGGCGGTCAGTTCAGAGACACTGACGACGCGGCGCCGGGGCTTCGGGTGGGCCTCGCGTGCCTTCTCCGGTTCTGGCGCCTCCTCGAACGGGGTGTCGAAGAGGTCACGCATGCTTGGCCAGCGAGTCGACGTCCGCTGCGGACAGGTTGACGCGCTCGATGGCAGTCGCGCGTCCGGTCGCCGCGTCGGCGGTGATGATGATGGCGTTGATGCGCGCGCCCCCGGTCGCGGCTTCGAACTTCGCCGGCATGCCATTGACGAAACGACCGAGCGCCGCCTCGATCGTGACACCGATGATGGAGTCGTGCGGTCCGGTCATGCCGACATCCGTGATGTACGCCGTCCCCTTGGGCAGCACGCGCTCGTCGGCTGTCTGCACGTGGGTGTGCGTGCCGAAGATGGCGGTGACGCGCCCGTCGAGATGCCAGCCCATGGCGACTTTCTCGGACGTGGCTTCTGCGTGAAAGTCGACGATCACGATCCGGGCCTTCGCCTTGGCGGCTTCGATCTCGCGCAGCACGACGGCGAACGGATCGTCGAGCGGAGACATGAAGACACGGCCCATCACGTTCACGACAGCCGCCGTATCGCCGTGGCGGGTCTGTCCGATCCAGGTGCCGCGCCCCGGGACCCCGGCGGGAAAGTTTGCCGGCCGCAGCAGTTTCGGCTGGCGGGGGATGTACTCGAGGATCTCCTTCTTGTCCCAGATGTGATTGCCCGACGTCATGACGTCGACGCCGGCCTTCAGGATCGTCTCGGCGATGTCGCCCGTCACACCGAAGCCGGCCGCGGAGTTCTCGACGTTGGCGACGACGAGATCGATGTCGCGCGAGGAGACGAGCAGCGGGATGGCGCGTTGCGCGATGTCGCGGCCGGGACGCCCGAAGATGTCACCGATAAAGAGGATGCGCACTCAGTCGGTCCCGACGGCGATACGGATCTGGCGGCCTCGGCGATCCTCGATCCTGGGAAACGTGATGCGGAGCTCACCGGCTGTCATCGTCGCTCTCGCGCGTCCCGCGTCGACGGCGCCGGCGAGGCGCACCACGCGCGCGAAACGCCCGAACGTCCGCTCCGCCATGTGGAACGCGGCATCCGCATGCCCGCAGCTGGCCGGACGTTTTGTGCCGGCGATCAGGGCCGTCCCTCGAGCGAAGACGATCTGCACGGCCTCCAGGGGCACGCCAGGGAGGTCCATGACGATGTCGATGCTGGCGGCGGATTCACGGACGTCGAGGGGCGGGTTGCACTCTCCCGTGCCCCCTCCAGCCTGCGCCTCGCCGTCGAGCATGTCGAACAGGCGACGCAGTTCGTCGTCCATCTCGCGGCGTTCCAGGTAGATGCGGGGCACGGTCTGATTCTACAGGTTCACGCCCGCGATTTCGTAAAGCGGGCCGTTTCGGCTACTCTCTAAGCACATGGCGCACAACGACAAGCAGGAATCCACGGGCGGCGCCGACACGGCGGCTCTCGCACCCTCCATCACGAGCCGCTTTCTGTTCGTCGATGTGGCGGCACAGCGGGCCAAGCAGCTGCGGCGCGGCGCGCTCGCGCGTCTCGAACACCCCGTGGCAGGTCCCCACAAGCTCGAGCGGGTTGCGATGGAAGAGGTCCGCAGCGGACTGATCCAGTACACGCTGCCGATCGCTCCCGAAGCCGGATGGGGCCGGGGCCTCTACCAGCCCTGAGCCGTCTCCCGCTCCTTCCCTCAGGAACTTCCTCCGGCTGCGCATCGTAATCTCGCCCTAGGTGCGTCTGACGCGCCGGGGAGTGAGGATGCTGGAACTCGCCGCGATCGTCGTCATTGTCTTCCTGGTCTGGATCGCGCTCGCCATCGCCGCGATGGTCCTCAAGCTCGCCATCTCGCTCATCCTTCTGCCCTTCAAACTGCTGATGGGCGTGCTGCTGCTGCCGCTCCTGCTGCTCAAGGCGTTTGTCGGCGGCATCGTCATGCTCATCCTGCTGCCTGTCGCGGCCATCGTCGCGGTTGCTGGACTCATCGCGCTCTCGCTGGCGTTGATCGTTCCGCTTCTGCCGGTGGCGTTCGTATGCGTTGTGATCTGGTTCCTTGTGCGCACGACGCGCACGACGCGCACGACGCGCACGACGACACGACCAGCCCTGGCGCCGTAGCGGACGCCGACCTCAGACGGCCGTCGGGGGCAGCTGCAGGTGCCACGCCGTGCGTCGCTCGTATTCGGCGCCAACGCGCAACAGCATCGCTTCGTCCCACGCGCGCCCGGTCAGCTGAAGCCCCACGGGCAGTGCATCCGCGAAACCACACGGCACACTGAGCGCGGGCAATCCCGACAGGTTGGCGCTGGTGGTGAAGATGTCGGCCAGGTACATCTGCAACGGGTCTTCTATCCGCGCGCCGAGCGGGAAGGCGGTGGTGGGACTCGTCGGCGTCGCGATCACATCGACGGCCTCGAAGGCACGATCGTAGTCCTGGCGGAGGAGCGCGCGCACCCGCTGCGCCCGCACGTAATACGCATCGTAGTACCCGCCGCTCAGGACGTACGTGCCCAGCATCAGCCGCCGCTTCACCTCGCGGCCGAACAGGGCGCGCGTGCGCAGGTACATCCCGTTCAGGGTGTCGGCGTCCCCGCGTGGACCGAACCGGACGCCGTCGTAGCGTCCCAGGTTGGAGCTCGCTTCAGCCATCGCGACGATCGCGTATGTGGGGGTCGCGTAGCGGGCGTGTGGCAGGTCGATGTCGAGGATGGACGCACCGGCCGCCCGCAACACCTCCAGTGACACATCGAAGGCATCCCGCACACCCGGGTCGACGCCGTCGCTCAGAAAGTCGCGCGGCACGCCGACACGCAGCCCGGTGATGCCGTCGTCGAGCGTGGCCGCGTAGTCCGGCGGAGCCTCAGTCAGGCACGTCGAGTCGCGGTGATCAGGCCCCGCCAGGACCTGCAGCAACGCCGCGAGGTCGGCGATGTTGGTGGCAAACGGGCCGACCTGATCCATCGACGAACTGAAGGCGATCAGCCCGTAGCGGGAGATCCGTCCGTATGTCGGCTTCAGGCCGCTCACCCCGCACAGCGCCGCCGGCTGACGCACGGAGCCACCGGTCTCTGATCCGAGCGCGAGCGGCGTCATCCGCGTCGCGACAGCCACGGCTGACCCGCCACTCGATCCCCCCGGCGTCCTGTCAGGCGACCAGGGATTGCGGGACGGGCCAAACGCGGAGTGTTCCGTGGACGACCCCATGGCGAACTCGTCGCAATTCGTCTTGCCGACGACGATCGCCCCGGCGTTCTCGAGCCGCTCGATGACGGCTGCGTCGTACGGCGGCTCGTAGCCGTCGAGCACCCGTGAGCCCGCTGTCGTGCGGATTCCGCGGGTGCAGATATTGTCTTTCACGGCAATCGGGACGCCGAGGAGCGGCAGTGCAGGGCGGTCGGCCGACGCGTCGAGCCTGACCGCGCGTTCCAGTGCACGGTCAGCGGCCACGGTGATGAAGGCGTTCAGCGCAGGATTCAGTGCGGAGATTCTCTCGAGCGAGGCCCGACAGAGCTCGACCGCGGACAGCGCGCGGGTGGAGACGGCGCGGCGTATCTCATGCGCGTCGGGCAGGGTCATCCGTTGAGGACCCGCGGCACGGTGAACACGCCGGTTGCGCGATCGGCGTCGGCGGAGGCGGCCAGCACCGTCGTCTGGTCGAGAGAGGGCTGGAGCGTATCCTCGCGCCATGCCGACTGCGGCTCGAGCATCGCCCCTGGGACGGTATTTGCAGGAGTCGCAGCCGTGAGATCGACGCGCTCCACCTCCGTGGCAAACGCCAGGACGTCACCGAGCTGCCGTGCGAAGGCGTCGGTTTCGTCAGGCGTCAGCTCGAGCCGCGCGAGCGCCGCAAGGCGCCGCACATCATCAACCGTGAACGCGGACATGCAGGCAGAATACCCGTAAATGCCGTCCACACGGGGGCGCGACATAGCGAACAGACCAGCGGCCGTCGCAGGGACGTGGTATCCGGGGAGCGCGGAGGCGCTGTCGAGAGAGGTCGACGCCTATCTCGCTGCGGCGGAGGTGCCGCCGGGCGCGCACGTCGCTGCTGTCATCGCACCCCATGCCGGCCTGATGTTCTCGGGCGGCACTGGCGCGTATGCATACAAGGCGGCCGCGCGTGGTTCCTACGACGTGGCATTTGTGATCGGCCCTTCGCACTTCGTCAGCTTCGACGGCATTGCGGTGTGGCCGACCGGCGCCTTCGACTCCCCGTTGGGGCCGGCGGTCGTGGATGAAGCCGCGGCCTCCGAGATCCTGGCCGATCCGGTCGCTCACGTGACGCCTCGCGCGCACGATCGGGAGCATTCGATCGAGATGCAACTGCCCTTTCTCCGTCGCGTGTTTCCCGAGATGCCTATCGTACCGATGTTGATGGGCTTCCAGCAGCGCGAGACGATCGACGCGACCGCGGCCGCGATCGCGCGCGCCGCCCACGGTAAACGGGCGCTGCTGATCGCCAGCACGGACCTTTCGCACTTCTTCAACGCCGCGCGGGCGGCCGCGCTCGACGCGCGTGTCCAGGGATTCGTGCGCGCGTTCGATCCTGAGGGGCTGCTCGCTCTGTTCGAGCAGTATCCCGAGCACGAGCGCGGACGCTATGTCGCGTGCGGCGGCGGCCCGGCCATCGCCGTCATGAAAGCGGCGCGTGCCCTGGGCGCGACCTCGGGCCGGGTGCTGAAGTACGCGCATTCCGGCGACCGCTCCGGCGACAACGACCGCGTCGTCGGGTATCTCGCGGCCGCGTTTGGTCGGGTGGCGGATGCTCACTGACGCCCGGAAGGCTGAGCTCTTGCGTCTCGCCCGCGAGTCGATGACCGCGCAGGTGCTCGGCCGCACGCCCGCGACGGCCGAGCAACCGCTCGAGGTGGCTGACGCGTCAGGCGTCTTCGTCACGATCAAGCGCCGCGGCGAGCTGCGAGGATGCCTGGGCACCCTAGAATGCCGCGGTAGTCTCGCGGAGGACGTGGCACGCTGCGCGCGCGACTCCGCGAGCAGGGATCCCCGCTTCCCGCCGATCACGCGCGGGGAACTGCCGGATCTCTCGATTGAAATTTCAGTCCTTGGTCCTCTCGAGCTCGTCGATCCAGAGCAACCGGGCGCCGTGGTCATTGGCCGCCATGGCCTCGTGGTCGAGGTCGGCTCGTCTCGCGGGCTGCTGCTGCCGCAGGTCGCGGGAGAGCGGTCGTGGACCGTGGGGGAGTTCCTGGAGCACACGTGCCGCAAGGCGGGGCTGCCGCCGCATGCCTGGAAGCATGGTGCGCGCGTCTTCCGTTTCGACGCAGACGTGTTCGGCGACTGATGCCGCGACTCGGGGCGCACATGTCGATCGCCGGCGGGCTGCCGCGCGCCGTGGACCGGGCGAAGGCTGCACGCTGCCAGTCCCTGCAGATCTTCACGAAGTCCGCCGGGCAGTGGCGCGCCCGCCCCCTGCCTCCCGAAGAAGTCGCGCTGTTCCGGATGCGGGTGGCTGAGACCGGCATCCACCCGGTCGTTGCTCACAACAGTTATCTCATCAACCTGGCGTCCGCAATCCCCCTGCTGAGGGAGCAATCGATCCTCGCGCTCGGCGATGAGATCGACCGCGCGGAATCACTCGGCCTCGACGGCCTGGTGATGCATCCGGGCTCCCACACGACCGGCACCGAGCAGGACGGCCTGCGACTGATCGCCGAAGGGCTGGCGCGATTGCTCGCGGAGCGCCCCGGGGGCCGCACGACGATCCTGCTCGAGCACACCGCGGGGCAGGGCACCAATCTCGGCCACCGATTCGAGCATCTTGCCGAGATCATCGAGCGCCTCGGTGGCACGCCGCGCGTGGGTGTCTGTCTCGACACGTGCCACCTGCTCGCCGCCGGTTACGACATCAGCACGGAGGACGGCTATGCGGGCACGTTCCTCGAGTTCGATCGCCTCGTGGGGCTCGCACGGATCAGGGCCTTCCATCTCAATGATTCGAAAAAGCCCTGCGGCAGTCGCGTGGACCGGCACGAGCACATCGGCAAGGGATGCATCGGGCTCGAGCCGTTCAGGCGGCTGGTGAACGACCCTCGGTTTCACGACCTGCCGATGCTGCTCGAGACCCCGAAGCTCGAGACCCCTGAGAGCCGTCGCAGGAGCGATCTGGACCCGTGGGATGCACGAAATCTCCGGACGCTTCGACGCCTGATCGCGAAGGTATAGTACGCCTCATGCGCAATCGTGTCGTGGTCGGATGCCTTGTCGCCGTCGCCGTCTTCGGCGCCCCGCTCCGGGCCGAGGCCTGGGGATTCGAGGCGCACAAATACATCATGGCGCGCGCGATCGCGCTGCTGCCGGCGCCGTTGCGTCCGTTCTTCGAGGCGCACCGCGCGTTCATCATCGAACGCGCGATCGATCCGGACCTCTGGCGAACGGCTGGATGGGAACAGGAAGCGCCGCGCCACTTCGTCGACATGGACGCCTTCGGGACGTATCCATTCGAAGCCCTGCCGCACGACTACGACGAGGCGGTCAAGAAGTTCGGCAAGGAGTTCGTCGACAAGAACGGCACGCTCCCGTGGCGCACCGAGGAGATCCACAAGAAGCTCGTCGAAGCGTTTCAGCAGCGCGCCGGCTACTCGCGCGACAACATCAAGTTCTTCTCGGCCGTGATTGCCCACTACGTCGGGGACGCGCACGTGCCGTTTCATGCGGCGCTCAACTACGACGGCCAGCTCACCGGGCAGTGGGGCATCCATTCGAGATTCGAGTCGGAGCTGTTCGAGCGCTACCGCGGGCGCCTCCGGGTGAATCCCAGGCCGGTGTCTCCGGTGGCCAGCCCGCGCGAATTGATCTTCGCCTCGCTGACGTCCGGCTTCCCCTATGTCCAGCAGATCCTCGATGCCGACAAAGCCGCCACCGCTGGCCGCGATGTCTTTGATGATGGGTATTTCGTGATGATGTTCGACAGGACGCGACCCATCCTCGAAGCACGGCTCGCCGAATCGATTACCGACGTGGCGTCAGTCATCACGTCGGCCTGGATCGAGGCAGGGCGGCCGCCAGTCCCGGTGCGGGCGCCCGCTCGCGCCCCCCGGCCGGTCCGTCGTCAGTAACGCGCGATTCCTGACGCGACCACGTTCAAAATCAGACACGCGCCCGAAAGATCAGCATTTTGGGAGCGTTGACACTGGCATCCCGTTTGCAGAACCAGCTCTGCCGCCATGACGGCGGTGGGAGGACGGACTGCATGCTGTGGACTATCGTCGTTGTGTTGCTGGTACTTTGGCTTCTGGGTTTCTCGATGAAGGTCGGCGGCGGGCTGATTCACGCGCTGCTTGTGATCGCGCTCGTGGTCGTTGTTTACCGCCTGCTCACCGGACGTCGTCCCGTCTAGTCGTCGGCCGTCGCTCGTTGTCGCCGTCCGGGTGCCGGACGGCGACAACTAATCTACCGGTGCCGTCGTAGATCTCCGCATGAACGTGTTTCTGGTTCCGTTGGGCCCGCTCGAGGCTGTCAGCTACGAGCTGTACACCGAAGACGCCGACGAGCCAGAGGACACCCCCATCGAAGAACCGCTGCCGGCGGCGTTCTTCGCGCGCCTGTGGTTTCGCCTCTCGCCCGTACGTCTGTTTGCCCGCCTGAAGATCAAATTCACCCAGATGCTGGCCGCCGCCGAGCAGGAGCGCCGTCGCGATGCGGTCTCCCGTGCGGGGGAGGGCTGGGTGGCGCGAATGAAGAGTCGCGCCATGCGCTGGGTCGCCGAGGCGATTGCCGAGCAGCGCCTGCTCTGGAACCTCCGGAAGGTCGAGACCGCGTGCCTGCTCTATCCGACCGATATGGAGCAAGGGGCCGCTGTCGACGTGCTCCGCAAGCAGCTTGCGACCGACTTCGACAAGCATCGCCTCTGGCTGGCGATCGATTCGGTGCTGCTGGTGGTCTCCGCGGCATTGATCCTCGTCCCCGGCCCCAACGTCGCCGGCTACTATTTCGCGTTCCGAACCGTCGGACACTACTTTTCCGTGCGCGGCGCGCGCAACGGCCTGAACTTTGTGACGTGGTCCTACGAGGCCAGCCCCCTGCTCGCGGAGCTCCGGGGATTAGCGCTCCTTGATCCGGCCGTTCGGCTCGAGCGGGTGGAGCAGGTGGCCACGGCCCTCGAGCTCGATCACTTCGCGACCTTCTTCCAGCGCGTGAGCCTCCGCACCCCCTAGCGTTATACTTTCGCGTTGACACTGACAGAGCTTGCCGAACGGCTCGAATGCCGCCTCGAGGGTGACGGCGCCATCGAAATCTGCCGGGTCGCGGGCATCGAGCACGCCGGCCCCTCAGACATCACCTTCTTTGCGAACAACAAGTACGCGGCTGCACTGCGCGAGACGCGCGCCGCAGCGGTCATCCTCGGGGACACAGCAGACGCCGCGCCCTGCGCGATGCTGCGTACGAAGAACCCGTACCTGGCGTTTGCCAGGGCGGTGGAGGTCTTCGCCGACGGCTGGAAGCCGGCCCCTGGGGTTCATCACCTCGCGTGGGTCGCCGAGGGTGCGCGGATCGCGCCTGACGCATCCGTCGGTCCCTATGTCGTGGTCGGTGAAGGTGCGACGATCGGCGCGCGCACGATCGTGCTGCCTCATGTGACGATCGGCCGGCAGGTGCAGATTGGCGACGATTGCCTGATCCACGCGGGCGTGTCGCTGCGGGAACGCGTCATCGTCGGCCACAGGGTCATCATCCAGGACGGCGCAGTGATCGGCAGCGACGGCTACGGTTTCGCGCGCGCCGCCGACGGCAGCCACTACAAGATCCCGCAGGTCGGAGCCGTCGTCATCGAAGACGACGTGGAGATCGGCGCGAACACGACCATCGATCGCCCCGCCGTCGGTGAGACGCGTATCGGCGCCGGCACGAAGATCGACAACCTCGTCCAGATAGCCCACGGTGTGACGGTGGGGAAGCGGGTCCTGCTGGCGGCGCAGGTCGGCGTGTCGGGCAGCACGACGCTCGAAGATTCCGTGACGCTCGCCGGGCAGGTCGGTGTCGCCGGCCATCTCACGATCGGCAAGGGGACGGTCGCCACCGCGCAGACCGGCATCCCGAACTCGGTCGAGGCCGGCTCCTTCATTTCCGGTTACCCCGCGATAGACAACCGCGACTGGCTCAAGGCCTCCGCTGTATTCCGGAAGCTGCCGGCGCTTCGGAAGACGATCGCGGACCTTCAGCGGCGCCTCGCCAAGCTGGAAGAGAACGAGTAGCGTCATAATCAGAAGTCCATGGGTACACGATTGATACGCCGCTCCTTCAGCGTCTTGCTCGGTCTCGTCACGGTGCTCGGCTTCGGTCCGTCGGCCACGGCGTCCAACCGGCCACCCAAGCTCAATTACACGATGACGACGTTGCCGAACGGGCTCAAGGTGGTCATGCTCGAAGACCACTCGACGCCGATCGTGCATGCCGAGGTCTGGTATCACGTGGGATCGAAGAACGAGAAGACCGGGCGGACCGGCTTCGCCCATCTCTTCGAGCACATGATGTTCAAGGGGTCCAAGAACGTGGAGCCGGAAGGGCACCCGTCGTGGATCTCGAGCGTGGGCGGGCAGAGCAATGCCTACACGAACGAGGACGCGACGGTGTTCTGGCAGACGTTTCCGGCGCAGTACCTGCCGCTCGTCGTGTGGCTGGAGGCGGATCGTCTCGCGTCGCTGCGTATCGACGAAGCGGTGTTCAAGACCGAACGGCAGGTCGTCAAGGAAGAGCGGCGCATGCGGGTCGAGAATCAGCCCTACGGCCGCTTGAACGAGATCGTCTACGACCAGGCCTTCACGGTGCACCCGTACAAGCACTCGACGATCGGCAGCATGAAAGACCTCGAAGCGGCGTCGATCAACGACGTCCGCGAGTTCTTCCGGACGTTCTACGTGCCGGGCAACGCGACGCTCGTGCTCGTCGGGGACTTTGACAGTAAGGAAGCGCTCGGACTGGTCGAACAATACTTCGGGCGCATTCCGAGATCCGAGAAGCCGGTCGCGCGGGACATCCCGACCGAGCCCGCGCAGACGAAGGAGCGCCGCGTTCGCCTCGAAGAGAACTGGCCGCTGCCCGCCGTCGTCGTGGCGCATCACATCACGTTTGACGGGCATCCCGATTCCTACCCCCTGCACATCGCCTCGAAGGTGCTGTCGGACGGCCAGAGCTCGCGCATCCATCGCAAGCTCGTCTACGAGAAGCAGCTGGCGCTTGCCGCCTTCGGCGGCGGCAACATTATCGAGCACCCTAACCTCTTCTTCGCGGTGGCCATCGTGCAGCCCGGCAAGGCGCCCGATGAGGCGCAGAGCGCGCTGATTGCGGAGCTGGATCGACTCCGGAAGGAACCGATCAGCGCCGCGGAGCTGCAGCAGGCGAAGAACCAGTTCGCGCGCGACTACATCTTCAGCCGCGAGTCGAACAAGGACAAGGCGAGCCAGCTCGGTCACGCCGTCGTCATCCACAACGACGTCAAGACGGCCGACGGCGAGTTCGACATCTTCATGAGCATCACCGCCGCGGACGTGCAGCGGGTCGCCCAGAAATATTTCACCCCTGAGAATCGGCTGCTGCTGACGATCATGCCCAAGGGCTCAGGCAGCGCGGGAGGTGGCCAGTGAGCCGCCGGACCGCGGCCCTGGCGCTGGCTCTCCTGGCGCTCGCGTCGACCTCCCAGGCGCAGGTCCAGAGCTGGCCATCGGAGCGACCGCCGCGGCCCCTGGCGGCGCGCGAGGTGAAGTTTCCGCCGTACGAGTTCCGGACCCTGCCGAACGGGTTGCAGGTGATCGCCGTCTCGCATCATGAACAGCCCGCCGTCAGCGTGCGCCTGATCGTTCGCGCGGGCGGTGCACAGGATCCAGCCGACAAACCGGGCGTGGCATCGCTCGCCGCGACGCTGCTCGACCAGGGGACCACGACCCGGAGCGCCGAGCAGATTGCCACCGGCATCGATTCCATTGGCGGCGCCCTGGCGGTGGGGGCGGGATCCGACCTCACCTTCATCAACGTGGCCGTCATGAAGGACAGCCTCGACGTGGCGCTTCAGCTGGTGGCGGACGTGGCACGTAACCCCGCGTACTCTCCGCAGGAGATCGAACGCCAGCGGCAGCAGATGATCTCCGCGATGAAGGTCAGTTACGAGGATCCGGACTACATCGCGGGCACGGTCTTCGATCGCCTCGTCTACGGGTTTCACCCGTACGGCAAGCCGGACTCCGGCACACCGGCCTCGCTCGCGTCGCTGACGCGCGACGATCTCATCGCCTTCCACAAGCGCTGGTTCGCCCCGAACAACGCGATCCTCGCGATCGTCGGTGATGTCTCGCCGGAGCAGGCGTTTGCCGGCGTGGAGAAAGCGTTCGGCTCCTGGCGGAAGACCGAGCTCACCACCATAACGGCCGGCGAGGTGCCTCCGCCGACGCGACGCGTCATCGTCGTGGATCGTCCGGGTGCCGTGCAGACGGAGATTCGCGTGGGCAACATCGGGTTGCCGCGCAAGCACAAGGACTTCCTGGCGCTCGATATCGCGCTGAAAGTCCTCGGGGGTGAAGGGGGGAACAGGCTGCACCGGGTGCTCCGGTCCGAGCGCGGCCTGACGTACGGCGCCGAAGCGGACATCCATGCGCTGAAGGACACGGGGGACTTTGTCGCGAGCACTGACACGAAATCGGAGACGACGGCGGAAACGCTCCGGCTGATCGTCGACGAAATCTGGAAGCTGCAGCGCCAGCGCGTGCAACAGCGCGAGCTCGCCGACGCCCAGGCGTATCTCACGGGGAGCTTTCCGCTCACGATCGAGACACCCAGCGCCATCGCGCTGCAGGTACTGAACGCGGTCTTCTACGGGCTCGACCTGGAGGAGCTGCAGAACTACCGCGAGCGCGTGAATGCGATCACCCCGGAGGACATCCAGCGCGTGGCGCAGCAGTACCTGCACCCCGATCGGTTGTCGATCGTCCTCGTCGGCGATTCGGCCATCTTCGGCAAGGACCTCGCCGGAGCCGGCTTCGAGACGATCGAGCGGGTCCCGATGAGCGAGCTCGACTTCACGGCCCCGGACCTTCGGAAGAAGCGCCTTGGGGCGGTTCAGGGTTCAGGGTTCAGGGTTCACGGTTCACCGGTGCTGCTTCCGGCAGCGTTCAGTCGGCAGACTCCGGCCACGAAGCCGCGGGTGGACGCCCTTGCGAGCGATGCGCGGGCGCTGATCGCCAAAGCCATTGCGGCGCGCGGAGGTCTGGAGCGCCTGCGATCCATCAAGACGGTCAAGGCAACAGCCGACATGGACTTTGCGACGAAGTCCGGGCCCGCGCGGGTCGCGACGACGACCTATGTGAAGTACCCTGCGCAGTTCCGGATCGACGCGACGGGCCCCGACGGACGCCAGGTGCAGACATTCGACAACGGCAGCGCGTGGATCGGCGACGACTCGGGGGCGCGCCAGGCGCCTCCCGCCTACGTACAGCTGCTGCAGGCAAGCGTCCAGCGGGATCCCGTGTCCCTGCTGCTCGCGCTGCACGACAATCGAGTCGGCGGCCGTCGCATCGCCGACATCACCGTCGCGGGGACCGCGATGCCCGCGCTCGAAGTGCAGCTTGCGCCCGCGGGCCGGCTGACGCTGCTGTTCGATGGCGCCACCGGGCTGCTCACGGCTCAGCGCTATGGCGGCACGCCGGGGGATCCCGCGACCGAAGAGACCTTTCTCGATTACCGGGACGTCCAGGGGCTGAAGGTCGCGTTTCGCGTGCGCGTGCGAGTCGACGGCCAGCCGCCGTTCGTCCGGACCATCCGCACGATCGACTTCAACGTTCCGGTGGATGCGGCCTTGTTCGTGAAGCCCGAAGCCCGAAGCCTGAAATCCCAAGCCTGATGCGCGTGATGATCTCGTGCGGCGAGCCGTCCGGCGATCTTTACGCCGGCGCGCTCGCAGCGGAGATCCTGCGGGCCGATCCATCCGCCGAGATCGTCGGTTTCGGCGGCGACCGCCTCGAAGCCGCCGGCGCCAGGCTCGTGCAGAACTTCAGCGGCCTCTCGGTGACCGGCCTGCTCGAAGTCGTTCGCCTCCTCCCCAGGACATACGCGACGTATCGCCGGCTCCTGGCGGACGCGGAGGCCAGGCGCCCGGACGTGTTCGTCGCCATCGACTTTCCCGACTTCAACTTCATCCTCGCGCGCGCGTTGAAAAGGCGCGGGATCCCGATCGTCTACTACATCAGTCCGCAACTCTGGGCGTGGCGCTCCGGCCGGATGGCCACGATGAAGCGCATCGTCGATCGCGTCCTCGTAATTTTTCCGTTCGAAGAACAGATTTACCGGGATGCAGGGGTGGCGGTCGAGTGGGTCGGGCACCCGCTGTTCGACGTCGCACCGGAACCCGCGCCCCGGGAGGCGTTCCTCCGCCGTCTCGGCCTGGATCCCTCTCGCCCGGTCGTCGCGCTGCTCCCCGGGAGCCGTGCCAACGAGCTGCGAGCGATCCTGCCGGATCTCGCGGCATCCGCCCGGTTGATACGGGACCACGTGCCCGGCACGCAGTTCATCGTCTCGCGCGCGCCGCACCTGGCCACAGCGCTGTTCGAACCGATCCGGCGGGCGATGCCCGAAGACGCGGGTGTCGTGGTGATCGACGGGCAGGCTGACGATGTGCTCGCGGCCGCCGATGCCGCGGTGCTGGCGTCCGGCACCGTCACTGTGCAGGCGGCGCTCCACGAGTGTCCGATGGTCGTCGTCTACAGGCTCTCCCCCCTGACGTATCGAATCGGCAAGCCGTTCGTGCGGGTCGATACGTACGCGATGCCCAATCTCGTCGCCGGTCGCCGTGTGGTGCAGGAGCTGATACAGGACGCGTTCACGCCGGCGGCTGTCGCGACAGAGACGGTGCGTCTGTTGACGGATCGAGCGTATGCCGCGCGGATCCGCCGTGACCTCCGGGACGTCAGGCAGAGACTGGGTGAGCGGGGCGCGAGCCGGCGCGCGGCGGAGGCGGTGCTCAGAGTTGCGCGGCCGTCCAACTCCGTGCGCTAGACTGGATGCATGCGCCGTATCTATTCGTTGTGTGCAGTACTGATGTGCTGGGCGGTCCCGCTCGCGGCGACCGTCATCCTTTCTGCCGAGTTTCGCGAGATCGTCACCGGCTCGCAGATCATCGTCCACGGACGAGTGATCGACGTGCAGTCGGAGTGGGTCGAGGGGCAAAGGCGAATCGACAGCCTCGTCACGCTTCAACCGTCCGCGTTCTATCGCGGCACGCCGACCGCGACCGTCACGTTCCGGGTACCTGGCGGCCAGGTGGGGCGGTATAAGAGCGTCACGGTCGGCGCGCCGGAGTTTCACGCAGGGGATGAGGCCGTTCTGTTTCTGCGCGGTCAGGGGCCGGCCATCCCGTCGGTGTTCGGGCTCAACCAGGGGGTCTTTCGCGTCCGCGTGGACGCGCGCAGTGGCGGGCGACTCGTGATCCTCCCCGCGCTCATGGCCAAGGGTGAGACGCCCGAGCGCGTGGTGCGCGGCGCCCGGGACCGGCGTCCGCTGCCGCTCGATCAGTTCGGCGCGCAGGTTCGCGCTGTCCTGCTGCAGCAGGGAGGCGCCCAGTGAACCGCGCAACCCCGACGGTGTCGCGCGCCCTCGTCGTGTTGCTGATCGTCGCCTGTATCGCTGGATCCGGCGAGCCCGCCTCCGCGTATCTCAAGCTCGGTACGCGTGTCGGTGGTCGCCTCGTGACGCTGAAGTGGGAACGGTTTCCCATCCGGTATTTCGTCACCAACCGCGGCAGTGCCACGGTCTCGCCCCAGCAGTTTCAGACCGCCGTCGCCACGGCCTTCTCGAAGTGGGACACGGTGCCGACCGCGGAGCTCTCGCAGGAGTTTGCCGGGTTCACGTCGGCTTCTCCGTCGCTCGGCGATGGCATGACGACGATCGGCTTTGTTGACCGTCCCGATCAGGACCGCGTCCTGGGCGCCACGAATTTTCTCATCGATACCGTCGACGGCGAGATCATCGAATCGGACATCTTTCTGAACTCGACCTTTCCATACTCGGTCGCGGCCTCAGGCGAAGTCGGGCGTTTCGACGTGGAGTCCATTGCGCTCCATGAGATCGGTCATCTCCTCGGTCTTGGCCATTCGGCGATCGGCGAAACCGAACTGCGGGCCGGCGGACGCCGCGTGCTCGGCGCGGAGGCCGTCATGTTTCCGATCGCCTTCTCGTCTGGAACCATCGAGGGTCGGACGCTCAAAGCGGACGACATCGCCGGGATCTCCGACATCTATCCCAACGCCCTGTTCCGCAGCGAGCGCGGCAGCATCAGCGGCACGGTGATGAAGGGGGGCACCGGCGTCTTTGGCGCGCACGTCGTGGCGTTCAATACGCGCACGGGAAAACTGGTGGGCGGCTTCGCGCTCAATCAAAGTGGAGCGTTCGTCATTGCCGGTCTCGAAGCCGGTCCGCATGTCCTCCGTGTTGAACCGCTGGACGACGGTGACATCGAGAGTTTCTTCGACCGGACGCTGAACGTCGATGTGAACTTCCAGGTGAAATTTCATGACCGGCTCATCGTGGTCCCGCGGGGCGGCGGGGTGAGCAACGTGGCGATCACCGTGGTGCCCAAGTGAGGCGCGCGTTGGTGGTGCGCTGCGTGTGTCTGGTGACGGCGTTGCTCAGTACAAGCGTGCCGGCGCACGCGCAATCGGTCGGGCGAGAGACGCCGCGCAAAGGTTCGCTCGAGCTGAGCGGGGGCGCCCTCTGGACTGGCGGAACTGATCAGGGGAATGCGACCGCGACGTTGACGCGCAATCCGTCCACCGGCTCAGGGGCGTTCGAGCTGTTCCGGTCGGATGCGACGGTGGGGTCCGTCGTCGGACTGCAGGCGCGGTTCGGCGTGTATCTCTCATCGTCGTTGTCGCTCGAGGCGGGCGCCCAGCTCGCCCGGCCGGAGCTGCGAGTGCGGCTGACGGGGGATTCGGAAGGTGCGCCGGACGTGACCGCGACCGAATCGATCACGAGTTACGTGTTCACGGGCTCGGTGGTGTATCACGTGCGGCGGTCGGGGCGGTTCCGGCCGTTCCTGCTCGCGGGCGCGGGACACGTGCGCGATCTTCATGAGGGAAGCGACCTCGTCGAGACCGGGCCTGAGTATCACGCCGGTGGAGGTGTGAAGTTCTGGCTGGGCAACGGCCGCCGGAAGTTCGGGCTCCGCAGCGACGTCGGCATCTCGGCGCGCGACGGGGGCGTCGGCGCGGATGAGGAGCGCCGGATCGTGCCGACGGCGGCAATCTCCCTCGCGTATCTCTTCTGAGCAGGAGCTCTCACTCACGGACGCACGGGCGTCAGTCCGTGAGTGAGGGGCAGACTCAGCCCACGCGCGCGAGTTCCATTGTCACACCCGTGTCGGTGACCTCGTACAACGCGATCGTGCGCCCGGCCCACGCGGCGCCGCTCTGGCCGTTGAGGCCGACCGCGATACCATCCCGCCACTCCAGCCTCGTGCGATGCACGTGGCCGCACAGGACGAGCGTCACGCGGGCGTCGACCGCAGCACGCCAGAACGTCTCCCGGTCGTTCCGCGCGATCTCCATCGGCACGCACACCTCGCGGACGATCCGGCCGAATGCGGATGCCCACCGCGAACTGAAATCCCTCCGGTCGGGAGCCCAGCGAAATGGCGGCGCGTCGAGCGGATAGTGATGCGCGAGCAGCAGCATCGGCCCCTGGCCTGCCTGACGGGCGAGCCACTCGCTCTCGGCGGGGCGCACGCATCCCACGGCATGCCGAAGGGTCACCGTGCCGGCCGCGTAGGTGAAGGGTTTCCACGGGACAGGCACGGTGTCGATGACCGCGATTCGCGCTCCCGCCCTGATGGTCTTCACGAACGGTGAGGCGCCCGCCACGCCGGGCGCGCGCGCATGTACCATCGACAGGAACTGGCGTCGCCGGCGCTCGACGAGCGGGGGCGGGTCCCAGAACCGCAGCGCCAGGCGCCACAGATCCTTGCCGCGGCGAGGATGGCCCCCACTCGATGCAAGGTCGTGGTTGCCGTGAAGCAGCGTCAGGCGATCGGCGTCCAGGAGTCCGCGCGCTGCAAAGGCGTCGAGCGCGCGCCTGAACAACGCGGGATCCCAGCGGTCGAGCAGGTCACCGGTCACGGCCAGATGCACGGCGCGGCGCGCACAGATGTGATCCAGCTGTTGTTCCAGCCAGGCCACATCGCCAGCGTCCCTCAGGTGAAGATCGGACAGGTGCGCGATGAGCACATCTCAGATCTTAGGTTACAGTCCCGTCGTGATCGCATTCTCCGATGTCCATCTCGCCCGGGGCGGTACGCCGGTCCTGCGTGGCGTGACCTTCGCCGTCGAGGCCGGAGAGACACTCGTGCTCGTCGGCCGCAGCGGCGCCGGAAAGAGCAGCATCCTCAAGCTGATCAACAGGATGCTCGTGCCCGACGCCGGGACGATCGAAGTCAACGGCCGCCAGACGACGGACACGGACGGCGTGGCGCTGCGCCGCGCGGCCGGCTATGTGATCCAGGAGGTCGCGCTCTTTCCCCATCTGACCGTTCGAGACAACGTCGCGCTCGTGCCGCGCCTGCTCGGCTGGGACGAGACGCGCGTGCGGTCGCGCGTGGACGAGCTTTTGGGCCTCGTGGGCCTGCCCCCGGACGAGTTCGCGGCGCGCATGCCCGGCGAGGTGTCGGGAGGCCAGCGTCAGCGCGTGGGCGTCGCGCGCGCACTGGCGGGCGACCCTCCGATCCTGCTGATGGACGAACCCTTTGGTGCGCTGGACCCGGTGACCCGCACCGAGCTGCACGAGGAATTCCGGCGGATCCAGCGGCTCGTGAAAAAGACCACGATCCTCGTGACGCACGACATGCTGGAAGCGTTCGCCCTCGGAGACCGCATCGGCGTCCTTCATGATGGCGACATGGCGGCACTCGACACACCATCCGGGATCGCGACGTCCCGGGACCCGCGCGTGCGCGCGCTGCTCGCGCCCCTCGCCGAACTGGCGACGCTGTTGCCCGCTCTCACCCACGGCCTGACGCGATGGCCCTGATAGAGTTCTGGCGTTCGCACCCGTCCGAGGTGATGGCCCTGCTCTGGCAGCACCTGATGCTCGTGTGTCTCTCGACGGGGATCGCGACCTGTATCGGCGTGCCGCTCGGCATTTTCGCGGCACGAAACCAGCGAGCGGGCGCGCCGCTCGTGTGGCTGGCCAACGTGGCGCAGACGATCCCGAGCCTGGCGATGTTCGGCTTTCTGCTGCCCTTGCCGTTCATCGGCGGCCTCGGCGCCCGTGTGGCGACGATCGTCCTGGTCCTTTACGCGCTGCTGCCGATCATCCGCACCACGTCAGCCGGCCTGCTCGCGATCGACGCCGCGCTCCTCGAAGCGGGCACGGCGCTCGGCATGACGGCCCGGCAGCGGCTGCGCATCGTGGAGCTGCCGCTGGCCTTGCCGTCGATCGTGGCGGGCATCCGCGTGGCCGCGGTGATCGGCGTCGGCACCGCCACCATCGCGGCCGCGGTGGGTGCGGGCGGTCTGGGGGAGTACATCTTCCGCGGCCTGTCGATGGTGGACAGTACGATGATCCTCGCCGGGGCCGTACCCGCCGCCGTCGTTGCGCTGACGATCGACGGGGCGCTCACACTGCTCGAGCGCAGCCTTCGCTCGAGAAGGAGCGGCAGGCGGCAGCGCAGGACGGTCGGTGCCGTCGTTGCCGTCGGGGCCGCGCTTGCCGTCCTCGGCGCCGGCGTGGCCATCGCGGCGGCGTTTGGCGGGCGACAGCCAAGCGTCGTTCGCGTCGGTTCGAAGAACTTCACCGAGCAGATCATCCTTGGCGAGATCACCGCCCAGGCGCTCGAACGCGCGGGCGTGACGGTCGAGCGACGGTTGAATCTCGGGGGCACGTTCATCTGCGACCGCGCCGTGCGCTCCGGTGACATCGATCTCTACGTCGAGTACTCGGGCACGGCCGCGACGGCAATCTTCAAACAACCCGTCGACACCGACCCCCGGCGGGTGCTGGCGACCGTCCGCCGCGCGTACGCCGATGTCGGGATCACCGTATTCGAGCCCCTTGGATTCGAGAACACGTTCGCGATACTCGTCAGGGGAGCCGACGCGCGACGGCTGTCGCTGAAGACAATCGAGGATGTCGTGCCGCATGCCCGCGGATGGCGGGCCGGCTTCGGTTACGAGTTTCTGCAGCGTGCGGACGGCTTCCCCGGTCTCGCGAGCGCGTACGGGCTCCAGTTCGGGACGCCGCCGATCGCGATGGACCTCTCGCTCATCTACCGCGCGCTCGCCGACGCCCGCGTCGACCTCGTGGCCGGCGATGCCACGAGCGGACTCATCCGCGCGCTGGATCTCGTCATGCTCGAGGACTCCAAACGCTACTTTCCCCCCTACGACGCCGCGGTCGTCGCACGATCCGAAACGCTCCTCGCCAACCCTCGCGTGAAAGAGGCGCTCGACGCGCTCTCCGGCAGGATCACCATTGCGGACATCCGCGCCATGAACCACGCGGTGGACGCCGAACGGCACGATCCCGCGACCGTCGCGCGCGAATTCCTCGCCCGCGTCCGCTGACGCGGCTCCCGCGCCCCGTGTTGCGCCGTGTTGAACGGTGTTGAACCGTGACAGAATTACCTTTATGGCCTCGCTCAACTCCTTCAATACGCGGACCCGGCTCACGGCGGGCGGCACGACGGTGGACGTCTTCAGTCTCGCCGCCCTCGAGCGCGCCGGCTTTCCCGGTGTCGCGAGGCTCCCGTACTCCCTCAAGATCCTCCTCGAGAATCTCCTGCGCAAAGAGGACGGCGGGTTCGTGGATGCGGATGACGTACGCGCCCTTGCGGGGTGGGACGTCACGTCGAAGGTCCAGAAAGAGATCGCCTTCACCCCCGCGCGCGTGCTGCTGCAGGACTTCACCGGCGTGCCGGCCGTCGTCGACCTCGCCGCGATGCGGGACGGCATGGTGCGGCTCGGAGGGAACCCCGCCAGGGTGAATCCCCTGCAGCCGGTCGAGCTCGTCATCGACCATTCCGTCCAGGTGGATCACTACGTCGAGCGCAACGCCGCCGATCTCAATGCCGCGCTGGAGTTCGGGCGGAACAAGGAGCGCTACACGTTCCTTCGCTGGGGCCAGGACGCCTTCCACAACTTTCGCGTCGTGCCGCCGGACACCGGCATCGTTCACCAGGTCAACCTCGAATACCTGGCGCGCGTAATTTTCAAGGAGGAGGCGGACGGCGCCACGATCGCTTACCCGGACACGCTGGTCGGCACCGACTCGCACACGACGATGGTGAACGGTCTCGGCGTCGTGGGCTGGGGTGTCGGTGGCATCGAGGCGGAAGCCGCGATGCTCGGACAGCCGATTTCGATGCTGATTCCGGCGGTCGTGGGTTTCCGGCTCGTGGACAGGCTCCCGGAAGGCGCGACGGCGACCGATCTCGTGTTGACGATCACCGAACGCCTCCGCAAGTTCGGCGTCGTCGGCAAATTCGTCGAGTTCTACGGCCCCGGTCTCGAATCGCTCACGATCGCCGACCGCGCGACGCTTGGCAACATGTCGCCGGAGTACGGCGCGACCATCGCGATCTGCCCGATCGACGACATGACGCTCGATTACCTGCGACTGACGTCGCGCGACGAGGCGCACGTGCAGCTCGTCGAGGCGTACGCGAAGGAACAGGGCATGTTCCGGGTTCCGGGCGCCCCCGATCCCGTGTACACCTCGACCCTCGAGCTCAATCTGTCGACCGTAGAGCCCAGCCTGGCGGGGCCCAAGCGCCCGCAGGACCGGGTGTCGCTGCGACAGTCGAAGGTCAAGTTCCAACAGGCGCTCGAAACCATGCTGGCCGAGCGAAAAACAAAGACCGCCCCTGCCACGCCCAAGCCCGGAGAAACGGCGGCCGTGGGCGCGATCGGCGCAGCAATCGGCGCAGCGGTCAGCGCCGTCACCGAGCTCGAGGTGACCCCTGGGATCGATGACCTCGACCACGGTTCGGTCGTGATCGCCGCGATCACGAGCTGCACGAATACCTCGAACCCGAGCGTCATGATTGGCGCCGGCCTGGTCGCGCGCAACGCCGTCCAGCGCGGCCTCACGGTGAAACCCTGGGTCAAGACGAGTCTCGCCCCAGGCTCCCTCGTCGTCACGGAATATCTCGAAGCGGCCGGACTCCTCGAGTACCTCGCGCAGCTCGGCTTCAACGTCGTGGGGTACGGGTGCACCACGTGCATTGGCAACAGCGGGCCGCTGCCGGAACACGTGTCCAACGTCGTGAGAGAAAAGAACCTGGTCGTCGCATCCGTGCTCAGCGGCAATCGTAACTTCGAAGGCCGCATCCAGTCGCAAGTCCGGGCGAACTATCTTGCGTCGCCGCCGCTCGTGGTCGCCTACGCGCTCGCGGGCAAGATGCAGATCGACCTGACGTCGGAACCGATCGGCCACGACCCGGACGGGAAGCCCGTGTACTTGCGGGAGCTGTGGCCTGCCGAGCGCGAGATCCAGGAGACGATGCTCCGCGCGGTGAAGTCGGAGATGTTCCGGTCGAAGTACGCGACGGTGTTCGACGGCGATGATCGCTGGCGCGGCCTGCCGGTCCCGGCCGGCGAGCTGTTCGCCTGGGACGAGGAGTCCACCTACATCCGGAACCCCCCGTTCTTCGAGGGGGTGACGCTCGAGCCCACGCCACCGACCGACATTTTTGATGCCCGCGCGCTCGCCGTCCTCGGCGACAGCGTGACCACGGACCACATCTCCCCAGCCGGGTCGATCCCCGCCGACAGCCCGGCGGGGAAGTACCTGATCGAGAAGGGCGTGATGCCGCGCGATTTCAATTCCTACGGCGCCCGCCGGGGGAATCACGAAGTCATGATGCGCGGCACATTCGCGAACATCCGGCTGCGCAACCAGCTGGCGCCAGGCACGGAGGGAGGCTGGACGACGCTGCTGCCCGAGTGCGAAGTGACGACAATCTATGACGCCTCCGTGGCCTATCGCGCACAGGGAGTGCCGCTCATCGTCATCGCCGGCAAGGAGTACGGCTCGGGTTCGTCGCGCGACTGGGCCGCCAAGGGGACGCTGCTCCTCGGTGTGAAGGTGGTCATCGCCGAGAGTTACGAACGGATCCACCGCAGCAACCTCGTCAACATGGGCATCCTTCCGCTCCAGTTCAAGGAGGGCGTGGGCGCGACGACCCTGAAACTCACAGGCCGGGAGCGGTTCGACGTGATGGGGATGGCCGAGACGCTCGCGCCCGGGGCAGAGGTGCGCCTGCGGGCGACGGCCGACGCCGGCACGACCTGCGAATTCACCGCTGTCGCGCGCATCGACACGCCCGAGGAGCTCGTGGCCTTCCGCCACGGCGGCATCCTGCCCTACGTGCTGCGGCAGCTCGTCAAGGTCTGAGATCCGTGCTCGTCGCTCAGGTGTCCGCCGAGGCCGTGAAGACGTGGGCGAGCGCCTGCGGGTTCGATCTCTGCGGCATCGCTCCCGTCGACGGCTTCCCGGAGCTCGAATTTCTCCGCGAGTGGCTGGATCGGGGCTACCACGGCGAGATGCACTACATGGCGCGGAACGCGGATCGTCGCGCCGATGTGCGCGCCGTGCTGCCGTCCGCCAGGTCGGTGATCGTGCTCGGCACGGTGTATAACACCGCCCAGCCGTATTCAACGGCGAACGACGATCCGACACGCGCCGCTATCGCGCGCTACGCCTGGGGTGATGATTACCACGTCGTCATCGAGCAACGGATGAAGGCGCTCGTCGATTCGATTCGTGAGGTCGCGGGTGATTTCGAGCACCGCGCGTATGTCGATACCGGCCCCGTGCAGGAGCGCGTCTACGCGCAATACGCCGGGCTTGGCTGGATAGGCAAGAATACGTGCCTCATCAACCGCGACAAGGGGTCGTGGCTGTTCCTGTCCGCGATCATCTGCGACCTGCCGCTCGAAACGGGGGCGCGCGCGCTCGATCACTGCGGACGGTGCACCTTGTGCATCGACTCGTGCCCGACCGGCGCGATCACGGCGCCTTACCAGCTGGATTCGCGCCGCTGTCTCTCGTACATGACGATCGAGATCAAGGGAGCCATTCCGCTGGAGCACCGCGACGCCATCGGTGCGCACGCGTACGGATGTGACATCTGCCAGGACGTCTGTCCCTGGAACAGTCGCGCGGCGGTCTCAGGCGATGCCCCGTGGCAGGCCAGGGAGGGGCTGGCGAATCCTGTCCTGCTCGATCTCTGGCAGCGACCAGACGACGACCTGCGGCGATTGCTGAAGGACAGCCCGATGAAACGCGCGGGGGTCAGGCGGCTGCGCCGCAACCTCGCGGTCGCGATCGGCAACAGCGGCGGCGCCGGCGCGGCCGAGGCGCTGCAGGCATCACTGGAACAGGACGGCGGGGACGAGACGGCCACCGATCCCCTCGTGCGTGAGCACGTCACCTGGGCAGTCGGAAAACTTCAATGAGTGACACCTTTCGACCCACGCTTCTACTGTCGATGCCGCAGATGCAGGACCCGAATTTCGCGCAGACCGTCGTGCTCCTGTGCGATTACCTGCCCGACGGCGCGTTCGGCATCGTGCTGAACAGGCCTACCGGGAACGCGGCGGGCGAGATGGTGCATCTCGAGCCGCCGGCCACGCGGCGCAACGAGCTGCCCTTGTTCATCGGCGGGCCCGTGCAGCCAGACCGGGGCTTCATTCTCCTCGGGGCGCCACCCGAAACGGAGGAGTACCGCACAGTGGTCGACGGGCTCTACCTGTCGACCTCGCCGCTGATCCTGCGACAGGTCCTCGAGGCGCGCCCGGCGCCGCGCGCGCGGGTGCTGGCCGGATACGCCGGGTGGGGCCCGGGCCAGTTGGACGACGAGCTCGCACAGTCCGCGTGGCTGATGTCCGACGTGGACGTGGACCTTGTCTTCGACGTCGAGGCTTCACGCATGTGGGTGACGGCGCTCAAGCGTCTCGGCGCCGACCCGGCGCTGCTTCAGACGAGCCCAGGCGTGCACTGACCTATTTGAGGATCTCCGCGAAGAACTCCGTCGCGCGCGGATCCTTCGACTGGCCCAGCCAGAACATCGCTTGCTTCCGCACGGCCGGATTGGCGTGTTGGCGCGCCACACCGATGAGGAGCGGCACGCCTTCGGACTTCGGCAGCTGGCTCAGAGCGAAGACCGCGCGCTTCTTCACATCCGTGTCAGGATCGTTGTTGATCGCTGCCGTGATGGTCCCCACGGCCTTCTCACCCGCCAGCTGCGCGACCCAGAAGATGGCGTCACCCCGGATCGCCGGCGAGCCGTGCTCGCGCGCCAGCCGAACGAGCGTCGCGGCCGCCACGGGATCCGCGTGCATGCCGATGGCGCTGATCGCCCCCTTGGACACCTTGTCCTTCCGATCGGTCTCCTTCCCGATGAGCGACTCGAGCAGGGCAATGCTCTCGGCGGGACGAACGTCCTGAAGCCAGGCGACCTGCCGGCCCCCGGCGTCGAGCTCACACTCCTCCGAAAACGCCCTGATCCGCTGGACCTCTCGATCCACGACACGGAACATCACGACCATTCGGCGTGAGCCCTCGAGCGTGATCGGTCCCGGAGCCGCGCTGCGGCTTCCGCCCTCAGGGGGAACATTCCCCTGGCGAATCGCCGTCGCGGTGTCGCGCGCCGGCTCGATGCGGCACGCACCGCAACAGGGGACGTCTGAGCTGAGAAACGAACCCGAGATGTCGCTCGTGCCGCTGCCGTTCGACCAGCAGCACATCGTGCGGTCGCCGGTGACCGGTACGGAATAGCCGATCCACGTGACGTCGGCCTGCGCCCGGACCAGCGAACCGAACGCCTGCGCCAGGTTGGCGGGCGCCGCGTGGGTGGCCATCCGTCCGTTGGTAATGCGCGGCTGCTGCGCGGCGACTGCGACTCCCAGGACAGCGCAGACGCTGAGCGCTGACGCGATGCCGAAATATCGTGTGGACATATGGCCTACTTGAGCAGCTCGATCATGTAATCGATCGCGATCTTGGAGTTCATGTGCGAGAGCCGCGTGACGATCTCCTTCTTCAGCGTGGGATCAGTCTCCTTGCGGGCGATCGCCACGAGCTGCGCGGCGTTGTCCGAGAGCGCGAGCGCCTGAATGACCGCCTTGCGCACGGTGACGTCCTTCTCCGACCCATAGATCTCGACGAGCGCGTCCGCGCTTGCGCGCGCGCCCATCAGTCCGAGATTGCGGATCGCGGCGCGCCGCAGGTCCGGATTCGGTTCGGCTCTCGCGAGCTCCGTCATCCGCGTGACGTTACCCCCCACGAACATCGCCTGGATGATCTGCTTCTTCACGTCCACCGCCGATTCTTTCTGATAGAGCGACGACAGCTCCGAATGCGCCCCCATCACGCCGAGCTGCTGAACGGCCGTCGCGCGGAGTTCGGCGATCTGTTCGCTCTGGGCCGCCACGAGGAGGCGGTCCTTCTCTCCCCCGACCATGAAGGCGCGGAGGATCCGCTTCTTCATGTCGACATCACTGGTGGACGAGTAGACCTCGGAAAGAATCGCGCGGCTCTCGCGGCCACCGTGCGTGCCGAGATAGCTGATCGCACGGCTCTGGAGCTCGGGCGTGGAGTTGCCCTTCGCGATCCCCCTGAGGACGTCGCGCGCCTGCGCGGAATTGCTCTGCGCGAGCACGAACAGCGCGCGCTCCTTCAGCTTGGGCGACGCGGTGCCAGTGAGGATCTTCTCGAGGATCGGCATGGCCTGTTCGGGGGAGCTGTTCATGATGGCGTTGAGCGCCATCAGTTTCGTCTCCTCGTCGGTCTGATCCTGGGGGCGGGCCGGCTGCCCGGCGTTCCGGCGGATCTCCCCCTCGAGGACCTTCCCCTGCTGGAGGTAGCGGCTGGTCGGATACTCCCTCGTGAGTGCCTGGATCGACGCGAGCGCCTCGGCGCGCTGCCCCTGGCGGTCCTGTGAGTACGCCTTCCAGTAGAGGGCCGCGTCCGCTTTCGTCCCTTTCATGGCGACGACGCCACTGAAGCGTTCGATGGCACGCTCGTAGCGCGATTCGTCGCGGGCGCGCAAGGCCTCCTCGTATGTCCGGTTCTCGCGGTCGCGGTCGCGGTCGCGTTCGCTGGCCTCGCGCTGCTTCTGACGTTCCTCGGCGGTGCGCTCACGATCCTGGCTCCAGGCGGCGGCAGGCGCTCCGGTCCACAGGCCGGCCGGTTGCGCGAACGCCTGGCCAGCGCTGAGCGCGCCCGTGATAGCCATGGCAATCGTCAGTGTGTGTTGTGCGGTCATGATTCTTTTCCGTCTGATTTCGAGTTGCATATGTGTCAGGGCGTTGTTTGAACGTGAATTAAGAACTCTGGCCAGTTCTTGTCCGGATCTTCTGCTTCTGCCGCTCGCGCACACTCGACGACACCACCCGCACCTTGAAGAGCAGGCCGTTTGCGTCGATCCGCTGGCGCACGCTGTCCATGTCATCCGCGGACAAGGTGTCAGGACTTGCTGCGAGTTCGACAAGTACCTGCTCGAGCTGGTCGAGGAGCTCGGTGACACGCGCTTCACCCGTGGCGGCCGCCGTCTGCCGGTACAGCCGGTTGGCGGCGACGAGTTCGGAGGCGCGGGCGCGCTCGGTCGAGACGTCGACCGCTCCCTCATCGCTCGCCGAGACGAGGTCCACGAGCATCGTCTGGGATCGATCCAGATGTTCCCCGAGGTCGGCCAGCAGCACCTGCTCGCGGAATTCCGCGCCGGCGGCGATCTCGGCGGCGGCGTTGCTGCGCTGCGTCATCCGGTCCGCAAAAAATGCCACGCTGACCAGCAGGAGGATGACCGACCCCCAGGCGAGGCGTGCCGGGGAGACCGAGAGCCAGGTGCGCCAGCCGGCGTGGCCGGACAGATCCGGCTGCAGGCGTGCCCACACCGTGCGCTCGAACCCGTCCGGCAACACGGGCTCCGGAATCGTGTCGACGGCAGCCATCACCCGCTGGAGCTGCGTGTTGACGTGGCGGCATTCGGCGCAGGCGGCAAGGTGCTGCTCCGTCCGCGCGCTCGCGGGCGCGTCGAGCTCTCCGTAATAGTGAAGAACGAGCTCCTCTTCGTTCAGATGATTCATTCGCTCTAACTCCTCACTCATAACCCCTGCGCTCAATTCTGAATGTCTTTGAGCGGCTCCAGCGCTGCGCGCATCTTGCGAACCGCCCGGAAAATGCTGTGTTTCGTTGCGTTCGTTTTCAGTCCCAGCGACTGGCTGATCTCGTCGATCGAATGCCCCTCGAAGTGGCGCAGCATGAAGGCTGCGCGTTCCATGGCGCTCAGGCCGGTCATGGCCGTGCCGATCCGCTCCTGCACCTCGATGCTGAGCATCAACCGTTCGGGTGAGGCGCCGGCGGTGCCCGTCCGCTCGACGGCGGCGCCCAACAACTCGAGATCGGATCCGTCGTGCGCCGCTTCGCGGTGCGGCCGGCCGCGAATGAGGTCGATCGAGCAGTTCACGGCGATTCGATGCAGCCACGTCCCGAAGTTCGCCCGCGACTCGAACCGCCCGAGCTGCTTGTAGGCCTTCAGGAACGTCTCCTGGACGACGTCCTCGGCGTCCTGAGGCGTGCCGGTCAGCCGATACGCGAGCCTGTAGACAGCACGGCTGTGACGCTCCACGAGCGAATGGAAGGCTTCGCTGTTTCCGTCGCGGGCCAGCGCGACGGCGGCGGCGTCCGATTGCGGCATCCGATTGTTTAGACGGGGGTTGACGGCGGTGGTTAGCTGAAAACTGGCGCCGAGTGTATCGGATCCTGACGCGGCACGCAGGAGGGGTGTCGCATGAACGGCTGCAAAGGTCAGGCGGACGAATGGCCGTGCTGGGAAAGCGCCGCGAGCGTGGACGCCACGCCGGTTTCGAGAGAGGTCACGTGGTAACCGAGTTCGCGCATGGCGCGACTGCTGTCCATCGACCAGTCATGCGAGAAGATCTCCACGGTCGCGCGCGTGATCAACGGCGTGCGGCCGAACATCCTCGCGCGTAGTTCATCGAGCGCTCCGGCCGCGCGTGCTGCAGCAAGCGGAATCCGTCGGGGCAACGATGTTCCGGTCAATGCGCGTGCAACCTCGAACAGCCGCATCTGCGGCGCATTCACACCGCCCACAAGGTATTCCCCGCGTGCCTCTGGGCGCTCGACCGCTTCAACGTGGGCCGAAGCGACGTCGTCCACGTACGCGAACGACCACAGGCGGCTGGCGCCGACGAGGCCCGGGAGACGACCGTCCCGGTGGTCGCGGAGGAGCCGGCCGACGAGATTGCCCTCTGTCGAAGCGCCGGGTCCGTACACCACGCCCGGATACAGGATGACCAGAGGGGAGCCATCCGCGAGCGCGCGGACGGCCTCCTCTCGCGCGCGCTGCTTCGTCCGCTGGTAGTCGTTCCCCTCGATCGGCCCGTGGCTCCCGTTGGGAGGCAGGGCCAGAAAGGTGGAGGTGTAGACGACCCGTGCAATGCCTGCCGCGCGCGCGACAGCCAGCACGTTGTGCAGCCCTCCCACATTCACGTCGTCGAACTCGCGGGGGTGCTCGCGCCAGATGCTGACGAGCGCGGCGGTGTGGATGATGGCATCAACCGCCTGGGCGGCGCGCGCCAGCGCGCCGCGGTCGCGGATATCACCGTCGATCGGCACGCCGGGCAGGCCGGCGCTCGACGCGCGGCGCGCGAAGATGACCGGCTGGTGCCCGCGCGAGGCAAGTTCGCGCACGATTGCCGCGCCGAGATACCCCGTTCCTCCGGTTACGAGCACACGCATGTCAGAAGGATCGTTATATGCTTTTGCTTCATGTTCAAGCGCCAACGCACGGGGTCTGTCGTGTGCGCCTCGTGCGGGTCGCTCGTCGGGGTCGCTGACGAGCAGTGCTACAGCTGCGGCCGGCGGAATCCAGGCCTCTGGGGTTTCGGTCCGCTGTTGCGTCGCCTGGGCAACGACCTGGGCTTCGTGAAGCTGGTCATCTATGGGTGTTCGGCGCTGTACGTCGCGGGCGTCGTGTTCACCGTGATGTTCGGCGGCAACGTGATGGGCTCCAGCAATCCTCTCGGGATGCTCTCCGCTCATCCCAACGTCAATCTCATGCTGGGCTCGAGTGGCGCGTATCCGACCTTCGCGCTCGGCATGTGGTGGACGGTGTTGAGCGCCGGATGGCTGCATTCGGGCATTCTCCACATCGTGCTCAACATGATGTGGATACGGAATCTGGGTCCGGCGGTTGCCGACATGTACGGCGGGTCACGCATGGTCGTGATTTACACGCTGGGGTCCGTCGGTGGATTCCTGCTCAGTTCAGTCGCCGGTGCCTACCTGAACATCCCGAGGTTTGGTGCCTATCAGACCGTCGGCGCGTCGGCTCCGATTTTCGGCCTGCTCGCCGCCCTGATGCATTACGGCCGGCGCAGCGGCAGCAGCATGGTCTATACCGAGGCCCGGGGCTACGCGATCTCGATGGTGATCTTCGGACTGATCATCCCGGGCATCGACAACGCCGCGCACGTGGGGGGATTCATCGGCGGATACCTGGGCAGCATGTGGCTGGACCCGTTGAAGCCTGAGCGGGTCAATCACATGGTGGGCGCGGTCGTATGCCTGGCGCTCACCCTGCTCGCGATCCTGGCCTCGGTCGTGACGATCCTGCCGCGGATGCTCGCCTGATGCGCAAACCTGTCGTGTTGATCACCGGCGCCGGCGGCGAAATCGGGCACGGGCTGATCGACCAGTTGCGTCGCAACCGCGACCGCGCGATCGTCACCCTCGACGTCAGCCGGCTGAACCCCGAAGTCTCGAAGCTCGTCGACCAGGAAGTCACCGGATCGATTCTCGACCGCAGCATTCTCGAGCGCATCCTTGCGCAGTACCAGGTCGAACTCGTGTTCCATCTCGCGGCCCTGCTCTCGACGCGCTCGGAGTTCACGCCGGTGACGGCGCACCAGGTCAACGTCGAGGGGACGCTCAATCTGCTGGAGTTCGCTCAACACGAGGCCGAGTCCCACGGACGGCGCGTCGTCTTCATCTATCCCTCGTCGATCGCGGCATACGGACTGCCGGACGTCGCCACAAAGACGCACGCCGGACGGGTGAGCGAGGACGAGTGGACGCACCCGACCACCATGTACGGGTGCAACAAGTTGTATTGCGAGCAGCTCGGCCACTATTACGCACGTCACTACAAGCAGCTGGCGGCGGAATCGGCCTCGGGCCGTGTGGACTTCAGGTGCGTACGATTTCCGGGCTTGATCTCGGCGCAGACGGTGCCCTCAGGCGGCACGTCGGATTACGCGCCGGAGATGATCCACGCGGCGGCGAAAGGGGAGCCCTATGCGTGCTTCGTGCGTCCCGACACGAGGATCCCGTTCATGGCGATGCCTGACGGAGTGGACGCGCTGCTGAAGCTGGCGGCCGCCCCACGAGAAAGCCTGACGCGGACGGCTTACAACGTGGGGGCGTTCAACCCGTCCGCCGACGAGATCCGCGATGTCGTCATGAAGGCATTCCCGGAGGCGGAGATCACCTGGGAGAACGACGTGAAGCGGCAGGGGATCGTCGACTCCTGGCCGGCCGATGTCGACGATACGGCCGCACGGCGCGACTGGGGCTTTGCGCCCCGCTACGACTTCGACCGAGCCTTCAGCGAATACCTGATTCCCACGATTCGCGAGCGCTACGAACGCCCGTAGGCCCGACCGACCGCAGGCCCGACCTTCAGGTCGGGCGTGTGCGCGTCTACGCCTTGTCCACCCACTGAGGCGGAGGCGCGATGTCGGGAGTCGGCTTTCCGCCGGGATCAGGTCTCCCACTGCCCTCGAGGCGGCTGATCGCGCGCACGGTCATGTCGTGGTCGCAGACGATCTGGCACGAGAGGCGGACGCCCGTCACCCCCTTTGCCTGAAGCACGGCCTTCTCGGCGGCGGTCATCACGGCCGGCTCGCCGTCGATGAACTCGACCCGGCAGGTCGTGCAGCGCGCATTCCCACCGCACGCATGGAGCACGTCGACCTTCGCGTCTTCCTCCATCGCGAGCACGAGGCGTTTTCCGTCGGCTACGTCGACGGTTTCAAATCCTTCAACTGTCAGCTTGGCCATGCCGCTCCTGTTCTGCACCACGAGCTCACGGGCCGAGAGACCCACGGCCCTGGGGACCTAGCGACTTTACCGCATTGCGGACGCGAGGTGCCTCGCCCGATAGAATAGACGGCAGGAGGTGACTGGATGTCGGACGGAGGCATGCGCGAGATCCTGCTGCACGGCGGCTCGGATGAGGCGTTCGATCGCTCGGTGTTGTTTGCGCGGCGGATGGCCGAATCGTTCGGCGCGAAGCTGCACGTGATGTACACGGTCGAGGAGCCGTTGTCGGCGGGCTGGACGGCCGAGATGAGCCCGGAGCGGCTTCCGGAGATCCACGAGGCGATGGCGACCGAGGCGCAGGAACGGCTGGCGCGGCTGATCTCGCTCGAAGATCAGGAGCGCCTCGGCGTGCAGTTCATCCTGAGCACCGGACCCGCCTCCGATGAACTCGTGCGCTACACCACGGAGCACGAGATCGATCTGGCCATCGTGCAGGCACGGCCTGGCGACAACGACACGGGGATCGGTCACGCGCTGCTCGAGCGTGGACGCTGCGCCGTGCTCGTGCTGCGCTGAGGTCGCATGATCCCGACCGACCTGCTGGTGTCGGCGTACGCCAGCGGCTGGTTTCCGATGGCCGTGGGGGACGGAGACATCAAATGGTTCTCGCCGGATCCCCGCGGCATCATCCCGCTCGACACCTTCCACGTGTCCAGGCGGCTCGGGCGCGTGATCCGCAGCGGCGCCTTCCGGATCGAGATCGATCGCGACTTCGAGGCCGTGATCCGGGCCTGCGCGCACGCTGAGCGCGACCCGGAGGAAGCGGGCACGTGGATCGACCGGGAAATTCACGAAAGCTATTGCGCGCTTCATCGAGCGGGCGTCGCGCATTCCGTGGAGGCGTGGCAGGGAGGCAGGCTGGCTGGCGGTCTCTATGGCGTTGCGCTTGGAGGGGTGTTCTTCGGCGAGTCGATGTTCCATCACGTCACAGACGCGTCAAAGGTGGCCTTGACGGCCCTCGTCGCCCGCATGCGGGCGCGCGGCTTTCTCCTGCTCGACACACAGTGGACGACGGAGCATCTGGAGCAGTTCGGCGCCATCGACATCCCCAGGCGGCGTTACCTGAAGCTCCTGGGCGACGCCCTGCGACAGGATTGTGCATTCGTCTGAGGTGCACGAGCCGGCGGTCGTGAGTGCGTGGCTCAGTGGACGGTGTAGGGCTCGCTGAGTGTGAACGGGGCGATTTTCGCCTCGAACTTGTCCCCGCTCTCGCCCACCATCTGGTACGTGCCCTCCATGACGCCGAACGGCGTGTTGAGCGGGCATCCCGAGGTGTACTCGAATGATTCGCCGGGCTTGAGAATGGGCTGCTTCCCGACAACGCCCGGGCCACGAACCTCCTCGATCTTGCCGTTGCCGTCGGTGATGACCCAGTGGCGCGTCAGGAGCTGGACGGTGTCGCTCCCCTCGTTACTGATCGTGATCGTGTACAGAAAGAACCACTGGTCTCGCGCAGGCTCCGAGCGGTCCGAGTCGAATTGTGCGTGAACGTGAACGCGGACGCTGCGAGTCACGGCTTCCGAGGTAAACATACATTCAATGATGGACGATTCGAGCGGGCCGGAGCAACCGGGGGGCCGCGACCTCTGCCCGAGGTGCGCGAACGTGCAGGTGATTACGACTAACCGCGGGTCACGATTCTTCCTCTGCCGGCTGTCGTTCACCGATCCGCGGTTTGCCAAATATCCGCCTCAGCCGGTGATCGCATGCGTCGCCTTTACGCCTGTAGGCATCACTCCCTGACAAACGGGAACGGATCGATCGGGCCCTCACCGCGGCCGTAAATGCCGAAGTGCAGGTGGGGCGGGGTGGTCCGCGCGTTGCCGGTGTTGCCGACATATCCCACCACGGCGCCGGCGTCCACCAGGGTGCCGGTCGCGACCGCCTGCGTCTCCAGGTGGGCGTAGTAGTGGGACTGCCGGCGGCTGGCGTCCCATATCCACACGACGTTGCCGCCGAGTGGACTCGTGCCGACGTGTGTGACGAGACCCCCGGCGGCGGCGACGACGGCTGTGTTCCTCGGTGCAAAGATGTCGATCCCGTGGTGATCGCGTCGATTGTTGTCGCGCGGGTCGAGAAAGAAGCTCTTGACGGCAGAGGAGGTCCTCCCCGACACGGGGAATGTGAGCGACGCGGTCGTGCGCTGAACGATGCGCAGGGCATCTCCGCGGAGCAGCTCGGGTTGAATCCTGAGCACGTAGGTGCCGTCCCTGGCGATTTCCTGTTCCAGGCGAGCGTCTTCACGGAGTGACGTCACGATCGGCTTCGACAGGTCAGCCGCATCGAACAGCTCGATGAACACGATCGCCGGCTCGGATCCTGACACGCTGAGCTCGACTCTGAGCCGTCGCCCGCGCTGCAGTGGCAGCCTGTACCCCCACGCCCGCGGCTCGGCGCGGCCCTGGCGGATCTCCGAGTTCAGGGGGAGCCTGGCGTCCGCCGGCTCGCGCAATGCCGCCTCTCCCGCGGCCACCCAGTCGCGCACCAGCGCGGCCTCTCCGAGACCGGCCGCCTGCAGCGACGCCAGATAGCGCTCGCGTGGAGTCCTTCGGTCGAACAGGCCCGTACTGGTGCCGCCGCTGCAGCTCGACAACGCCAGAACCGGCACGAGGACGAATGCGAGCATGGCGTGGCGCATCGGACAGTTGAATGCAAGGATCTGTGCCACACCGCACCGATATAATTGAATTCCATGCACACGATCGAGCCCGCCCGCCTCAAGCCGGGCGTTTCCGCGGAGTCGCTGCCCGATCCCGTGGCTGCCACTGCGGGATCCGAGACCATCATCCAGGGTCGCGCACTGATCTTCTGGGACCGGATGAGCTTGCCCGGGACGAAGTTCGCGCGGAAGCTCGACGCGATCGACACCGACCAGATCACGCCAGCCACCGACTGTGTCTCCGAGAGCCTGGACACGCTCGACGAGAAATGGAAGGCGGGTTCGTTCCGGTACCTGATGCCGGACTTCCGCGCGCGCGTGCACGGCGGGCAGAATTTCATCATCGCGGGGGACAGGTTCGCGATCGGCTCGTCGCGCGAGATGAGTCCCGCGGGTCTCAAGGGGGTCGGGGAGGAAGCGGGGCTCGAGCTCGTCGTGGTCTGCGGCCACAACATGGGAGACATCTTCCGCCGCAACAGTTTCAATCTCGGCCTTCACGTCGTGCAGAGCCCGGAGGCGGTGGCCGACGCGCAGGACGGCGACAGGTTCAGTTTCGACCCGGTGTCGCGGAGACTGCGCAACGAGACGCGGCAGCAGGACTACGAGCCGGTGCCCCTCTCGCCAAAAGAAGAGGAGATCCGGCGCAGCGGCGGGATCTTCGCGGTCGGCCGACGGGAGTTCAAGCAGTCGGTCATCACCAGACCGTCCATTGACTGGCCGGACGCCGATGCCGCACGTGGCATGACATCGACCGAGCAGATCATCTACGCGCACAGGGTCGACAAGGCACTGAGGCCCTCGGACATCACGCCGGGTGCGACGCTTCGCGTCTTTGCGGACTTGCTACCCGCGTCCGACGGGACGGCGCCGTTTTCGATCCACACGTTCAACCAGATCACAGGCGGACAGACGATCGATCCCCGCCAGGCCGCGGTCGCGAACGATCACTTCGTGTTCACGGGACTCGACGCTGATGACAAGCAGACCGGGATCGGCCGCGAGTTCGCTCGCATCCACGGCATCGAGAAACCCTACTACGCCAATCCCGGTGACGGCATCTTTCACTTCTACTTTCCCGAGCAGGGGCTCGTCATGCCGGGGCAGTTCATCCCGGGCGCCGACTCGCACAGCCGCGCGTACGGTGCGTATGGCGCCGTAGGCCTGGGCGTCGGTTCAACCACGCTCGGGTTCGGGTGGTCGACGGGCTACATCTATTTCACCCTCGCGAGGCAACGCCGCGTCGTGTTCCGCGGCGCGCTCAACCCCTGGGTGGGCGGCAAGGACATCGTGCTCGAGCTGCTCCGGCGGTGGGGGGAGACACAGTCGCAGGGGATGTCGGTCGAGCTCGTGGATGAGGACAAGCACCTCCCGATCGCCTACCGCAACACGATTGCGAACATGATGGCGGAGGCCGAAGCGCTCAACGGCATCTTCGCACCCGACGAGATCACCTACGCATGGTATCGGCGCAAGGGGATCACCGAGCTGCCGTATCCACCCTTCAGCCCTGGCTTAGACGCCTCCTACGCGATCGATGAAGCGTTCGATCTGACGGACGTGCGTCCGATGATCGCCAAACCCTTCAGCCCGGGCAACGCCTTCCCGGCCGAAGAGGTGGCGCGTGAGAAGATCACCTTCGACAAGGCCATGATCGGCTCGTGCACGAACGGCTCGTACGATGACCTGCTCCAGGCCGCGTTCGTGCTGCGTGCCGCGCGGGCGCAGGGCGTGA
>DATLXP010000017.1:0-12265 GCA_035575695.1 Vicinamibacterales bacterium
CTGGGTCATCTGCCTTGTGCTCTACATCGTCGCGCTGCTCGCCCACTTCGGGGCGTTCCGCATCGACGGGAATGTCGCGGACTGGGCCTGGATCATCGGCTTCGGCCTCCTGCTCGTGGCCGTGCAGGTGCGGGACCTCTAGCACGGGCCGTTCAGACCCGTTGATGGCCGTGCGCTCGGCTGCAGCTTTCTTCGCGTTGACCCTCGCGTTCGCGTCACCCGCAGCCGCTGAGTGGGTGCGCGTCGATACCCCGCATTTTGTCGTGTTCGGGCAAGCGGGAGAAAAATCGACGCGGGTCATCGCGGTCGAGTTCGAGCGCTTTCGCGAAGCGATCACGCGGGTGATGCCGGTGGCGAGTGGCGCGTCCCCCGTGCCGACTCTGGTGGTGGTGTTCGCGGACCGGCGAAGTTTCTCGCCGTTCGCTCCACGGTTCAACGGCAGGCCCGTCCAACTCGACGGCTACTTCCAGGGGACGGAGACCGACAACACCATCGCGCTCTCGCTCGAACAACGCGAGTCGGCCCTGCGCATCGTGTTTCACGAATATACCCACCTCGTGATCGCCGGCGCGACGCGCGCGTTGCCGGCGTGGCTCGGGGAGGGGCTTGCCGAGTACTACAGCACCTTCCAGGTGCGCGGGGACGGACGCGGCGCGATCACGGGGCGCGCGATCCCGTCGCACCTGCAGTTGCTCAACACGCGCACGCTGCTGCCGCTCGATGAGCTGTTGTCGGTCGAACGCGACTCACCCCTCTATAACGAGGGAGAGCGGCGATCGGTCTTCTACGCGCAGTCCTGGGCGCTCACCCACATGCTGATGTCGGGCGAACCGGGCCGTTCGGAACAGTTGGCGCAATACGTACGGCTCACGGCCGGCGGCACACCCGCGCGCGACGCGTGGCGACAGGTCTTCGGTACCTTCGACGCGATCGGCCTGTTGAAGGCATACGTCAGGCGCGACACGATGCGCGGATTCAGCTTTCGTTTCGACGAGCAGATCAAAGCCGCGTCGGCCGTGACGAGCGTCGCCTCCCCGTCAGAGGTCGAAGCGGTCCTCGGCATGCTCCTGCGCAACATCGACCCTGGTGAGGCCGAGGCCCGGATCCGTAAGGCCGCAGGGCTGGCCCCCCCGTCACCCCTCGCACGCGCGATGCTAGGATTTCTGAGGGCTGATATCGGGGGAGACGATGCGCACCAGCTGTTGGTACCGGCCGCGGCCGATCGTGGAGACTGGCTTGCGCAGTACTACACGGCTGCGGGCCTCGCGCATCTCGTGGCTGGCTCGACACGGCCCGATGTGCCCTCGATCGACGCCGCGCGCTCAGCGCTTGGCGTCGTCATGCGTGCGCGCCCGGATCTCGCCCACGCGCACGCGCTGACGGCGTATGTCGCGGATCCCGAGGATGCGATCGCCAGCGTCGCGCGTGCGCGAGCCCTGGCGCCGGGACGGCCGGACTACGCGTACCTCGAAGCGCGGCTTCATTCGAACGCCGGGGAGTTTGCCGCCGCGCGGGGGCTCCTCGCGCCGTTACTGACGGCCGCGTATTCCGAAGAGGTTCGGAATCGTGCGCGCACGCTGATGACCGAGGTTGCCGCCGAGGAGGCGCGCGTGAAGCCTGGCGGCGACGTCCGGGTCGGTGGATTGACACCAGGCCACACGTACTTCGCCTACCGGACGCTGCGAAGCGGCGAGAACCGCCTCGAGGGGACGCTTGACCGGATCGAGTGCGCCCGCAGCGGCAGCGTCACGTTGCACGTACGAGATGCGAGCACGATGCGGCGATTCTCCGCGGACGGGTTGGCCGAGATCGAGTGGCTCACCTATGGGGACGACCGTCGGGACCCGGTCCGATGCGGCGCGCGGACGCCCGCCGACCTGGTCTACGTCACGTGGCGTCCACTGACCCCTGCGACCAAGGGGGTGACAGGCCAGGTCGTCGCCCTCGAGTTCCTGCCAGATCGCGACCGGTGAACCCCGAACCCTGAACCCTGAACCGTTGGTGTAGTGATAACATCCGCCGCCAATGCGCTTCCGCGTCCGGAAGCCCTTGACGTAGAAGGAGCCACCGCATGTCTGCGCTCGACCTCTGGTCGATGGCGTTCGTCTTCCTGCTGGCGACGTTCGTCGGGTTCCAGGTCATCCAGAACGTCTCTCGCCTTCTGCACACGCCGTTGATGTCGTTGACCAACGCGATCTCGGCGATCGCGGTCGTGGGATCGATCCTCATCGCCGGGGAACAGAAGTCGACGTTCAGCCTCATCCTTGGCACCATCGCGGTCGCCGCCTCCGTCACGAACATCGTCAGCGGATTCCTGATCACGGACCGGATGCTGAAGATGTTCCGCGAACGGAAGGCCCGCCCATGATGGCGCGGGTTCACCTGATCCAGGCCAGTTACCTGGTGGCCGCGGCGCTGTTCATCCTGTCGCTGCAGTGGTTGAGCGCGCCGAAGACGGCCCGGCGCGGTGTGGCGGCCGGCGCTGGCGGCATGGCGCTCGCCATCTTCGGCACGCTCATCGATCCGCACATCCACGGGTACATGTGGATCGCGATCGCGTTTGTCGTCGGCACGGCCATTGGCGTCCCGCTCTCGAAGGTGCCGCTGACGGCGGTCCCGCAACGAACGGCGCTTTCGCACGCCTTCGGCGGGCTCGCCGCCGGTCTGGTCGGCACCGCGAAATACTTCATGTGGCTCGACGAGGGAGCGCTGACGCCGTTCCGGATGGGCGCGATCACCGTCGAAGTGATTCTGGGCTACCTCACGCTCACGGGCAGCCTCATGGCGGCAGGTAAGCTCCAGGAGATCATTCCGACGCGACCGATCACGTACCGCGGACAAAACCTGGTGAACCTGACGCTGCTGGCGATCGCCGTGGCGTCGGGCATCTACCTGATCATCAACCCGACTGCGTGGTATCTCTTCCCGCTCATCATCGTGCTGTCGCTCGCCTTCGGCGTGCTGCTCATCGTGCCGATCGGGGGCGCGGACATGCCGACGGTCATTTCGCTCCTCAATTCATACGCCGGCCTGGCGGCCGTGGCGATGGGGTTCGTGCTCGAAAACAAGGTGCTGATCGTGGCAGGCGCCCTCGATGGGTCGTCTGGCCTGATCCTCTCGATCATCATGTGCCGCGCGATGAACCGCTCGTTCACCAATGTGCTGTTCGGCGCGTTTGGCCAGGTCCAGGTAGCGGCCGCAGGGGGGGAAGCGCGAACGGCGAAGAGCGGCACGCCACGCGACGCGGCGGACCTGCTCGGCAATGCCAGCAGCGTGGTGATCGTGCCTGGCTACGGCATGGCCGTCGCCCAGGCGCAGCACCGCGTGCGGGAGATCTACGACCTGCTGACCAAGCGGGGTATCGACGTGAAGTTCGCTATCCACCCCGTCGCGGGCCGCATGCCGGGGCACATGAACGTGCTGCTCGCGGAGTCCGAAGTGCCCTACGACGCGCTGATCGAAATGGACGACATCAACCACGATCTGCCTCAGACCGATGTCGTGCTCGTCGTCGGGGCCAACGACGTCGTGAATCCGGCGGCGCGCAACGATCCGAACAGCCCGATCTACGGCATGCCGATCATCGACGCCGACAAGGCCAAGTACGTCATCGCGAACAAGCGCTCGATGAACCCTGGCTTCGCCGGCATTGATAATGATCTGTATTACGCGGACAATACCCTGATGGTGTTCGGCGACGCCAAGGCGGTACTCGGTGATATCGTCAAGTCGCTCTCAGGTGATTCCAGCCACTGATGCAACAGTTGATCGATCTTTTTCTCAATCTCGACACTCACCTCGCGGCCTTCGTTAAAACCTACGGCACGCTCGTGTACGGGCTCATCTTCGCGATCATTTTCGCGGAGACCGGCCTCGTCGTCATGCCGTTCCTGCCCGGGGATTCGCTGCTGTTTGCCGCCGGCACGCTGGCCGCGACCGGTGCGCTCGACCTGCGGCTCACGGCGATCGTGATCTTCGTGGCGTCGGTGCTGGGCGACGCCGTGAACTACAGCGTCGGTCGGTACATTGGCCCGCGCGTGTTTCGCGCGGAAGGCCGCACCGGACGGTTCGAAAAATGGCTGAACCCGAAACACCTGGAACAAGCGCATCTGTTTTTCGAGACCCATGGCGGCAAGGCGGTCGTCCTCGCGCGCTTCGTGCCGATCGTGCGCACGTTCATTCCATTTGTCGCCGGGGCCGGGGCGATGACATACGGAACGTTCACTTTCTACAACGTCATCGGCGGAGCGGTGTGGACGGTGATCTGCGTCGGCGCGGGATACCTCTTCGGCAACATCCCGGTCGTGCAGAAGAATTTCGAGCTCGTCGTCCTGGGAATCGTCGCGATATCGGTCCTTCCTGTGATCATCCAGTTCTTCCGTCACCGCTCCGCTGGCGCCAAGCTCTAGCGCAGCGGCAGTCATTTCGTCAGTCATTTCAAGGATTCTCGCGCTCGAGCTTGCTCGTGGCATTTCGATTGCTCCTCTCTTGTAGTGGATCTGATTCACCCCGTCCATTCAGGAGAGCAGACATATGAAGCGTTCGACCGCCACGTGGACCATGACGATGACCGCAGCCTTACTGGTGGCCGTCCCAGCCGTCAGTGGGGCGCAGACCATGCAGCCAAGCGCCACGATGCAGCCGGCGACGCCTGCTCCGTCACCCGCGGGTCAGGCCAGCACGGCACAGGAACATATCCGGGTCGCCAGGGCTTCGCTGAATGACGTGACCGCGACAGGCATGAGTGCGCGGAACAAGGCTCAGATCGCCGAAGTGAAACGTCGATTGACGACGCTCGAGAAGACCTCCAGTAACAAGGGCAGCGCGTGGGCGACCGAAGTCGCCGCCATCGACAAGATCCTGACGACGCTGCTGGGAGCGAACATGTCCGCGGGGACTTCTGGAACCGTGGCCGCACCGGCCGTCAAGGGGAAAGCCGCAGCCACGGTCACGTTGGATGACACGAGTCGAACCAAACTGACCGAGGTACGGACGGCGATTACGGCGTACGCGGCGGCCATGTCGGGGCAGCCGGCCGTGACCCCCGCCGACGTCGCAGCGACCCCGACCTCCACCCCCATGCCGACCGACCCCTCGGTGCCCCCAGCCCAGGCGGCACCTCCGGCGGCCGCACCCGCGCCGACCACCGCGCGCAAAGACGACGAAGGAGCCCGCCGGCATCTGACAGAGGCACGGACCACGCTGAGTGGTCTCACCCAGCTTCCGGCGGCGGCGCAGCTCACCGGTGACGCGCGCACGCAGGTCTCTCAGCTCATCTCCAACTTCAACGAGCTGATCACGACGCAGACTGACTGGCGCGCCGCCTATGCGAAGGTCGCGGCCAACCTCACGGCCCTGCTTGGCCCCGAGGGCACAACGGAGCCCCCCTCGACCGCGGGTACCGTTGGCACGGCCGGGAGCGCCCCGGCAATGGATCCGGCGGTTCGCGCAAAGCTCATGGAGATGCGTAAGAACCTGATGGACTTCGAGCGGGTCTCGGGTGGCGGCGGCACCGCCACGCCGGCCACGCCAGCCACGCCAGCCACGCCGGCCACGCCGGCCACGCCGGCCGCGCCGGCTGCGCATGCCGACGCGATGACCCACATCGCAGCTATTGATGCCATGTTGACGATGCCGGCCGCCGGTGGCGGACTGACGCTGAGTAAGGCGCAGGCCGACATGCTCCGCACACATCTCGCCGAGCTGAAGAAGCTGCTCGCACAGGCGAGGTAGCCCCCTGCGCTCGGACGCGGACGTCAGATGTTGACGAGCATCTTGACAAGGTTCGGCAGCCCCGCGCCCCTGCATGGCCCGGTCTCTCCCGAGGTCTGTGCAGTGGCGCATCAGGTGCTCCTTCACACGGTCCGCCTCGCCGCGGAACTCACCTCGAACGGAGAGGAAGGCCGCCAGTGCACCCGAGACGTGCGGTGCCGCCATGCTCGTGCCGCTCATGGCGACGTACTGATCCTCAAACGAGGCCCCTTTGTTTCCCAGCCGGTGGCGGCACGACAGGATCTTCTCGCCCGGCGCGACGACATCCGGCTTCTGGCGACCGTCTGCCGTCGGCCCGCGCGACGAGAAGTAGGAGATGCCGTACGTGTGCGGCTTCGTCTTATGAACGGACCCGACCGTGATCGCATCGTCGAGGTTGGCCGGGTCCGCAATCGACAGGTCCATGTTCGTGTCCATCTCGCCGTCCAGCGTTCGCAGCACAGCGAATCCTTCGTTGCCGGCCGCAATTACGACAAGCACTCCCTGCCGCCAGAGTCGACGCAGTTCCTCACAAAGCGGCGTATGGCCGCATCCGTACGTGCTTTGATCGAACGGCCCCCCCAGGCTCAGGTTGATGCCATGGATCACCAGCTTGCCGGCTCGTTCGTTCGTCTCGGCGATGTCGTCGAGCGCCTTGATGATGTAGGCATCCTCCCCTGCGCCATTGCGATCCAGTACCTTGTAGACACGTAGGGTCGCCTTCGGGGCCACGCCCGATATCTCGCGCGCAGGTCCGCCCTTTGGATCCGGAAACGACTGCCAGCCCGCGATGATGCCGGCGACGTGGGTGCCGTGACCGTTTTCGTCCGTGGCGACGCCTTTGCCCTTCTGGATCTTCGTACCGACGCAGTTGACCTCCTCCTCCTCGATATTGCTGTACCGGGCGAAATGCGGATGGTCACGATTCACGCCGGAGTCCAGCACCGCCCAGCGGATGCCCTGTCCAAGCGCCTGATAGCCAATGTGTGCGGCGCCGGCGTGAATCGCCATGATCGACTCGTCGAGCAGTGCGCGCTTGACCTCGTTTCGCCAGATCCGCTTGACGGTCAATCCGCGGGCCTGGACATTCGACGCGAGCTGTTCGGTCTCGTATCGTGTCAGCTGAACCGCCAGAAAGCGCCGCATCACCTGGATCCGCAAGGCCTCGTCGTCAGGCTCCCGCTTCGAGATCCGGCTGATCTCCCTGGTCAATGCCGTCACGATGTCGGTGACAGGGCGAGAACCGACGGGATCTGCCAGCTCGATCAACAGCGGATGGCGTTGCTGCGGTGCGTTCTCGAGACGGCGGACGACGTTTCGCGCGATGACGAACTCGCTCACGCGCTGGAACATGTCGACGCGCACGGCTTCCTGAACCGGCGTTCGCACGGGGTCCGTCTCCAGGTACCCCGTCCCGGAATGCGGGTGGGCCGGCGCGTCCCGATTCTTCACCTCGACATCCTCGATGAAGTTCTTCGGCAGGAAATCGTTGCCGAGCCGTTCGTCCGCGGCGACGGGGTCCCGGTCGTCATACACATTGATCCAGCGCTTGACGCAGCCAGGGACCTCGAGCTTCTGTTGTTTCGTGAACCGCTTCAGTTGGTCCTGCACCTCCTTGATGCCGAGCGGAGAGCCGATCGTGACAAACAGCGGCACGTCGAGGTCCTTCATGTCGGACAAGACGTCGTACGCGATCATCGTGCCCTGGCTGTGGGCGACCACCACGAACGGTCCGCCACCGACTTCGAGCCGTTCGCGCAGACTTCTCTTCATCTCATCGCGTCGCTTCTCCTGAAAGAGGTAGTCGTGGACGTCGCGTGCGAACGCGCGGGTGAGCTTTCGCGTGATCCATCGGCGCAACGGCTTGGGGAACGGCAGGATATATCCCTGCACCCCGGATGCCTGCACTCCAGGCACGGTTGCGAGCGCCGTGTGGTCATCGACGCGTTCGATGATGTCGAGGAGCACCCTCTGTTCCTCTGCGACCGGGGTGAGCGCGGCGACTTCCTGCTTCAGACTCGTCTGGTCGAGGTGCTGCTCGATGTTGAGTCCACGCCCGGTTGGCGCATTCTCGACTTCCGTGACATCGCCGCTCGCGCACGTCGCCACGGATGGCGTCGGGTAGTATTCGCGGTTCACCCAATACGCCAGGCGGCTGCGTTCGCCCAGATCGAACCCGAAGAGCGCCTGGTCCCACTGACACTTCAGAATCGACTCGGCCGGTTTGTTGCCGATGCCGTGGATGTAGACGACCGTGCAGGCCCGGCCCGTTCCGGCCGCAGGGGCTGCGGCGGTGACGCCACGTTCACCGGCTCCGACGGTCTTGGCATGCTTCGCGCTCCTGGTGCCCCGCCTCACCCTCGCGCTCTTCGCGCCCTTCGCATCGGTACCCGTGCGGCGCACGGCTCGCCTGCCAGGCGTGCCGGTCTGTTTTCGAGAGACACGTGTGATCGCTCGTCGTTTAGCCATGCGCTGCCTTTCTCCATGTGATGTCGGACAGGCGCGAGATGATCGATGCGTCGCGCGCTGATGTCAACGTCAAACGCCAACCAGCCAACGTGTTGACCGCAGCGGTCAACGTACTGGCCGATCGCCATGTGGGGGCGTCCTGGGCGCGCAGTTTCCGGAAGTCACGTGGGCGGGCCGGGGCCCACGCCCGACCTTAAGGTCGGGCCTACGGGTGGGTCGGGCCTACGGGTGGGTCAGTGCGCCCGACCTTGAGGTCGGGCCTACGGGCGGGTCGGGCCTACGGCTGGGGCAGTCGATGTCTACAAATCGCGCCGTTCGAAGCGCCAGTATGCGAGCCCGACGAACGTTGCGGTAGCGGTGAGCAGCACGGTGAGGTCGCGCGCAGTATGGGCCGTACCCCCAACGATCAGGAGACCAGGAAAGTACTGGAACGGAAACAGCCACGAGAGCGTGCGCGCAGGCGCCCAGCCGATCGCCAGAAAGTCGATCAGATATCCCACGATGACGAGGAGTGCTCCGGTCGTGAACGCCGTCGTCCAGCGTTGCGATGACGCGGCCAGGAACAGCCCGACGGCGCCGCAGCACCAGGCCGCCGCCACGAGGTGCAGCGCGAGCAGCAGAATCAGGCGCGGCGACGGCCATGCCGAGGGGGGGACCATCCACCTCAGTCCCCCGTAGGTGCCGCAGACCATCAGCGCAACGATGAGAGCGGTGGCGATCATGAACAGCACGAGGGAGCGCGTCACCAGGTGACGGCGCGGCACCGCGCGGGCGAGAACGAGGTCCACCAGTCCCGACTCGACGTCGTGAGCGGGTTCCGTTGCGAGATAGACCGCAATCAGCGACACGATACAGACGACGATCGGGTGGAAGTAGCCGAACGAGACCGTGCCTGTGAAGGTCGCGAGCAGCATCGCCTGGCTGCCGAGGCCACGCTGCAGGAAGGCCGGTACGAACTCCGCCATCCGTCCGAACGCCTGGGAGCGCTCGATCTCGGCCGCCTGCGCGATCAGCAACACCTGGAACACACAGAACACGACAGCGCCGCCGATCAACACATATTTCGACTGCGCGACCGAGCGGAAGAGAAGCGCCCGAAGGCTCATGCGTAGAACTGCATCACGTGGCGCTCCAGGCTGAACGGCTCCACACTGATGTCCTTCATCGGAAGTGCTGAGATCTGCTGCAGCAGCGGCCCGAGCGGACCTTCGACGTCCAGGTCCCACTGAGTCCCTGTCGCGGATCGCAACAACGCGCCCGGCGGCAGCGATTCACTGCTGGCGACCGGGGCGCTGAACTGAATGATCACGCGCCTCGGGGCGCGCGCCCTGAGGTCCTCGAGCGCGCTGACGTTGACGATGCGACCGCCCCGGATGATGCCGACGCGGTCGCAGGTCGCTTCGACCTCGGTGAGGACGTGCGACGAGAGAAAGACGGTCGTGTCTCCCTGGGTGCGGATCTCTTCGACGACCTCCCTGAACGCCTGCGCCATGAACGGATCGAGTCCGGCCGTGGGCTCGTCGAGCACGACGAGTGGCCGACGGGCCATCAGGGCCTGAATGATCCCGATCTTCTGCTTCATGCCATGCGACTGTTGCCGCAACCGACGGGCGAGGTCCACATCGCTCACATCGAAGCGTCGCAGCAGCGCGCGCAGGTACTCGGCCGGCACCGGCCGGTCGTCCAGCCGCGACAGAAAGCCCAGGTACGCCCCGGCCGTCAGGTCGGGATACACCGGCAGGTCTCCCGGCAGGTAGCCGATGAGGCGTCGCGTCTGCAGGCTTTCGCGATGGCAATCGCGGCCGAGCACGAAGGCACGGCCGCGCGACGGGCGCAGCAGGTCGAGCAGCAGGCGGATGGTGGTGGTCTTTCCCGCGCCATTTGCGCCGAGGAAGCCGAACACTTCCCCACGCTCGACCTGGAGCGACAGCTCCTCGATGCCGACGACGGCGCCGTAGTACTTCGTGAGGCCGTCTATGCGGATCGCTGGCTCGCTCATTCTCTGGACTGTTTCACCTTCGCCAGCTCGCGCAGGGCGATCACCATGATGTCGTGCGCCGGGAGTGCCGATCCTTCACCTGAGAGCACGATCTCGCCCGGCTGAGCCGGCACGTCGAATGTGTCCAGGGGTGGGGTGGCGACGATGGCCCGGCTCACCAGCCGATAGGCAATGCTGTAGCGCTGCTTCAAAAACGTGCCCGACACCGCGAACTCGCTCACGCGGTAGTCGCTCGCATTGATCAGCACGCGCGCTTCCGTCAGGTCCCACACGGGGCTCACCACGGGCGTCGTCACGCGTGGCACCTCGATGCGATACTGCCGACCCGCGGGGGTGTCGACCACCTCCAGCATCTGATGCCCGCTGGCTTGCATCATCGCGATCGAGGCCTCCATGTGCAGGCGCTCCATCTCCGGCAGCGACAACCCCGCGGCCGCGGGGAGACTCACATCGAACCGATACCCCTGCCCCTCCAAATTGAACATGACCGTGCGCCGCCCCTGGACCGGGTCCTGGGCGATCGACGAGATCGGCGCCCCTCCAGGCGCGTAGCTGGCGAACCGGAACCGTCCGGGCACCGTGTGATCGATCGCCTGCCGCACGAGGTAGGTGCCGCTCGCGTGGTCGACCATCATCTCCTTCGGCACGCCGTCCAGCGTCAGTTCGTATTCCAGCATCTCGACCCCGCCCGTGACGGGTTCTGCGAGGCGCGTGGCAGATCTCGCCAGCACCTCTGACGCCGACACGGCGCCCTGGTCCGGCTTCATCAGCGGCGCGACGACGAAGACGGCGGCCAGCGTCGCGCCCACGAGACCCGCCGTACCCCAGGCGGCAGGTATCCACGCGGTACGCTCCGCCGAACGCAACCGGGTCGCACCCGACGGAGGGCCGTCCGCCAGGGACGCCTCGACGCGCCTCGCCATCCCATGCGGCATGACACCCTCGCCGAGCGCCGCCCGCATCGCCGTCACCTGGTCACGCCGCCCGGCCACTGCGCGCCGGCACACCGCACACGACGCCGCATGCGCCTGGTCCGCCTGTGAACCCTCGCCGTCAGCGACGGCTTGGATCTGCCCGCTCGAAAGACACGTCATGTTTCACTCCTATGGATGTCGACCAGCGAGCCATCGCCCGGGCGAGGAGCTGGCCGACGGATGTGTCGCTGATCCCTGCGGCGGACGCGATCTCGCGATACGACAGCCCTTGAGCGCGAAGGCCGAGGAGCAGTCGATCCCGATCAGGCAACGAGCGCAGCGTCTCCCGGAGCGCTCGCAGCCGGCCGTCTTCATCCGGCAGCGCGGCGGGCTCCACGGGGACGTCGTCCTTCCACGTCCAGGGGACCCAGCGCCCGCGTCGTCGCTGGCGGTCGCGTGCGGCGTGGGCCGCGACGGTGAAGAGCCACCCGCGCAGGTTGTCGGCGTTCCCGCCCGCCTCGAGATGCTGCAGGAGTTTCATGAACGTCTCCTGCACGACATCTTCGGCATCCTGGTGATGACGGACCATGACGACCGCGAAGCGATAGATCGCTGCGCCATGTTCCCTGAAGAGGTCCCGTGCGGTGCTGCCCGGCTCGTCACCCATCATGTGCGTCCCAAAGGTATAACGCGGGACGTCACTGTTTGTGACAGCTGGGGTTAAGGGGCAGAGTCCGGGATGGCCGTCACGATGGGTCGAGCTACAAAGCCCATGCAGTCACGTTCAGTTTCAACCAGATGATGTATGGTCTGTCGGCGGGCAGTCATCCGTTCATTCCGCCGGGGCGCCCGCAGAACACGGATCTCCTTCGACTATGGCATCTGCCAGCCATACTAAGGAATCTTTTATGACTAACAGACGCGGACGGATGTCTCTGTGTCTCCCGCTCGTCGCGCTCCTCGCGTTCGGTGGAGCGTGCTCGAGCCCGACCGCGCCGCCCGCGCCCACCGCAATCGCGATCGCGCCTGCACCCGGCGTCCTGAAAATCGGTCAGAACGAAACCTTGAGGGCCGTCGCGTCGCCGGAAGTAAGCGGGGCCTTGACGGTGACGTGGACCAGCGACAACCCCGC
>DATLXP010000018.1:0-2757 GCA_035575695.1 Vicinamibacterales bacterium
TTCTCGGTGAGCTGCTGCTGCAGGCGGTCCAGCTTGTCGGCGAACCCGACCGACAACGCCTTGATCGCCTCGAGCTTGGAAGCCTCGATCATCTGGCGCTGAATGGCCACCACGCCGTCGATCGCCTGGAGCAACTCCGACGCACGCGAGCCGGTCACGCCCAGGTGTTCGGTCACGAACGCCCGAAGGTCGGCGGTGGTGCGCGGCGCGCCTAAGGTGCGGTCATCGACCCGGTCATCCCGTCGGCGTCTCACGTCGGTGGTCACTGGGGGCATCGACATCTTGCGAGGCACTACATCAAGCAGTGTGCCGCTGCCAGACCACCGGTCGACGGCGACGAGGCAGTGACCTCGAGAGAGCTCAACCGCTAAAAGCCCAGCAAAAGCCAGGGTCCTCATGGATGTGCTCGAAGGAGGAGATCAAGGCCCCTGAAGGGGTGTCGTGATAGTCACCAGCGACTGTAAGAAAAGGGTAGTGGCCTACCAGAAACCGGAAGGATGTGCTTCAGCGGCGGCGCACGTTCGCTCGCGCGGCCTCGAGCAGGCGGGTGGCATCACGGGACGCGCGTTCCGCTGCCTCCCGAGCGCGCTCGGCGTCCGCGGCCGAGCTCTGGGCGGCATCCAGCTCGTTCTGTGCCTGGTCGAGTCCCTCGCGTGCTTCTTCCATGCGTCGATCAGCCCTGGCCGCGTCCCTCGCGGTCCGTGCCGCATCGAACTCCGCCCGTCGCGCCTGGTGCTCCGCCTCTCGCAGAGCCCGTTCCGCGGCCTCCCGATCCGATTTCTGCGGCGCCGGCGCCTGTGCCACCGGGGAGTCCTTCGGCCGCTTTGCCGGCTTGACGCCGGAGAGCATCTCGAAACCACCCGGCATGAGGGCGCGCGTCAGGCGGCCCGGCTCGCCTTCTCCCGGCAGCGCCCGCAGCGTGTTCAGCACGGCGTGCCGCGTGGCGTCGGTCGCCGGCTGCCCGGCGTCCTTCATGACGCCGAGCGTGGCCTTCAGGGCGGCCTCGAGGGTGCGCTCATGCTCGCGACCCGCGGCACGCAAGTCCCCCCGTTTGCCTTCGATCACGGCCTTGTGCGTCCGCCTCATCTCCAGTGCCGCGTCTATCAGCGCGGCGTACTCCGCCCGACGAGTCCAATACAACTGGTTGACGGCCCACGCGGCGACGGGGGGCTTCGCGAGCTGCTTGATCGCGGCGCCGCCCGTCCCGGCCCCCTTGGCGAGGGCATTTCTCGCCACGGTGAAGTCGGCCAGGGGGAGCTGGAATAGCCGGTCGATCTCGGCGTCGAGCGTCTTCATGGAGTAATCATATGGTTCACGGTGAACCCGTTGTACTCTTGCCCCGTGCCTGAATTTCACGCCGAACCTTACGTCTACCTTGCGGGTCTTTCACATAAGTCTGCGCTGATCGCCTGGGGCTCCTTCTACTTCAAGGTCCGCTCGAACGGACAGGCGAAGCTGGTCGACGACCAGGACCTCCAGTGGGTGCATCCGCCGCGTTGCGAAACGATCGGGTGCCGCTCTGATCCCTATGGGCCGGCCCGGGTCGACGTGCACGACGAAACCGGCGCGCTCGTCAGCAGCACGCTGACCAACTCCTGTAATCACGTCGCCATTTCCGGCCTCACGGCCAACACCCGTTACTCCTACTCCGTCACGGTCAAGCACGAGCTCTGGGGCCAGGGCGTGCGCTGGGACTGGGATCCGCAGACCCAGGGGCTCATCCAGAGCGACCGCGTCTATCGGAACGAATTCCGCACGCTGCCGGATCCTCAGCTGCCGCTCACCGAGCCGTTCTCGTTCATCGTCATCGGGGACTTCGGAGTCGGCATGAGAAAGCCGTCCACCGACAAGCGGCGCCAGCTGGAGGTCGCGCAGGCGCTCGAGCGGGCCGTCAACGACTACGACGCGCGCCTCATTCTCACGACCGGCGACAACATCTACGCCTCCAACAGGTTTCTGCTCTGGACGCGCGACACCGGCGCGGAAGACGACGACTGGTTCTTCACATACTTCCAGCCGTATCGGTACGTCCTCAACCGCATCCCCGTCTGTCCGTCGATCGGCAATCACGACACGCAGGAGACCGAGGAGCACGACGACCGCGACCAGGTGATGGACAACATGTACCTGCGCGAGCGGCTCGCGGGTGAGGAGGCCGCCGGCCGGGCGTCGGTCAGCCCGGGCCTGTTCTACAAGTTCCGCGTCACGTCCGACATCGAGTTCGTCTGCATCGACACGTCGAAAGAGGACTTCTTCAAACGCGGCCGCATTTACGAGTACCCGAAGCACTGGGACTTCATGGAGAAGGCGTTTCCCGCGCTCCCGGAGCAGGCGGTGAAGTGGCGCATTCCGTTCGGACACCATCCGCCCTACTGTGCGGGCCCCCAACACCACAACACGCGCGGCATGGGTCCGATCATCGATCTCTTCCAGCGGAGCGGCGTGCGCGCGGTGTTCAGCGGTCACGAGCACAACTTCCAGCACTCGGAGGTCAACGGGATCGATTACTTCGTCTCGGGCGCCGGTGCGAAGAGCCGCATGCTCTCGCCCAATGGGTTCGAGGACGCGCACACGCAGACGTGGTCGGGCGAATGTCATTTCCTGCTGGTGACGGTCGATGGTGATCAGATGACGGTTCGCGCGATCGGCGAGAGCCCTGGCGACACACTGCTCGACATCGTCCGGTTGACGCCAGAGGGGGAGCGCGCGCAGGGGCCGATCGTGGTCGGGCAGGCGTCCGGCATCATCGAGGGCTGA
>DATLXP010000019.1:0-16980 GCA_035575695.1 Vicinamibacterales bacterium
CCTGTGAGCGCGCGAAGCCCTCGTCTTTGATCTTGTAGATGGCGTCGAGGTCGACCTTCTCCTGCTGCTGCGCGGCGAGGGGTGCGAAGGCGAGGGTCGCGGCGAGCGCGCCGGCAGCGATCAGGGGACGGTGGCGGAGCCGGAAATTCATCAATCCTCCAGGAGAGCACGAAGCGGAAAGGATCATACCAACGTTCGGTTTTCGGCGACGAGGCCACATCAGGCCCGCAGCGCCTCGGCCCACGCGCGGAAAAACGATCCTCCGGCGCGTGTCTCACGATGCCCGCGTCCCCTGGGGTTTTACGCGTCCTCGAGTGAAGCTGACCTCTTTGCGCAGCTAACATCAAGTCCATGCAGCGGCGTCAATCGCCGGGGTGATGAACTTCGTGCTGATGTCGCGCTCGGAGAGCAGCTTCTTGTTCATGCGTGGTACTTCGGGGCGCTAGTCCAAAGAACACACGACTCGGCGGGGGCACGGCAGGTCCGCGGCGCAATGCGGCCAGCGCGCTGCGTCAGATCGAAAACCGCGCCGCAGGCGCTCCCATCCGCGTAGGCCCCGATTCGCCACTGTCGTATCGGCAAACCCCGTTGCTGAGATGATCCTAAACCGGCGTTCGGCGAACCCGAGCCGGAGCGGCATCGTCAGGCCCACCGCCGGAGGCGCGGTTTTCCGCGCGTCAGGCCGAGGCGCCGTGGACCTGCCGTGCTCCCGCCGAGCCAGGCCTGCGCGCTGAGCGCGTTACAAATTCCGCGTGGCGCTCGACAAGGTTGTAAAGACGCGCCGCGGCCCCCGGGCATTTTTGCTGGTCTTTCCGCGCATCACCCGTGGACCCTTCGTTGCACCAGGGGCTGTCACCATGTCAGCACTCCTGTCTCCGGAGCATCCGGAAGCGCCGCTTTTTTCTGACGGCATCGGCGACCGGGTCGTCTCGGCTGATGGGGCAACGGGCGAGCTCGTCCAGGTCCTTCGGATCAACCCCTCGCTGACCGCCGTCCCGTCCTTTGACTTCGCGCTCCGGGAGCGGGTGGCGAGGCTCGCGAACTTCCGCCATGGCTACTACGCGCGTGTCCGCCGCGTGGACCGCGCGCTCGGCCATCCGACCGCGCTCTCGGTCGTGTCGGACCACGTGGAAGGGACGCGGCTGTACGACATCCTCCGCGTCGCCGGGGAGCGGAAGCTGCACCTCGACACCAACGCCGCGTTGTGCCTGATCCGTCAGCTGGTGCCGGCCGTGGCGCTGTTGCATGAGAACGCGCGCGACGTCGCGCACGGGTTGATCGCGGCTGAGCGCTTGATCGTCACTCCTCAGGGTCGGCTCGTGATCGCGGAGCACGTGCTCGGGGCGGCCGTCGGGCAGATGCAATACGGACGCGAGCGCCTGTGGCACGAGTTCCGGGTCGCGATGCCGCCGAGCGCGGGCATCCCGAGATTCGACCAGCGGTCCGACGTCGCCGGTATTGGCGTCGTCGCGCTGTCGCTCGTGCTCGGCCGCGCGATCACGACGAACGAATACCCCGGCCGCTTGAACGATCTGCTGAACGATGCGCGCGAACGCACCGAATTCGGCGACGAACAGCCCCTGTCGGCCCCGCTCCGGTCGTGGCTGGCGCGCGCGCTGCAGACCGACGTGCGCAGGGCGTTTGCATCGGCGCCCGAAGCGCTCGCCGCGCTCGACCAACTGACCGCCGACGGCTCGACGTACGTGGCCGCCCCGGTGGCGCTGGAAACGTTCCTCTCGCGCTACGCGATCGCGCTGCTGGCGCCGCCCGCCCCCGTCGCGGCGGCCACGCCGGTCGCGCTCACGCCGGTTGAATCCGCCGTGGCCCCCGAGCCCCTCGTCGCAGCTCTTGCACCAGAGGCACCCCTGACGCCCGACGCACCGTTTGCACTGGACGCACCGCAGGCAACCGACGCGCCGCAGGCATCGGAGGCTCCCTTCGCCCCAGGTGACGTATGGACTCCGGACGCGCCGTGGACCCCGGAGCCAGCCGCTGCCACCGTCCGCGCGACACCCTCACCGTCTCGCAGCAGGACCTGGTTCGCCGCCGCCGCCGCTGCGCTGATCGTGCTCGGTCTGGGCGGCTACGCCGGACTGCGTGCGTTTGCCCGCGCCGGTCCGCCCGCCATGGCGACGCTCGCGGTCCAGTCGAATCCAGCAGGCGTTCCGATATTCGTGGACGGGATCGATCGTGGCGTCACACCGGCGAGAGTCACGCTCGCGCCCGGTGCCCACATCCTGGAACTGCGAGGTCGCGGCGTGCCTCGGGTCATCCCGGTGACGCTCGCGGTTGGATCCGAGGTGTCGCAGTATCTGGAGTTCGCGGAAACGCCGATCGCGGGAGACGTTCTGGCGACCGTGGCGGCGGTGCCGGCGCCGGCGCCAGTCGCCGTTCGGCCGGCGGAGACATCCACGGCTCCGCTCGCTGGATGGATCACCGTGAAGATGCCGTTCGTCGTGGAGATCCACGAAGGGGGCAGGCTGATCGGGACAACCGATTCAGAACGGCTGATGCTGGCGGCTGGAAAACATCAGATCGAGCTCGTCAACTCGGCGCTCGGCTATCGCACGTCACTCAGCTTCCAGGTGACAGCCGGCAAGGTGACCCCGCTTGCACCGGAGACGCCGCGCGGGTCGATCAATCTCAACGCGTCCCCGTGGGCCGAGGTCTGGATCGATGGCTGGCGCGCCGGGGAAACACCGATCGGCAACTTCGCTCTGCCCATCGGTGCGCACGAGATCGTCTTCCGGCATCCGCAGCTCGGCGAGAAGCGCCACGCCGTTTCGGTGGTTGCGGGCTCGCCCGTACGTCTCAGTGTCGACATGAAATAGCAGGAGCCCGCCATGAAAAACCTTCTCGTCGCCCTGTTCGTGCTCGGCGCCGCCTCACCAGTCGCGGGGCAGGCACCGGCGTTTTCGCCAGGCGTCGGCGCCGCCCGCAGTGACGTGGGATCGATCGATGCCGCCCGCGAGCTGTATGCGACGGCGCGGTACGACGAGGCGCTCGCCCTGCTGAACGGCCTCAGGCCCGGGGAGGGGACGCCGGCCTCCGACCTGAAGACGATCGAACAATACCGGTCCCTGTGCCTGCTGGCACTCGGCCGCCCGGAGGAAGCTGAAACCGCCATCGCGGCGGTCGTGACGGTGGATCCCTTCTTCGCGCCGACTGAAAGCGAAGCGTCCCCGCGCGTGCGCGCCGCTTTCAGTGACGTTCGCTCGAAGCTGCTGCCAGGGATCGCGTTGTCGCGCTACACCTCGGCGAAGCAGGCGTTCGACCGCAAAGAGCACGCCGCGGCTTCACGCATGTTCCGCGAACTCGTGATCCTGCTCGACGATCCCCAGATGAATGGACGGCTCGGTGACCTGCGCCTGCTTGCGGGCGGCTTCCTCGAACTCGCCACCGCGGCCGCGGCACCGCCGCCGGAACCGAAGCCGGAGCCGAAGCCCGAGCCAGCACCCAGACGGGACGACATCCGGACTGCGCCCGCGGCGCCCGCGATTCCGCGAGTTTATGGGGCGGACGAGCCCGGGATCATCGCACCGGTGCCGCTTCGCCAACAGGTGCCGAATATTCCCGCGGCGATCATCGGCATGACCAAGGAGCGCGGGATGCTCGAGATCACGGTCGACGAGCAGGGACGAGTCGTGGCGATCGCGTTACGGAGCGTCATCCACCCGTTGTACGACTCACTGCTGATGACGGCGGCGCGTGACTGGAAGTACCGGCCCGCGACCCTGAACGGCGCCCCTGTGCGCTTCAAAAAGCTGATTCAGATCGCGCTGCCGCGCCGGTAAGGGTGCTACGCTTCGCTGTCCATTCTGACTCTGGAGGAGTGTCATGAAGAAGTGTTTCATCGTCCTTGCCGGGCTGCTGTGCGCCGCTCCCGCTCTCGCACAGACGCCCCCCGCGCCGCAGGCGCCTCTTGCGACGCCCCAGGCACCGCCGCCGCCAACTGACATCGCCCTGAATCTCAAGCGCCAGCACGCGGCCATCCGGAAGAATCTCGCCGCCTCGGCCGCGAAGATGGGAGAGGCAGACTACGGCTTCCGTCCGCAGGGCGTCGATCCCGTCGTGCGCACGTTCGGCCAGCTGGTCGTGCATCTCGCAAATGCCAACAACTCCTTTTGCGCGCGGGCGCTCGGCGAACCGGCCAAGCCGAATGCCGACGAGAAGGGCACGATGACGAAGGTCGATACCGTCAAGATGCTCGAGGACTCGCTCGCCGTGTGCGACCGGGCGCATGAGGCTCTCACGGGCGCGTCCGCGATCGAGATGCTCAAGATCCAGGGGCGCAACAACGTGGTCGTGGAGACCGCTCGCGTGAACCCGCTCATCAACAACCTCGCGCACAACAACGAGCACTACGGCAACCTCGTAACGTACATGCGCGCCAAGGGGCTCGTCCCCCCGTCATCGGAAGGCCGCTGAGCCGATGGCCCAAGGCGGTATGGACGAGCTGTTTCACTTTTAGGACAGGTCAACGCACGCAGGCTCATCGTTAAGAGGCTGAATCGCGAAATCTCCAGCATTTACCCGCGGAAAACGTGGCAGCAAAGTCGCAATTTCCGTGGGTAGATGCCCAGCCACCCCACGCACCACGTCTCCCTTGCGGATCTCGAGGATGCCGGGATCCGTCTCCGCCCGACCGAAGCGGTCACCATCGCCAGGGAGCTCGCGCTTCGGGTCTCGCGCGGGGAGCTCCGCGGTATCCCATCGCCACTCGTCATCCGTCTGTGCGCGACGGGGGGCATTCACGTCGAGGGACCCGTCGCGTCGGGCCGGGAGGTCGAGCGCGCGGCCCGGCTGCTCGACGCGCTGCTGCCCGGGTTCGACGCGCCACCAGAACTGCGGGTGCCAGGCGCCCTTCGGCTCGTTGTTGCGCGCGCGCTCGGGAATCTGGATATTCCGCCGGACGATCTGATCGAGGAGTTCGCCGATGCGCTCGCGCCTTTTGCGCTCGCGAGCGCGGCATCGTGCGTCGTAGAGATCGTGGCGGGGCGGCATGCCGCACATGCCGCGCTCACGCCAGATGCGGCTGCCGCTCAGCCGGCCGCGTCGACCCTCGCGGACCTGCGCCGCGCACGCCGCGCCGCGCGACTGACCCTCGCCGAAATTTCGGCGCGCACCCGGATTCCGGTTCGGCTGCTCCGTGAATTCGAATCGGGCCACTTCGCGAACTGGCCGGCCGGTTCCTACGGCCTCACGCAGACGGTGCGATATGCCAGGGCGGCGCGCCTCGACGCGTCCCTCGTGCTCGACATCGTGCTCCCTCTGATCGACGCGATGCCCCGTGCCGCGTCGTCTACCCCGCGCACGGCCTGACGCGGTGAGAGCGATCCAGTAGACTTATCGGATGGCCTCGATCTCTCCGTTCCGAGCCCTGCGGCCCGCGCCCGGCACGGCACCGTCGGTCTCCTCCGTCCCCTACGACGTCGTCACCACCGAAGAAGCGCGCCAGCTCGCCGCGGATAATCCGCTCAGCTTTCTACGGGTCACGCGTTCCGAGATCGATCTCCCGCCAGCGACCGATCCATATTCGGCTGAGGTGTACGCCGCCGCGCGCGCGAATTTCGACGAGCTGAAGACCCGGGCGCCGCTCGTCATCGAAGATCGGCCATCGCTGTACTTCTACCGCCTGCGGATGGGCGGGCACGAGCAGACCGGGATTGCCGGCGGCTTTTCAGTGGACGAATACGAAGCCGATGTCATCAAGAAACACGAACGCACGCGCAGGGACAAGGAAGATGATCGGACCCGGCACATCATCGAGCTCCGCGCGCAGACAGGCGTCGTCTTTCTGACCTACAAGTCCAACGCCGGCGTGGACGCCATCGCCCGCCGCGTGACCGCTGCGGATCCGCTGTATGACTTCACCGCGACCGACGGCGTGCACCACGCGATCTGGCGCGCGTCGGAGGCCGACACCAGCGCAGTGATCGCCGCGTTCGCTAAGATCCCTGCGCTCTACATTGCTGACGGACATCATCGCGCGGCAAGTGCTGCCCGCGCCAGAGCGGAACTGAAGGGGCAGCCGGACGCCGCCGAATCGAACACGTTCATCGCGGTCGCCTTCCCGGATGACCAGATGCAGATCCTGCCGTACCACCGCACGGTGAAGGACCTGGCCGGGCGTTCTCCCGAGCAGTTTCTCGATGAACTTCGCAACGTGTCGTCCGTCTCCGAAGGGTCCGACACACCGAGGCAGAAAGGCGAGGTCTCGATGTACCTCGGGGGGCACTGGTATCTCATCGACCTGTCGAAGTCGGGATCGTCCGACGACTCCCGCGGCGACTCGCTGGACGTCGCGCTTCTCCAGCGTCACGTGCTCGAAGGGATCCTGGGGGTCGGCGATGTGCGCACCGACAAACGGATGGATTTCGTCGGCGGCGCGCGCGGCACCCGGACGCTCGAAGAAGCGGTCGATTCGGGCAAGGCGGCCGTCGCATTCTCGATGTACCCGGTGACGGTCGATGACCTGATGGCGATCTCGGACGCGGGCGGGATCATGCCACCGAAGTCCACCTGGTTCGAGCCCAAGCTGCGCGACGGACTGCTGATCCACACAATCTAGTCGGTAGGCCCGACTCGTCGTAGGCCCGACCTTCAGGTCGGGCGCGCCCGGAAACGTCGTAGGCCCGAGAAATGATGAAGTAGGCCCGACCTTTAGGTCGGGCGCGCCAGAGAAATTATGAAAGTCCTCGTCGCCGACACGTTCGAGAAGAGTGGCATCGACGGCCTCACCGCCGCCGGATGCGAGGTCGTGTACGAGCCCGACCTCAAGGACGAGGCGCTCACGGAGGCCATCCGGTCCTCAGGTGCCGACGTCCTCGTCGTGCGCAGCACGAAAGTGACGACACCGATGCTCGACGCCGGGCGACTGTCGCTGATCGTTCGCGCGGGTGCGGGGTACAACACCGTCGATGTGGCCGGTGCGTCGAAGCGCGGCATCTACGTGTCCAACTGCCCGGGCAAGAACGCCATCGCGGTCGCGGAGCTGGCATTCGCCCTCATCCTGTCGCTCGACCGGCGCGTGCCTGACAACGTCGCGGACCTGCGCGCCGGCACGTGGAACAAGAAGGCATACGCAAAGGCGCAAGGCCTGTACGGCAGGACGCTCGGGCTCCTCGGCGTGGGAAGCATCGGGCAGGAGATGATCCGCCGCGCCTCGGGCTTCGGGTTGAACATCGTGCTCTGGAGCCGTCGGTTCAGTGGCGAGGAGCGTCCGCTCACCGAGCAGGAAGCCCGCGAACTGGGCGTCGAGACGGCCGCGCGCACGGTCAGGATCGAGCTGGTACCCACGCCTGCGGACGTGGCCGCGCGTGCCGACATCCTGAGCGTTCACCTGGCGCTCGGCGGTGATACCCGGAACCTCGTGGATGCTGGCGTGCTCGCGAAGATGAAGCCGGGCGCCATGTTCATCAACACCGCGCGCGGGGAAGTCGTGGACGCCGCCGCCCTCGCGACAGCCGTCCGCGAGAAGAAGCTTCGCGTCGGCCTCGACGTGTTTGCGAACGAACCGGCCTCGGCGACGGGAGATTTCAGCGACGAGCTGATGTCGCTGCCCAATGTCTACGGGACGCACCACATCGGGGCCTCGACCGACCAGGCGCAGGAGGCGATCGCGGCGGAAACCGTCCGCATTATCCGGAGCTACAAGGACACCGGCCGCGTGCCGAACGTCGTCAACCTGGCGAAGCGCAGCCCCGCGACACATATGCTCGTCGTGCGCCATCACGATCGACCCGGTGTGCTGGCGCACGTGTTCGACCACCTTCGGCAGGCCAACCTCAACGTGCAGGAGACCGAGAACATCGTCTTCGAAGGGGCAGAGGCGGCTGTGGCGCGGATCAATCTCGACGGCGTCCCTCCAGACGACGCGTGCAACCGAATCAAGACGAACCAGGACGTCCTGGATCTGCAGGTGGTGAAACTGTGACGAACCGAATCTTCAATTTCTCGGCGGGTCCCGCCGTGCTGCCCCCCGAGGTCCTGCAGGAGGCGCAGGAGAACCTGCGCGCGCTCCCGGGCGTCGGCATGTCGATCCTCGAGATCAGCCATCGTTCGAAGCCGTTCGAGGACATTCTCGCGGGCTGCGAGGCCGACCTGCGAACGCTCGCCGGCATCCCCGAGGGTTACAAGGTCCTGTTTCTCCAGGGAGGCGCCAGCCTGCAGTTCTCGATGGTGCCGATGAACCTCCTCACGAAGGACGGATCCGCCGACTACATCGTGACCGGGGCGTGGGCGCAGAAAGCCGTCAAGGAAGCCAAACGTGTCGGGGGGGTCAAGATCGCAGCCTCCACCGAGGGAGACAACTTCACGCGCGTGCCGGCACAGGACGAGCTGACGCTGGATCCCAACGCCGCCTACGTGCACTGCACGACCAACAACACGATCTTCGGCACTGAGTTCCACTATCGTCCGGATGTCGGAAACGTTCCGCTCGTCGCCGACACGTCGTCGGACATGTTCAGCGGACCCATCGACGTCTCGAAGTACGCGCTGATCTACGCGGGGGCGCAGAAGAACCTGGCGCCTGCCGGACTGACGCTCGTGATCGTGCGCGAGGACATGCTGCAGCGAACGCCGACCTCCTTGCCGACGATGCTGCAGTATCCGGTGCACGTGGAGAACGGCTCGATGTACAACACGCCGCCCGTGTTTGCGATCTACGTAATGCGCCTCGTGCTTGCGTGGCTCCTGAAACAGGGTGGCCTGCCGGCAATCGACGCCGTCAACCAGCGGAAGGCGGACAAGCTGTACGCGGAGATCGACCGGACCGAGTTCTACCGGGGCCATGCGACGCGCGACAGCCGGTCGAGGATGAACGTGACGTTCCGGCTGCCGAGCGAGGAGCTCGAGAAGAAGTTTGCGAAGGAGTCCACGGCGGCCGGGCTGGACGGCCTGAAAGGGCACCGGTCCGTTGGCGGCTTGCGGGCGTCGATCTACAATGCCTTCCCGGAGGAGGGCGTCGACACGCTCGTCGCTTTCATGCAACAGTTCGAACGACAGAACGGATAATCCGACCAGCGGGAGGCCTCAATCTTGGCAATATCGTCGACGGCGGTTCCTCAGCAGAAAATGCGCTATTCGCTGACGTCGATGCACTGGCTCACGGCCGTCATCGTGGTCCTGCTGCATCTCGGCGCGTTCTGGGCGCTCTTCCATGTCTCGTGGGTGAATGTCGCCGCCGCGCTCCTCCTCCATTGGGTGGTGGTAGGGCTTGGGATCTGCGTCGGGTACCACCGGCTCCTGACGCATCGCGGGTTCAAGACCTCCAAAGCCTTCGAGTATTTTCTCGTGACGTGCGGCACCTTTGCCCTCGAAGGGAGCCCGAGCGCGTGGGTGGCGACCCACCGGATGCACCACCAGTTTTCTGATAAGGACGGAGATCCGCACAGCCCGCGAGAGGGAGGGTTCTGGGCGCACATGGGCTGGATCCTGTTCGGTGACCGGATCCACAACACCGCCCCGATGCGGACGAAGTACGCCCCCGATCTCGAAGGCGATCGTTACTATCAGTGGCTCAACACTTGGCACTGGGTGCCCATGACGATCGTCGCCCTTGTGGTGTGGGCCGCGTTCGGCCCCGGCGTGGCCGCATGGAGCATGATCGCCCGGATGGTGTTCGGGCTGCACTTCTGCTGGTTCGTCAATTCGGCCGCGCACATGTGGGGCACGCGACGCTTCGAGACGCGCGACGACTCGCGCAACAACTGGTGGGTGGCGCTGCTGACCTTCGGCGAAGGCTGGCACAACAACCACCATGCCCACCCTGTGTCGGCGCGCCACGGCCTCGCCTGGTACGAGCTCGACATCGCCTGGCTCACGCTCCGCGCGTTCCGTGCGGTAGGGCTGGTCACGGACATCAAGGTCGCCAAGATCCGCCAGCCCATCGAGGCAAGCGAAGCCGCGTAGAATCAGCGGGTTAGAGCGGGATCGCAGTCGTACAGAAGTCTTACAATCGAGCTCCGTCGGACCTGATATTTTGAGAGTCCGAACTCATTTTTATGAGGAGCTCCGTTGGCCACAGCAACTTTTACGTCCAAGCGCCTTCCGTACAACATCACCACCGTCAACCTCATCACGGCCGTGGTGATGGTGCTGTTCCACATTGGCGCCGTCGCCGCGCTCTTCTACTTTTCCTGGACGAATTTCTTCGTCGCGGTGGCGCTGCACTGGATCGCGGTCGGCTTCGGCATCAGCCTCGGCTATCACCGCCTGCACACCCATCGCGGATTCAAGACATCCAAAGCGTTCGAATATTTCCTGGCCGTCTGCGGCACGCTGACGCTCGAGGGGGGACCGATTTTCTGGGTCGCCACGCATCGCGTGCACCACAAGCATTCCGATCACGAGGGTGATCCGCACACGCCGAATGACGGCGGATTCTGGGCGCACCTCGGATGGATCCTGTTCGGCGACTCGAACCACAACAATACGACCGTTATGTCGAAGTACGCGCCGGACCTCGCCGCCGACCCCTTCTACCGGTGGCTGAACACCTGGCACTTCGTGCCGGTGACGGTCCTCGGCCTCGCGATGCTGGCCGTCGGCGGATGGCCGATGGTGTTCTGGGGAATCTTCCTGCGTGTCGTGTTCGGTCTGCACGCGACATGGCTCGTGAACTCGGCGACGCACATGTGGGGGTACCGCAGCTTCCAGACGCGCGACGACTCGCGTAACAGCTGGTGGGTGGCGCTGCTGACCTTCGGCGAAGGCTGGCACAACAACCACCACGCGCATCCCGTGTCAGCGCGCCATGGCCTTGCCTGGTACGAGCTGGATATCTCCTGGATCACATTGAAGATGCTGAACGCGGTCGGCGTCGTGAGCGACCTCAAGGTCGCGAAGATCCGCCAGCCGCTGCCCGTCGAGGAAGCGGCGTAGAAGTAACACAGAACACAGAACACAGAACACAGAAGGCAGAAGGGAGACCGAAGGTCCCCGGCTCCTGCCTCCTGTATTCTTGTCGGGCATGCTCCCCGGCCGCCGCCGCTCGGTCATCTTCGTCACGGTTCTCGGCGTCTGCCTGGTCGCGATCGCGGTCACGCTCAACGTAGGCTGGGTCCTGATCAACTGGAAGCGCGGCGTCCTTGCCGTGCTCGGGCTGGTCTTCTTTCTCGTCATCATCGCCGGCATGGTGCTCAACACCATCTTCCTGGTCCGTGAGATCCGGCGCAACGAGCAGCACGACTCGTTCATCAACGCTGTCACGCACGAGCTCAAGACGCCCGTGGCCTCCATCCGCCTCTACCTGCAGACGCTGCAGAAACGGGACATGGACGATGCCAAGCGGCGGGAGTTCTACGAGGCGATGCTCGCGGACAGCGACCGGCTGCTGCATACGATCGAGCAGGTCCTCCGCGCCGGCAGCACGCTGTCTCAGTTCCGCCGCATTGCACAGGCCCGAATCGATCTCGCCGACATCGTGCAGGAGTGCGTGGCGCTTGCGCTGACCCGCTTCCATCTGACGGCTGGCGCGGTGTCGTTCGACAACCGCACCGCCTCGGCCGCGGCGGTCGTCGGGGATGCCGACGAGCTGAAGGCCGCGGTCTTCAATCTGATCGACAACGCCGTCAAGTACTCGACCGGCCCCCCGAGCATCAGCATCTCGCTGCAGGAAACCGCAGACATGTCACGCCTGGCCCTGAAGGTGGCGGACCGTGGCGCCGGGATCTCGCCTCACGAGCTCAAGCGGGTGTTTCGCAGGTTCTACCGCATTCACGGCATGTCGGTCAGGGCGAAAGGCAGCGGGCTGGGGCTGTTCATCGTCCGCTCCGTTGCGAAACGCCATGGCGGCAAGGCGTTCGCCGAGAGCGACGGGCCGGGGCGCGGAAGCACCTTCACGCTGTTGCTGCCACGAGCCCCGGACGTCGCATGACACCGCCTCCGAGGGTCCTCATCGTGGAGGACGAGCAGCATCTTGCCGAGGTTCTCCGCTTCAATCTCGAAGCGGAAGGATACGCCGCCGACGTCGTGGACACAGGCGAGGCGGCCACCTCCAGATTGATCGGACCCGATCGCCAGCCGTACGACCTCGTGGTGCTCGACATCATGCTCCCTGGCAAGGACGGCTTCGCGGTCGTCCGTGAGTTGCGCACGGCGCGGCAGTTCATCCCCGTGCTGATACTGACCGCGCGCGGCCGGCCGGAAGACGTCCTGCAGGGATTCGAGGCCGGCGCCGACGACTACCTGCCCAAGCCCACGGAGCTCGCCATCCTGCTGGCGCGCGTCAGCGGCCTGCTGCGACGCAGCGCGTGGACGAAGCGAGGCGTGGACCAGTTCACGTTTGCGGGCCGGACCATCGACTTCGACACGCAGGAACTGCGCGTGGACGACCGGACGCTGCCGTTGACGCTGATGGAGGTGAACCTCCTTCGGTACCTCGTCCGGCACGAAGGCAAGGCGGTGTCGCGCAAAGCGATGCTCGAGGATGTGTGGGGCGTTCGCGAAGACACCGACACCCGCGCGATCGACAACTTTGTCGTGCGTCTGCGGCGCTACATCGAGAAGGACGGGTCGAAGCCGAAGCACCTGCTGACGGTACGAGGGGTGGGCTACCGGTTCATCGCGGAGCCGTAACGGCTTAGAGGGGTCTGCGGGGGGCGCGGCGGCGCCGCCGGCGACGGCGCAGGAAGGGGTCCGGTGACCCGGCGTCAGCCGCCATCTCCTCGGGATGCTCCGATCGCTGCGACTGCAACTGACGCCAGTGCGCGACGACGTCCGGGCGATCGCCGTGGATGTCGAGCCAGGTCAGCGCCTCGGCGAGAGACGAGCGGTGGAGCAGCCCGCGCTGGGCTCGCACGGGGGCCTCGAGATCCATCAGCCGCGGCAGGATGCTGAACATCTGCTGCAGACGTTCGATGTCCCGCCGTGCGATCGGCAGCAGGCCCAGCTCGATGCGCCGCTCGAGCGGGTCGGCGCTGAAACGAGCCCGGCGCCCGATCATGCCAAGTGGCTGCAGGAGCGTGCCGGCCAGGACCGTGTTGGTCAGTGAGTCGGGGGCCGACTGGAACCGTGCACGATACCGGTCGATCGCGGTGACGGCGCGCCAGAACGCGGCCGGGGCGTCGGCCAGCTCCGGCGTGATCTCCTTCAGGAGCCCCGTGTCGCCGAGCTGCCGGAACGCTTCCGCCGCGTGGCCCGACCGGAGGATCTTGAAGTACTCCTCGAGCAGGCGCGGCGCCGCGCTGCGGGCGATCTCGTGCTTGTGATGCGCGATGGCCTCGAGTGAATCAGGGTCGATGGTGAACTCGAGGCGAGCGGCGAGGACGACCGCGCGGAGCATGCGGACCGGGTCCTCGAGGAACCGCACTTCAGGGATGCCGATGCTCCGGATGACGCGGGCCTCGAGATCCTTCAGCCCACCCGTGTAGTCGATGATCGAGAACGTGCTGATGTCGTAGAAGAGCGCGTTCACCGTGAAGTCGCGCCGGAACGCGTCCTCTTCGGGCGTGCCGTACGCGTTGTCGCGATGGATCAGGTGATCCTCTGCCCGTCGTCGCGATCGAGGGGCAGGTGCCCGCCCCCCTTGTTGAACGTCATCCTCCGTGTATTGGCGCTGGAGGTCGTCGGCGTCCGATGCCTCGTCCTGCGCCGCGGCATCCGCCTCCGCCTCCTCCGCCGCCGCGCGCGCGGTCGCGGCCTCGGCTTCCGCCGCCAGTTCCGCAGCGTCGACCAGCCGGCGGAATGTCGCCACCTCGATCGTCTTCGTGCCGAATTTCACATGGGCCAGGCGGAAACGCCGGCCGATGATCCAGCAATTGCGGAACAGCTTCTTGATCTGGTGGGGATGGGCGGACGTCCCGATGTCGAAGTCCTTGGGATGCCGGTCGAGCAGGAGGTCACGAACGCTGCCGCCTACCAGGTAGGCGACGTAATCATGTTCGTGGAGGCGGTAGAGAACTTTGAGTGCGTCCGAATCGATATCGCGCCTCGAGAGCGCGTGCTCGGATCGCGGAATGACGACGGGCTCCACCACGGCGGTGATTATAGTCCAACAGATCCGTCATTGTCATGTAAGTGACTCTGTGACAGTGAGTTAGTGGCCGCTGACCGTGTGCTACCATCCGGAGCGTGCGCCTCTTTGCTGCCTGCGTTGCCTCCCTTGTCCTGTCGCAGGCGCCGCTCGGCGCGCAGGACGGGCTGGCTGAGGCGAGGCGTTTGTACAACGCCGGCCAGTACGACGCCGCCGAGCAGACGGCCCGCTCCGCGATGTCGGTTCCATCGACGTCCGACGGCGCGCGCGTGGTGCTCGGTCGAATCCTCCTCGAGCGGTTCAGGCAGACCGGTTCCGACATCGATCTGAGCAACGCACGTGCGGAGTTGCGACACGTGACGGCTGCCGCGCTCGGCCCCCGTGAACGCCTCGAGTTGATGGTCGGCCTGGCGGAGGGATTGTTCCTCGAAGAGCGTTTCGCGGCGGCCGCGGCGATGTTCGAACCGCTCATCACGCCTTCTGGCGTGCTCGGGCCCTCCGCGCACGAACGCGTGCTCGACTGGTGGGCCACCGCGCTCGATAGACACGTGACCGTGCGTCCCCAAATGGAGCGTGCCGACGTCTACGCGCGCATCAGCTCACGCATGGCGCAGGAAGTCGAGCGCGATCCGGGGAGCGGTCCTGGCAGTTACTGGCTGGTGGCAGCGGCGCGGGGTGCCGGCGATCTCGATGCGGCGTGGAGTCAGGCCATGGCGGGGTGGCTGCGGGCGCCCCTGACGCGCGATCGTGGCGTGGCGCTTCGCGCGGACCTGGATCGCCTTGTGCTGCAGGCGCTCATCCCCGAGCTTGCCGCACGCGTCACCGGCCGCGAGGCGACTCAGGCCACCGCGGCGATGACGGCCGAGTGGGAGACGTTCAAGGCCGGCTGGTCCAGGTAACGCCGCTGTTCAACACCGCCACGGTTCAACGCAGCCACTGTTCAACGCAGCCACGGTTCAACACGGTTCAACACGGCCAGTTACGCTGGTGTTGAGCGGTGTTGCACCGTGGCGTTGAGCCTCATCGGCGCAGCTCCGCAAGCGTTCTCAGACGGTTCAACAAGTCCTCGCGGCTATATCGGCCTAATTCCCGACTCGCCTTGCTACTGCCGCGTGGTTCAACACGAGCGTCATTCGTTAAGAGAAAAGCGCTATCAGGCGTATTGGTCGCCATCACGAAGGAGCCGTCACCTGGTCCCGGTTTCAAGAAGAAAACGTACCGCTCCCGTAAGAGTGGTGTCCGCTGGACGAGAATTCTTGATCAGTGCATCGACGACCAAAGGACTCATTGCCCACAGTTCGTCGGTCGTGTCGGGCGCGCCAACACCGCCATCTGTGTGCATCGTGCGGGACTTGGTCGGCTTCTGACGTTCAGCGCTCGGGTCTTCGCCAGTCCAGAAGGCCAATGCAGCGACAGTCACCAAGACCCCTAGAGTTGTGTAGACAAGTGTGGCGCGCATGGAAGACGCCTTTCCCGTGTTGAACCGTGTTGAACCGCGGCTCAACTCTTCGCTTCCTTCCAGTTCTCGCCCACGCCGATGTCCACCGTCAGCGGCACCTTCAGTACGACGGCCTGTTCCATCTGCTCCCGGACGAGCGCGACGGTTTCGTCGGCCGCGTCCGCGGGGGTCTCGAACAGCAGCTCGTCGTGGACGGTCAGGATCATGCGCGCGCGTCCTCCGGCGACCGACGGAAGGGCGCGATGCACGTCGATCATGGCCTTCTTCAGGATGTCGGCCGCCGTCCCCTGGATCGGAAGGTTCGCCGCCTCGCGTTCGGCGGCCCCGCGGATCTGCCCATTCCGGCTCGTGAGCTCCGGCACCAGCCTGCGGCGACCGAACATGGTTTTCACCACCCCGGTCTCGCGGGCCGACTCCAGGAGCAGGTCGATGAACCCGCGCACGGAAGGGAAGCCCGCGAAGTACGCGTCGATGAACTCCTGTGCTTCCTGCCTGGAGACGCCGATGTCTTTCGACAGCGTGAACGCCTGTTTTCCGTACAGCAGGGCGTAGTTGATGATCTTGGCGCGGCGGCGCAGCTCGTGAGTGCTCAGTCCGCTGACGGTCCCGAACACCTTGGCGGCGGTCCGGTCGTGAATGTCTTCATTCCGGCTGAACGCATCGATCAATGTCTGCTCGTTCGACAGGTGCGCCAGCACGCGCAGTTCGATCTGCGAGTAGTCCGCCGAGATGAGCACGTGCCCGCGGTCCGCGATGAACGCGCGCCGGATCTCGCGTCCGACCTCGGTCCTGATCGGGATGTTCTGCAGGTTCGGATCGCTGCTGCTCAAGCGTCCGGTCGCGGCGACCGCCTGGTTGAAACACGTGTGGACGCGGCCGGTGACCGGGTTCACGAGCTGCGGAAGGGCGTCGATGTACGTACCCTTCAGTTTCATGAGGCTGCGCCAGCCGAGAATCAGCCTCGGCAGTTCGTGCGCGAGGGCCAGCTCCTCGAGGACTTCGAACGCCGTCGACTGCGCCTTCGTCTTCGTCGTCCGGCGTATCGTTTCGGTCTTCATCCCGAGCTTGTCGAAGAGGATCTCCGACAGCTTCTTCGGCGAGTTGATGTTGAACTCCTCGCCGGCCTGCTCGTAGATGAGCCCCGCGAGGCGCGCGAGCTCGCGCTCGACCGACCCGGCCTGCGCCGCGAGGGCCGCGCAGTCGATCCTGACGCCCGCGCGCTCGATGTCGACGAGCACGGGCACGAGCGGCAGTTCCAGGTCCTGGTAGAGCGTGTCGAGCTTCTCGGCGCGCAGCAATTCGCGGAGCGGCGCGGCCATCTGCAGCGCCAGGTCAGACCGCTCGCCGGCAAACGCCAGCGCGCGCTCGATCGGAAGCTGCGCGAAGGGCGTGGCCTTGGCGCCGCGACCGCAGACGTCCTCTTCGCGCAGCGCCTTGTATCCCGCGTGCTCCAGCGCGAGCTCTTCCAGGGGATGCGACGATCGCGTGGCATCCAGAAGGTAGCTGGCGAGCATCGTGTCCGTCTCGAGACCCGCGAGGCTGA
>DATLXP010000020.1:0-2236 GCA_035575695.1 Vicinamibacterales bacterium
GCTGCGTAGCTAACCGATCACGTTGTGCTGAAGCGAGGGATACAAGGCTCGATTCGTCTGACGCGGGGGCTGCAAAAGCGGACTGTCTTTCCACCGACGATTTCACCATACCACGTTTATGCAGTGCGTGCCACTGTCACCGGAACCAGTTCCGTCGAATCCCCGTAGAATCTCCGCATGCATCCATTCCCCCGCGTTGTCCTGGCCATCGGCCTCATCACGCTTGTCACGTCAGGCCCCGCCGGAAGGGGGCTGGGTGCCCAGACCGCCGCTCCGGCCGCGCCCCCGCAGGTCGTCGCTCCCGCGGTCCCGGCACCGCTGGATTCCGCCGCGCTCACCGCCAAGATCGAGGAGTACATGCTGGCGCAGGTCGCCACCAACAGTTTCAGCGGGACTATCCTGCTGGCCAAGCAGGGGCAGCCGCTGGTCTCGAAGGGTTACGGTTTCGCCAATATCGAGTGGCAGGTGCCCAATACTCCGCAGACCAAATTCCGCATCGGATCGATCACCAAGCAGTTCACCTCGATGCTCGTCATGCAGCTTCGCGAACAGGGGAAGCTGAAGCTCGGAGACTCGGTGTGCGTGTTCGTCGCCCCGTGCCCCGACACCTGGAAACCGGTCACGATCCATCACCTGCTCACGCACACGTCTGGGATCCCGACCTACACGGCCCTTCCGGAGTGGCGCAAGGTCAACATGATGCCGAAGACGATCGATGAGATGATCGGCTTCTTCCGTGATCTGCCGCTGCAGTGGGTGCCGGGCGAGCGGTACGCGTACAACAACTCGGGCTATTTCCTGCTGGGAGCGGTGATCGAGAAGGCGGCCGGCAAGAAGTACGAGGATGTGCTGCGCGAGCAGATATTCGCCCCGGTCGGGATGCACGACACCGGGTACGATTGGCCCGGCACCATCCTTCCGCGCCGCGCGTCGGGATACCAGGGGCGCGGCACCGCGATCACCAACGCCAACGCGCTCGACATGCAACAGCCCTACGCGGCGGGCTCCATGTATTCGACCGTCGAAGATCTCCTCAAGTGGGACCAGGCGCTCTATACCGAACGGCTGCTTCCGGCCGTCGCGAAGCAGGTCATGTGGACGTCGTTCAAGGAGCACTACGCGTACGGGTGGTCGGTCCCTGAGCCGTCGGCCCGCACGTTCGGCCATCGACGGACGGCTCACGCAGGGGGCATCAACGGCTTCTCCAGCATGATCATCCGCGTGCCGGACACCAACGTCACCGCGATCGTCCTGGCCAACCACGCCAACAGCCAGGCGAGTACGATCGCGGGGGATGTGCTCGCGATCTATTTCGGCCAGCCTTACACCGTTCCGGTCGCTCGGACCGTCGCCAGGATCGACCCGACGGTCTTCAATCAATACGTGGGGAAGTACGAACTGACACCGACCTTCGTCATGACCGTGACGCGGGAAGGGAACAGCCTGATGACCCAGGCGACGGGCCAGGGAAAGATCGAGGTCTTTCCGGAGTCGGACACGGTGTTCTTTCCCAAGGTGATGGAGGCGACGATCACGTTCGAGAAGGATGCGTCAGGAAAGGTCGTGGCGCTCGTGTTGAGGCAGGGGGGCCGGGACCAGAGGGCAAAGAAAATGGACTGACACGATCAGCCGATGAAAAGGCCGCGTCCGGAGACGCGGCCCTTTTCTCTTACCACCTCGGCTCGCGACGACGATTGCCGCCGCCCCCGCTGCCGCTGCCGCCGCCACCGCCACCGCGATTGCCACCGAAGCCGCCGCCTCCGCCGCCCGGCGTCTTCGGACGCGCCTCGTTCACGGTCAGGTTGCGTCCGCCGAACTGCGTATCGTGAAGCTTGGTGATCGCGTTCTGCGCGTCTTCCTCCGTGACCATTTCGACGAATGCGAACCCGCGCGCGCGACCAGTCGCCATGTCACGCACGATGTTCACCGATTCGACCTGCCCGGCGCTGCCGAAGAGCTCCTGGAGCTCCTGCTCGCCTGCGGTGAATGGGAGATTGCCGACGTAGAGTTTTCGAGCCATCTCTGATTCTCACTTCTGCCCCTTGCAGGGGCGGTTCACGAAGATGATCCGGCAGCGGCCGCGGCACGAGGCTCTGGCACCCTGGATCGTGTGATGGATGCGGCTGCGGCTCAGCTCTCTGACAGTGGCGGGAGAAACGAGGCGGATCTCGATTCAGGCGCTTGGCAAGGGCTCAAGCAGGAGGCAACTTCCACCTGACTGACGGGCAGTATACCA